>JAEXDQ010000008.1 GCA_023401595.1 Spirochaetota bacterium
GAACCTGGTCAAGAACCTCGGCCTGGACGTCTACTTCAACATCGCCGACCTCACCAAAGTGGGCGACACCTTCACAGTTGGCGGCGACGCTTCCTACAAGCTCAGCGGCGTAGAGTTCGCCATGAACATGGAATATGCCAAGGCCACCAAGGCTTTCTCCGTTACTCCTAAGGTAATCATCGTTTTCTAAGTTCGGGGAATTCTATTTCACATGACGGCGGGCTCACTTCGGTGGGCCCGTTTTTTATGGCTGGCAAGGCTGGGAAAAGGCCCGGAGGTGGCTGATGTAATTTTCGATGTGTATGCGTTGGGGGATGCGTTTTCCTAGGATGCTGACCGATAACGGCGGGCGCTTCGTACGGACTTGCGGATAACGGGTGGAATGCCTTCGCGATATGGTAGCCGTCCCTTACCTCAAAACAGAGGTATTTGTTTCGTACTGTACTATGCCAACCATGTACATATCGTTACAATGGCAGATAGCTTGGATTCTCTCCGGCTAGGATATACGAGGACGGACGCCATGCGGGTGACTATTTGTGGAGATAAACAGGATTTGGGCTTGCAAGCCGCCCAAGCGGGGGCGTTGAAAATCCGGCAAGCTATCGCCAGGAATGGATATGCTGTCATTGTGTTGGCCGCCGGAGTCAGCCAGCTTGAGATGCTCAACGCGCTTGTCCTGCAGGATGTCGACTGGAGCAAGGTGGAGGTGTTTCATCTTGATGAGTATGCGGGAATTTCCTCGGAGCATCCGGCGAGTTCCGGCAAATACCTCCGGGATCGTTTCACCGATCAGGTGAAGAAGCTGAAAGCCTTCCATCCCATAAACGGCTCCGCGGAAGATCTGGCTGCTGAAACAAGACGTCTTTCCGCATCGATCATGCAGCGTCCTGTCGATGTCACATTCCTTGGAATCGGTGAAAACGGACATCTCGCGTTCAACGGTCCTCCGGCGGATTTCGATGCCGAGGAGCCGTATTTGCTCGTGGAGCTTGATGAACGCAGTCGGAAGCAGCTGGTGAGCGAGGGGTGGTTCCCTTGTATGGATGATGCTCCGATCCAGGCGATAACCATGAGTATTCGTCAGATATTGAAAAGCAGGAGTATTATTTGTTCCGTCCCTGACCAGCGGAAAACTTGTGCGGTGGCGATGTGCCTGTATGATCAGATTTCCCCTTTGTCGCCTTGCACCGTTCTCCGGCGAAGAAGTGAATGCGCCCTGTTCCTGGACCGGCCGTCTTCGATGCTGGTTTTCGGGGATAGAAGATAAGAAGAGACGAAAGGACGACGTTGATTGAGAAGTCCGGAGGAGACGTTATGAAGAAAGCTTTGATCGTGGTTGACTATCAACATGACTTCGTATCGGGGAGCTTGGGATTCCCCGGAGCCGTTGAGCTGGAAGGCCGTATAGAAAGGAAGATTGTCGATTGCCTTGCGGAACAGGCTTCCTTGCTGTTTACATTCGACACCCATGCTCCAGACTATCTTTCGACCCAGGAGGGCAGAAAGCTACCGGTTCCCCATTGCGAGAAAGGTACGGAGGGCTGGAAGCTGTATGGAGCTGTCGCCAAGTACTTGCCCAAAGCTGCCGCCTGTTTTGAGAAAACTACTTTCGGGAGCCTGGAGCTGGCCGAATATCTGAAAGCTTCCGGGTTTGATGTCGTTGAACTGGTCGGACTGGTGTCTAACATCTGCGTCCTTTCCAACGCGATATTGGCGAAGGCCGCCTTGCCGGAGGCGGAGATCGTCGTAGACGCGGCATGTACCGCCAGCGCGGATGCCTCCATGAATGAAAAAGCGCTTGATATCCTTCAGGGAGTTCAGGTCGTCGTTAAGAATCGTTAGTTGATACGCGTAGTACATGTGATATACTGTTTTACATGGTTGGTGGAGCAACGCCCGGTTCCCAGGTACAGGAAAAGTCTCAAGTAAGCTTCAGAACAGTCCTTCTGACCTACAATCTCGTCATGTTGTTCGTCGTGCTGTTGCTGGCCGTGGTTTTGTTCGCCAGCCTGTATAGTATCGTCGGCGACATGCAGACCCGGATACAGCGGTATATCACCATCAACCGTCTCGCAGGCGAACTCGCTTCCGGCAAAGAGGACTTCATGGACCTGTTCGCGGCCATCCAGGAGTCTGATCGGCAGGAGGTCGGCGAACTTCTCAAGGCGCATCGATATACGCAGTATCGGGCTTTGCTGAACGCGAACACCTTGAATGTCCCGTATGAGGAAAATCCAGAGAAATATTTTCTGGCGAATGCGATCATCAACGGTATCAACTATATCGGCGCCCTTGTCGAAGATCTTGAACAGGGGGTTGCGGAGATTTCGCCTGAGATTTTCACGAAATACTACTGGGGTCTCAAGGTCTACGACTATGTGCTGGATTATACATACAATCTGTATCTCTCTGCGGCGGTCAGCGGCGATGTGGTCGCCTCGCTGGACAACATGCGCAGGGTGGAGCATCTGAAGGAGCTGTCCGTCATTCTGATGTTCTTCATTGTCACGGCGTATTTCGCGACCACCTATCTCATTACCATGTGGTTGGCCAAGCCCATCGGACGGATGGTCAAGACCGCCGGGGACATCACCCAGGGGAACCTTGATACGCCGGATCTCGATCTGGCGGGGCCGCAGGAGCTGTTCTTCCTGGAGAAGAGCATGAACCAGATGAAGGCGAGCCTCAAGGAACGGATGGAACTGGAACACCGGTTGCACAGGAAGGAGCTTGAACAGATTCGGATGACGCGGGAGCTGGACAGGGCGCGGTTTTTATCGTTGCAGGCCCAGATCAATCCCCATTTCCTGTTCAATACCTTGAATACGATAGGCCGTACCGCTTTGTTCGAGCATGCCGATTCGACCGTCGGCCTGATCAACAGCCTCGCGTCTATTTTCCGTTATACCTTGGAGTTTCAGGATGATGTCGAGCTATCGAAGGAACTGGAGTTCGTCAGACAGTACCTGAGCATCCAGCGAGCCCGTTTCGGGGAGCGGATTTCCTACCGCATCGATTGTCCCGAAGAGTTGGAAGGAATTCGGATTCCTCCGCTGATCATACAGCCGTTCGTGGAGAACGCGGTCATCCATGGGCTTGAACCGCTTGAAGAGGGTGGAGAGATCGTCGTTTCCGTCGGCAAGGTCTCCGTCCGGCGTATCAGGATATCGGTGGAGGATAACGGCGTAGGTATCGGGACCGGTACGTTTCCTATGGGGGACGGCCGGGGGAAAAGCCATATCGGCATCATGAATGTGCGGGACAGGCTGAGGGTCTACTACAAAGGCAAAGCCGCTCTTTCCATCAGCGGCATCGGGGAATCCGGCGGGACTAGGGTCCAGTTGGTTTTGCCCTGTAGGCCGGTAAAACAGGAATCTGGAAAAGCTACGGCCGAAAGACAGGCTCAGGGGGCTCACCATGTATACATTGCTGATAGCGGACGATGAACAGTTGGAGCGGGACGCGATAGAGCTGCTGGTCTCACGAAGCGGTCTGCCTGTCCAGTGTATCAAAGCGAAGAACGGACGCGAAGCCGTGGAACTGACGCGCAAGCATTCCCCTGAGATCGTGTTCCTCGATATTCAGATGCCTGGTATGAACGGGCTTGAAGCGGGGCGTCGGATCAAGGAGATTTCGCCCGAGTGCCAGCTTGCCTTTCTCACTGCATGGGGTAATTTCGATTTTGCCCAGGAAGCCATCCGTCTGGGGGCCTGCGACTATCTGGTGAAACCTTCGGCGGATACCGCCGTCTATGAATTGTTGGACAAGTGCATCAGGAATATTCAACGACGGCGGGCGCCGGACGATGCCTTCAAAAAAGTCATCAACCTGTTCACCCGTGAATTTTTCGCTTCGTTGAAATTTGGGAACCTGTCCGAGGATGCGGTGAGGTCGTATCTGAGGCTGCAGGGAATTGAAACGGAACAGGGTGTCGCCTTGGTCGTCGGGGGAATGGCTGAATCCCAATTGGTTGACTTGTTTGAAAAGGATTCGGAGCTGTCGCGTTCATCGGTCTGTTATTTCGCCTCTCCCGACCGTATCACCGTCCTGGCCTTCACCGATCGTCAGCAGCAGCTTGTCGGCCGGCTTGACCATACCCTCCCTGTATTCGCAGGTAGCGGCAAGGCTGTCGGCGTCGGGATGTTCTTCGATTCTCTGGAGGGGATACCTCAGTCGATCCATACCGCTTCCGTTGCGTATACATCGGCCATGCACAACGGATGGAATTTGCTGCGTTTTTCCGATATCGGAAAAACCGAGAACGGTGAGGATGTGGCGGTCGCGCAGCGCAGACTGGTCAAGATGATGCACGAAGCGGTGCTGGAGGGTAACCAGGAGAAGGCCCGTCAGTTGGCTCATGAGCTTGTCGACGGCATTTTGGCGCATTATTCCGATACTCGGCGAGCGGAGCTGGAGTTCTATGAACTGATTCTGGTCTTCTGCTATGGGATCGGCGGCTCCATCCCCCATTTCTACCGGGATCGGCCGACACGTGGCAGCATGTCGGAATTGGAGACGTATCTGATGGATTTCATCGACGCGGCCTGTGATGCGATTCTCCTTGACCGGCAGGACAAATACGCCAGGTCCTTCGCATTGGTGGACAGATATCTCCATTCCCATTATGCGGAACCTTTGTCCGCGGAGGATATCGCGGATTTCGTCCAGATCAACCGAAGCTATTTTTCCAAACTGTTCAAGGAATATTTCGATATGCCCTTCGTGGAGTATGTGACCGAGATTCGTATGAAGAAGGCTTCGGCGTTGTTGCAGGAGGGCAAGTCTGTAAAGGATACGGCCTCTCTGACAGGTTTTTCCGACCATAACTATTTCTCCAGGGTGTTTCGGCAGTACTATGGAACGTCCCCGACGAGTTTCAAGTCTGGACGATCCTGACAATAAAGGTTCTGATTGAAAAAAAATCCTACTTAACGAATTCTTAGCGGCGACCCTATACTGGTCATGTCATGCGGAGGTGGAAGGGGCGCTTCCTCTCTGAATCAACTATTTTTCCTGAAAGGAGAGAGCAGAGATGAAAAAACTTATTGTGATGCTGTGTGTCATGGCGGCGGTATGCGGCCTCGTGTACGCCAACGGCGGCTCGGAGAGCCAGGGGACGGCTCAGAAGGCTATGGTGCTGCGCTATGCGGAGAACCAGCCGCAGGATTACCCGACGACCCAGGCGGCCTACGAGTTCGCCAAAATGGTCGAGGAGAAGACCGGGGGCCGTATCAAGGTCGAAGTGTACTACGGAGCCCAGCTGGGCGACGAGAAATCGGTCATCGAGCAGATGCAGTTCGGTGCGATCGACTTTACGCGCGTATCGCTGTCTCCGCTCGCTGAGTTCAACAAGGCGCTGAACGTGCTGCAGCTGCCGTACCTGTACCGGGACAGCGATCATATGTGGAAGGTTCTGGAAGGCTCCATCGGCGACGAGTTCCTGGCGTCCGTGGGGGCGAACAACCTGATCGGGCTGTCGTGGTTCGACGCGGGGGCGCGCAACTTCTACAATTCTGTCAGACCGGTGAGGACGCTGGCGGACATGAAGGGTCTGAAAATCCGCGTGCAGGAGTCGCAGCAGATGATGGACATGGTAGCGGCCCTGGGGGCGAGCCCGACGCCGATGGCGTACGGAGAAGTATACAGCGGCTTGCAGACCGGCGTCATCGACGGGGCGGAGAACAACTGGCCGTCGTACGAATCGACGAGCCATTACGAGGTCGCGAAGTATTTCGTGCTGGACGAACATACGAGAGTGCCGGAGATGCAGATGGTGAGCGCGGTCACCTGGAAGAAGCTGAGCGCGGAGGACCAGGCGATCATCCGAGAGGCGGCTTTGGAGAGCGCGAAGATCGAACGGAAGCTGTGGGCGGCGAAGGAAAAGGCTTCCGAGGAGAAGGTCAAGGCCGGCGGCTCCGTGGTGACCGAGCTGGCCGCGGGTGAGAAGCAGAAGTTCCAGGATGCCATGACGCCGCTGTACACCAAGTACGGGGCGGGCTATGAGGACGTGATCGCCAGAATCCAGGCCACGAAATAAGAGTCTTCCTTGAATGAGACAGGGAACTGGTCGGTCACGGGCCGGCCGGTTCCTTCTTTCTGTCCATATGCTTCAAACAAGGAGGAGACGTATGGCAAACCCAATGTTCAGACCCGATATGAAGCCGGCGGAGAAAGTGCTGAGCTGCATAACGTATGTTTTCGATATCGTCTACCGTGTGCTGCTGGAATATGCTAAGCTGGTGCTTTTGGTCATTGTGCTGATAGTCAGCGCCCAGGTGTTCAGCCGCAAGGTACTCAACACCAGCATCCGCTGGTCGGAGGAGGTCGCCTTGCTGCTGATGGTCTGGATGGCGTTCATCTCCATGGCCATCGGCGTGGAGAAGGATCTTCATATAGCGATTGTGATGTTCTTCAATAAATTTCCAAAAAAAGTCCAGTTTGTCATTACCAAGGTCAATACGGTCGCCACGATGTTCTTCGGGGTGATCCTCGTCGTCTATGGGAGCCGTCTGGTGTCCTCGACCATGAGTTCGACATTGCCCGCTACGCAATGGCCTGCCGGAATTCTCTATCTGATGATGCCCGTCAGCGGCGTGTTCATCATCTATTTCACTGTATTGTCGCTGTTCGGTCTCGACCGTTACCGGCATATCGAGATCGAAGAAGGGAAGGAGGCCGCCTGATGTTCAGTCAAACGCTCGCTATCTGGTTGTTGCTCGGCACCTTCGTCGTCTTCATCATCTGCAGGATGCCCGTCACCTTCGCGCTGGCGGTCTCTTCCTGCATTACCTTGGCGTACATGGGCATTCCGTTGATGGCGTTCATCCAGCAGATGGGCAAGGCCATTAATAGTTTCTCGCTGATGGCGATACCGTTCTTCGTGCTTGCCGGCGAGATCATGGGCGCCGGCGGTATTTCCAACCGGCTGCTCGACAGCGCCAATGCGTTGGTCGGTCGTTTCCGCGGTGGGTTCGCCTACGTGAACGTCCTTGGCTCGATGTTCTTCGGACACCTTTCAGGCTCAGCCGTCGCCGATGTATCGTCCCTCGGTTCCATCGAGATACCGATGATGGAGAAAGCCGGGTATGACAAGGAGTTTTCCGTGGCGATCACGGTCGCGTCCTCCTGCCAGGGAGTGCTGATTCCTCCGAGCCACAACATGATCATCTACTCGGTGGCCGCCGGCGGCGTGTCGGTCGGGGCGTTGTTCATGGCCGGGTTGCTTCCCGGTATCATGTGCGGCATCATGTTGCTGGTGGTATGTTTCATCCTTGCGAGGATTCGCAACTACCCGAAGGGCGACAAGATTCCGTTCAAGCAGGCCATGAAGGTCCTGTGGGACGCCATCCTGGCCTTGTTCACCGCGGTCATCATTCTTGTCGGCGTCACCTGCGGTCTGTTCACCGCGACCGAATCGGCAGCGATCGCCTGTATCTATGCGTTCATCATCTCCGTGTTCGTCTACAAGGAGTTGAAGATCAAGCAGATGGGGCGGTTGTTGATGAATACCGTCAAGACGTTGGCGATGGTGTTCTCGCTGATCGCCGCCGCCGGTGCGTTCGGTTATCTGCTGGCGATGCTCCGGGTTCCCACGATGATCACCAACGGTTTGCTGGCGATTTCATCGAACAAGGTAGTCATTTTCCTACTGATCAACATCATGCTCCTGCTGCTGGGCTGCATCATGGACATGGCGCCGCTGATTCTGATTGTGACGCCGATCCTGGTTCCCGTCGTACAGTCGTTCGGTATGAGTCCCGTGCAGTTCGGCGTCATGTTGATCTTCAACCTGGCCGTCGGCCTGTGTACGCCTCCTGTCGGGTCCGCGTTGTTCGTGGGTTGCGGCATCGGGAAGATTTCCGTTGAGAAGGCGGTCAAGGCCATGATGCCGATGTATGCCGCCATGGTCGTGGGCCTGCTGTTGGTAACGTTCATTCCTGCGATTTCACTGTGGTTGCCCCAGATGCTGGGCTATGCGGTGTGATAATGGCGGACTATTGACGATAGAAGGTATCGCACGGGTGTTTTTACTTGTGCGATACCCTTATTGTATGACGAATACCTCCAGCTCGGCTGGAGGTTCCGGAAAGCTTAAGCTTTGCACAGGAAAAAGGAATCTCCTATGATTGAGGCGCGACTGCCAGGAAGCACCGAAAATCAAAGGAGATTCAAATGGATGAGGAAAGTCTAGCCCATACCAAATGGAATTGCAAATACCACATAGTGTTTGCACCGAAATACAGGCGGCAGGTCATTTACGGCAAGGTCCGCAAAGGGATAGGGAAGATCCTGCGTGAGTTGTGCGAACGCAAGGGAGTCGAGATACTTGAGGGGGAATGCTGCCCCGACCACATACACATGCTGGTGAGCATACCGCCGAAGATAAGCGTTGCGTCATCCATGGGGTACCTGAAGGGGAAGAGCAGCCTGATGATATTCGACAGGTTTGCGAACCTGAAATACCGGTACGGGAACAGGCAGTTCTGGTGCAGGGGATATTTCGTGGATACCGTGGGACGCAACAAGGTTGCGATAGAGAAGTACATAAGGAGCCAGTTGCTTGAGGACAAGGCGACCGAACAGCTGGAGATGAAGGAACTGTACGACCCGTTCACGGGTGAGCCGACGAAAGGGGGCAAGTGAGAAGGAAGTACATCAGGCACAGATGATGTGTCTGGTCTGAAGAAGACGTCGGCTGCTTCAGCAGCAGCCTGATGAAGCGGTGCACCTGGCGGTCGTTTCAGTGCGCCATGGCGCTGGCCGGTAACAAAGGGTTATACCCGCAGTGCAAACCACCGGCTCAGCCGGTGGTCATGATT
>JAEXDQ010000014.1 GCA_023401595.1 Spirochaetota bacterium
CGTTGGTGCCGTTGGTGCCGTTGGTGCCGCTGGTGCCGCTGAGGTCGCTGGTGTCGCTGGTGTCGCTGGTGTCGCTGGTGTCGCTGGTGCCGTTGGTGCCGTTGGTGCCGTTGAGGTCGCTGAGGTCGCTGAGGTCGCTGAGGTCGCTGAGGTCGCTGAGGTCGCTGAGGTCGCTGAAGTCGCTGAAGTCGCTGAAGTCGCTGAAGTCGCTGAAGTCGCTGAAGTCGCTGAGGTTCCGCTGAGGTCGCTGAGGTCGCTGAGGTCCTGCTGAGGTCGCTCAGATCGCTCAGGTCGCTCAGGTTCCGTAAAGTTCGCCCCTTTTTCTGCTGATGCTTCTGAGGGGGTGGCGACGGAGACTGTCGGCGTTGTAGGTTCTTCAAATGTCGTAGAGGGTTGCTCCGGGAGGGCCGTATCGGGGATGACAGGGACATTTTTAACGGTCGATGGCGGTTCTGAGGAAACCGTTCGGCTGTTTGTTCCGACACATGACGATATGGCCAGCAGGAATAGAAGACCGCAGGCCAGGAGGACCGAGGGTATATGCCGATTCGTGTATCTCTGTCCATGCTTCATGGCAATATGTATCCCTTTTCAATCGTACTGAATTCATACAAGGCTTCGTCCAGACGTCCGGTGAACCCTCTGCCTGTCAAATTGTTGCCATCACCGTAGGAAACAGTGACCAAGCCGTCGCCTTTCGTCTCAATAAGCTGTAGCGAATTCTTCCAGTCCAGGGATTCGCAGCTGATCATCATTTTGTCGTCGACCTTTTCTATGCGGACGTTGCCGGTTATTTCCGCATCCTGGCTGTCCATGTCGATTCGAGCCCTGTCGGCGGTCCCCTTCAGCAGGATGTTGCCGTCCGAATCCTTTTGCTCGAAAGAAATCCTTTCCATGTAGGCGGTGTTCGCTTTCTGGTATATCTCTATCAACTCACTTTTGATTCTGAGCGGTTGCTGCCCGGGGCGTCCGAGTACATAGGTCGCGTTCCTGAGAGAGCTGTCAGGATATTCCGACGGACGTCCCGCGGCGGTTCCCTCCGGTTGCGCGAAAGAACAGGAGCCCAACGACAACGCCAATAAGAAAGCCAGACTGAGGGTCGTGAGTCGATGATACCTGTTCCCATAATGTGGTAGCATGCGGGAAGTATACATTCCCTCGTCGATTTGGGCAATCTTATTGAAGGTCGCAGCTTCCATCCTCCCTGTGGGAAGGGCAGGCGTCACACTGTTTGCCACAGCCCTGTTCCTCAGCCCCGCCTTCATTCTTTCCTTCCATGTTTTCCTGATAAGGCGCGATTACCGATGAGATGACGGGGATGTACGAATTCCTGCGTCGTTTGAAGAACAGCCAAGCGATCAGGAAGCCAGCCAGCACTCCTCCGATGCCGAAGACAAACCTGGTCAGTTCGCTTGCCTGGGCATTGAACAACCCGGCCAGATAGTAACCGACGAGGAACATCGCCAACGGAACCATCAACGTCATGAACGTACTGAAGATGGTCTTGCCCGGCGGCAGGTACAGTTCCACGACATCCCCCGGTCGTAGCTCAAGCCCGTCGGGGTTCTTCGCCGGGAACGTCTTGTGCTTGACGTTGCAGAACATGCTTCCCGAACAATTGCCACAGGCTTTTGCGTCGCATCCTACAAAGATCGTCCCTTGCGTATCGATACGTTCTACCACGACGTGTTCATACATCGTCATTCTTCCTTGTCGTTGTCCGTCGGTCTCCGCGGTGTCTCCACAGGAACCCTGATTGTTTCGATCGAGACAGCTTTTCCCTCGTCGTCGGCTTCGACCAGCACGCCCTGCAGCTCCAGCCCCTCCCAGCACTCATGTGATCTCATCGGTATCTGGGTGATGAATTTGTTGATTTCCAGCTTCGGATCAAATCCGCCTACGCTGAACTGACTGCCGCAACGTCCGTTGTCGGTGATCATCGCCGTTCCTTTGGGAAAAATCCTCTCATCCGCCGACAGTACCTTCGTATGGGTTCCGATCATCGCTGTGACCCGTCCGTCCAGCAGGAACGCCATGGTGTTTTTTTCCGCGGTCGTGGATGCATGGAACTGCACGAAGACCAACGGAGTCTCTTCCCTGGCTTTTTCCACAAGGTTCTCGATGAAGTTGAACGGGTTCGCCAAGTGCGTCCTTGGAAAATCGGAATTGCCCAGCAGGTTGATGATCACCGCCTTCTTGTCCCCGATGTTCACGTATCGCACCCCGCGCCCCGGTACCCCTTGCGGATAATTCGCCGGTCTGAGGATCGTCGGGTTCTTGGAGATGAAATCCACCATGTCGAGCTTGTAGTAGATTTTTTCGCCACCGGTGAGGATGTCGATACCGAGTTTCTGCAACTGGATCGCGTGCGCTCTGCCGATACCGAACCCGTTTGTCGTTCCTTCGCCGTTCGCGACGACCAGATCGATCCGCTTCTCGGCACGAAGACCCTTCAATGCGCTTTTTATTGTCTGAATGCCGGGCTTGCCGACGATTTCACCTAGGAAAAGGATTCGAATGCTCATGGGATAACTTTACCGTCATTTGCCTTTCATAGCAAGTCTGCTCGGATAATGCCCGTATGACTGCGTTGGTCGCCCCTCTCCCGTGCAAACAGCACAGTGAGGGTGCTTCCCGCCTTGTCCGACTGTCATTCTCCTTCGCAGATGACTGCTCGGATAATGAAACGCCGCCCGCGTCACTTCGTCGGGGCCGTACCGAAGTACTGTCCCCGTCTTTGTTCGGTCTTCTTGCCTGTGTCTGTTTCTCCTTCGCAGGTGGGTGGCCGGATAATGCCCGTATGACTGCGTTGGTCGCCCCTCTCCCGTGCAAACAGCACAGTGAGGGTGCTTCCCGCCTTGTCCGACTGTCATTCTCCTTCGCAGGTAGGTGTCCCGATAAACGGCCCCATCCGGCGTCGGCCTCACAAAGCCGTGCAGCTTGCGCTGTCTGTGTTTTTGGGACATAGACCCGTTCCGGGCTCACTGCGTGTCCTCGCCAAGCTCGCTCAGCGGTCAATGATTGCCTCTGAACCAATGGAAGGCGCTTGTCGAGCGTTTCTGGATAGCCGCTTCCCGATATCTCTCCTTGCCCGGTGGCCATCCTCGGGGTATAGTTTGAGAAAAGGGGAGGCCCTGAATATGTTCGACCAATTCATCAGAAAAACAGTACAGAGAAAACTGGATGGCATCCTTGCCTCAAGACCGCCGGTAGCGCCGGGTTCCGCGGACGGCGCGCAGGCTGAATTGAGACTCCCTCCGGCGAAGGGAAGGAAGGGCGTAACTCTCGCCGAACGATTGGTAGAGGCCATGACGGAGGAAGAAAAGCTCGCCTTTGTCAGCGGAGTCGATAATTTCTGTGTCCGTGGCGTTTCGCGGTTGGGGCTTCCCCGGGTCTGGACCAGCGATGCGACCAGCGGTATCCGCGGATTGGACGTTACCGTTACCGATTTGCCCGCCAATATCGCTATGACCGCCACTTGGAATACTGGATTGATCAGACGGGCCGCGGCCATGGTGGGGGAAGAATGCCGCGCCACCGGTATCGGGGTGTTGCTCGCCCCCGGTGTGAATATCGCGAGGGTACCCGTCTGCGGCCGCAACTTCGAATACATGGGAGAAGACCCGTATCTGGCGGGAGAGATGGCCGCGGCGTATGTACAGGGGGTGCAGGGAGAGGGAGTCATCACCACCGTCAAGCATTTCGCCTGCAATAATTCCGACTACGACCGCCACAAGACCGACAGTGTTGTCGATGAACGCACATTGCATGAAATCTACCTGCCCGCATTCAAACGCGCCGTCGAAGCCGGGTCACTCGGGCTGATGACCAGTTATAACCAGATCAATGGGGAGTACGGTAGCGAGAATGAGTATCTGGTGGAAGAGATACTCCGTAAAGAATGGGGGTTCGACGGACTTGTGATTTCCGACTGGGATTCCCTCTATTCAACGGAAGGGCCGGCCAAGCACGGCGTAGACCTCGAAATGCCTTGGGGTAAATGGATGGGGCCGGAAAAGCTTGGGGCCGCCATCGAGGCTGGGAAAATCACCATGGAAGACATAGACCGGAAGGTCCTCCATATTCTTACCTCGTTCGAGAGGGCGGGTTTGTTCGACCGGCCGCTCGTAGATCCGAAAGCGACGGTAGCGACCGCTGACCACCGGAATATCTCTGACGCGGTGGCCGAAGAAGCCATCGTCCTGCTCAAGAATGAGAGCGCCCTGTTGCCGCTGAAGGATCGGTCGATACGGAAGCTCGTCATCACCGGACGAAATGCGAAGGAAGTGCCGACAGGCGGGGGAGGCTCTTCGTTCATCAATCCGGCGATACCGGTATCGACGCTCGATATGGAATTGCAAAAGCGCCTGCCCGGTTGTGAGATAGTCGTGCTTGCCGAAGACTGGGATAAAAAGGAAGGTTCCCGCAGGGCCATCGCCACCGCCGATTTGGTCTGTATCGAGACCGGATATGACCGTGTCTATGAGAGCGAGGCATATGACCGGATCTGGGAACTGCCTCCCCATGAGGCGGACCGTATCCGACTGGCGCAGAAGCTGAACGCCAATCTTGTCGCGATAGTCCATGGCGGCGGAGATATGGAGACTGCTTCTTGGATCGATGCTCCCAAAGCTGTGTTGCATGCGTTTTATCTTGGAACGGGTACCGCACAGGCTATCGCAAAAGTTCTGGTCGGAGAGGTGAACCCATCCGGCAAACTGCCGTTCACCATGGCGAAGAGCTATCAGGACTACCGTTCCATCGTCAACTATCCGAAGAACGGCGGAAGGATGAGCCCGAAGCGCATTCAGGGCGGACAGGGCGACCCCGACAAGCGCCGGGTCTGGCCGATCAACTATGCCGAGGGCCTTATGGTGGGCTATAGGAATTTTGATACGGAAGACCTTGATGTGCGATATTCCTTCGGCCATGGGCTTTCCTATACCAGTTTCGAATATGCCGATCCCGTTGTGGAATCGCTTGGACAGGGTGAGCTGGCGCGGGTTTCCTGCAAGATTACAAATGTCGGAGCGGCTGCCGGCGCAGAGGTCGTTCAACTATATGTCCATGAACAGGATCCGGAGGTGTTTCGCCCCGAGCAGGAACTTAAAGGATTTCACAAGACCTATCTCGCTGTCGGAGAGTCTCAGCGGATTACCTTCGGCCTTCGTAAGGAGGCGTTCAGCTGGTACGATGTCGATATCTCCGCATGGAAGATGAAGTCCGGGATGTTCGAGCTGCGCATCGGTTCCAGCAGCCGGGATATCCGGTTGACTGTTCCTGTCGAGGTGACGGAGCGGGAAATGGGAAACGGTGAATGAATATCTCGCGTATAGGAACGGTGGACGGGTGGGGATTCTGCGTAAGGATTGCAGATGCCGTCGCCCGGCCCGTGTGATATACTATCCGATATCTTGACGCGGTAGGGCGGAGTATGTACGAGGATGTCTTTGAGCGGTTGGCGAAATCAGAATTCCGCAGCCGCTTCCGGTTAGGGGAAAAGGAACGGCGGTATATCGAGCAAAAGGGATTGGAGACGATAGAATCCCACGCTAGGGATTTTATCGCGAAGCGGATCGCGCCTGCGACTATCGTAAACGATGGGAGGCAGACCCCCATGAAGGGACATCCTGTATTCATCGCCCAGCATGCCACCGCGACCTGTTGCCGCGGATGCATAGAGAAATGGCATGGTTTTCCGCCGGGTACGGAGCTTTCGGTCGGCCAGCAGGATTACCTGGTCGGGTTGATTATGGAATGGATTCGAAGACGGCTATGATTCCTCGCTGCTCGTTGTTATAACGAAAATAGCATGGGAAAACGCCGTTGGAACGACGGCGAACGGCGGTCGAGGTAGGTTGTCGCATTGGATATGCCTGCCTAGTGCCTGCCTGTTCGTGCTGGTCGATGAGCTTGAAAATGCGGGCGAAGTCGCCGCAAACAGCGGCGATCCATCGGATGCAAAGCACTTCGAATCTATGGCGGCATGCGTTGACATGGAAGATTGCGTCCAACTCAAGCCGGAACTCGCTTCGGGCGATTTGTCCGCGTTTCCCCGGATTCCCGGACCTGAACAGAAATAGGTGGGAAGATATCGTATACGGGGCCATGCTGCAGGTACGGGGGGAGGGACGCGATTGGTTGTTTTCTCCCACGAGGCAAGGTTCCCCTTTCCGGCGCATTCAAACAGCCTTCGTCATCTACGGCGACGGACGTTTGTCTATCTTGAACCGGGTGCCGCCTCTCATCGTCCGTATTGCATATTCTGACCATGTATAACCACTCTCTTGTTTTTATACCGATCTGGGGCTCTGCCGCAAAGCTGTGGTATTCCGACGGCGGGTTCGGTACGAACCAGTTCTTTTTTCCTTGACAAATCTTGTGATGCCGGTATTACACTATAAAGGTATTACCAATAGGTAGTATTTTATCGAACGTGGCCAAGGAGGTCGCAATGAGCCTGACATCGATTCTCTATAGAAGGTTCCAATTGGAAAACAAACGGACTACCATTCGGACGGAACTCATCGCGGGACTTACTACATTCCTGACGTGTACGTACATCCTTGCGGTCAACCCTGCGATACTTTCCTCTACGGGGATGGATGCGAAAGCCGTGCTTTGGGCGACCGCCATCTCCTCGGCGCTTTCCTGCTTTGCGATGGGACTCCTGACGAACTATCCGTTCGCATTGGCTCCGGCCATGGGATTGAACGCCTATTTCGCCTACACTGTCTGCGGCACGTTGGGACTCTCCTGGCAGAACGCCCTCGCCTGTGTATTCGTGGAAGGAGTCTCCTTCTGCCTGCTCAGCTTCATAGGGGTGCAAGAGAAGATCGTCAATGCGATACCTGAGTGCATCAAGCAGGCGATATCAGCCGCCATAGGGTTTTTCATCGCCTTCGCGGGACTCACGCGAATATCATCGTCGCGGATCCGAACAACCTGTTGCAGCTTGGCAATTTGCAGAATCCAGGGATGTTGCTGGCTCTTCTCGGTATCCTGTTGACTGCGGGATTGGTCATAAAACGGGTGAAAGGAGGTATCCTGATAGGGATACTCAGTATTACCTTTATCGGTCTGTTCGTCATCAATCCCGCCACGGGGACGCCGTATACGCAATGGAACGGCATCATCGCCTTGGAGAACCCTGTTACGGCCTTGTCGCCAACATTTTTCAAGCTCAGGTTCTCCGGGCTTTTTGAAGGCGGTATCGTGGCGGTCATCGGAGTCTTGTTCGCCATGTTCAGTTTCCTGTTCGTCGATCTGTTCGACAGCATCGGCGTTTTGGTAGGCGTCGGCATTAAGGCGGGGTTCATCAATGAGAAGGGTGAGCTTCCCCATGCAGGGAAAGCGCTGTTCGTATCGGCCGCCGGCGCCACGGTAGGAGCCCTTCTGGGAACTCAGACAGTAACGGTATTCGGTGCGGAAAGCACTACGGGCATAGCGGAGGGGGGACGGACCGGACTTACAGCCTGCGTTACAGGAGTCCTGTTCCTATTGGCGCTGCTATTCACACCTCTGTTTCTGATGATACCGCCGATCGCGACGGCTCCCGCCTTGATCATGGTCGGTATCTTCATGATAGAACCGCTGATGCATGTCGATCTCTCCGATACCTCGATTGCCTTTCCGGTATTCATCTGCGTAGCTTTCATGGCCTTTACCTTCAATATCGCCTATGGCATCCTTTTTGGATTGCTGGCCTTCACTGGAGGCCAGGTGTTCGCCGGCAACGCTCGGAGACTGACGCCGACTACATGGGTTCTCACAGGCATATTCGTTCTGTATCTCGTTCTTGAAATCATATTCCGCTAGGGGGCGTCCATGCGTCAGATGCGAATCGACTGCTACATCAACGGTCAGAAAAGACGGTTCTCGGCATTTGCCCAGGAACGTATGATAGACGTTCTCCGGGATCGTCTTTTCCTGACTGGCACCAAGGAGGGCTGCGGAGACGGAGATTGCGGCGCATGTACGGTGGTCTGGGGAGTGCCGGAAGACGGAAGGATCCGTTACCGGTCGGTAGCGGCATGCCTGATGCCCGCTGCGAAGATGCAGGGTTCGTCCATCATCACGGTGGAAGGACTCGCGGAAAACGGCGTCCTGTCCCTTGTCCAGGAGATGATCATAGACAAGCATGGAATCCAATGCGGGTTTTGTTCTCCGGGCATCATCATGTCGATGACCGGCTACCTCATCCATGCGCGAAAACCGACGCAGGAAGGACTTGTCCGTTCGTTGGCGGGAAATATCTGCCGATGTACCGGATATGAAGGAATCATCAAGGCCTGTGCCGCCGTCATCGGATACCTGTCGGAGTACCCGGGACTCGATATGCTTCCCAAGCAGGTTCGTGCGGTTGAACATGAGGTGCTGAGGCTCTCCTCCCAATCCGAATCGTCGGACTATATACAGCCCCGGTCGCTCGCTGAATATGACCGTGCGGTTGGTCGGCATCCGGAAGCGGTTGTCGTCTCCGGCAATACCGATCTTGGCGTCCGGACCCATGCGACGCTCGTCCACCCAGACGTCATGGTGGATGTCAGTCGAATCGCGGAGCTGAAAAGATTGGAGCTTGTAGACGGGTGGTTGTCCTTGGGGGGAGGAATGACGCTTGCGGACATTCAGGAGAATCCGTTGGTCGCCGAAAATCTTCCAGTCATGAGAGACGCTCTCGCCCAGATGGCCTCTCCGCAGATCCGTAACGTAGCTACGTTGGCGGGTAATGTCCGAAACGCATCTCCGATCGGGGACATGATCGTGCTTCTGTCCCTTCTGGATGCCCGGGTAGTGGTTCATTCGCCTGAACACCGTAGGATCATACCGCTGAGCGAATTCTTCACGGGTTACAAGCGGACCGTCATGCGACCGTCGGAATTGATCGAAGCCTTCCTCGTCCCGGCGGCCTCCTTGGGAGGTCGGTCTACATTCTTGAAAAGCGGCAAACGTAAGGATGTCGATATCGCCAGCGTGAACTCAGCCTCCAGACTTGTGGTCGAGAACGGGAACGTCGTCTCATGGCGGATCGCCTTTGGCGGCGTCGCTCCGAATGTCGTCGTCCTGGATATGACGTCTGTCGCTCTTGACGCATCTCTTTCCGACCTCTGGTCCGTGGGACGCGGTATCGCGGAGACTTTCTCCCCTATCAGCGACGTTCGTGGAAGCGCGGAGTTCCGCAAGGCGTTGGTCGCCGGACATGTGGTCCGGCATTATCTCAGAGCTACCGGCAGGGAGGAATAGTGGAAGATGAAGACCAACAGGAAGGAGAACCTCAAAGGGTTGGCGATGGGGGAGCTTCGTTTTTGCGGCGACCTGGGGGGGATGACGAGGTATCTGCATGCCTATCCGGTGGTTTCGCCTGAAGCGGAAGGGGAGATTGTTTCGATTGACTTTTCCTCCGCTTCAAAGGTCCCCGGTTTCATCTATGGGTATACGGCGAAGGATATTCCGGGGCGTAATGTCATAGGGGCGGTTTCTCGCGCCGAAGAGCCGTTGCTTGCTGAGGATACGGTTCACTATCGGGGGCAACCGGTGGGGTTCGTCATAGCCGATACGCATGAACATGCCAGACTTGCCGCCTACAGGACGCTTGTGAGCGTCCGTCCCGATGAACATCCGATTCTGACGATACAGGACGCCATAGCCCGGCGACGGTACTATCATGAGCCGATGGTGATTGCGACAGGGGACGTCGAGGCGGGGTATGCCGCCAGCGCGCATATTCTGGAAGGCTTGTTCGACAGCGGGGCGCAAGAACATGCGTACATAGAGACGCAAAGGGCTTTCGCCTCCTACGCCGCTTTCAAACGCGGCGTACTCATACATGCCGATACGCAGGCCATCACTGACGTCCAGGAGGTCGTGGCCTTGCTCCTGGGACGGGCGGAACAGGAAGTGGAGGTGGACGTCTATAGGGTTGGCGGTGCGTTCGGAGGCAAGGAACGGGGCGGGACCATGTGGGCCGCGATAGCCGCCCTTGCCTTGGAAAAGACGGGTCGCCCCTGTGCGGTCGTATTGGACAGACGCGACGATATCCTGTGGACGGGGAAACGTCATCCGTACCATTCCCGGTACAAAGCGGGATACGACGGACAGGGGCGGTTGCTGGCGCTTGAGGTGGAGATGTACGCCGACGGCGGGTATTATGAGGATTTCACGGAAGCGATCATGGAACGTTCGTTGTTGAGCCTGCCGGGAAGCTATTATATTCCGGCTTGCCGCATCACTGGTTTTTCCTGTCAGACGAACAAACCCGCCAATACTGCGTTCAGGGGGTTCGGCGCGCCTCAGGCGACATTGTTGATGGAAGAGATACTCTACCATGTCGCGAAGGCGGTCGGGCGCGATGTCGTGGATATCCAGAGGATCAATTTCCTTGAAGAAGGGCAGCTGGCTCCATATGGCATGCCTATGGTCGATGTGGCCGTGCCACGGATACATGAGGAGTTGTTGGAGCGGGCCGGTTATTCTTCCTTGAGGAGAAACGTGGACGAATATAATGCGAGCCATAGGACATACAAGAAAGGCATCGGTATCGTTCCTGTGAAATATGGTATCGGTTTTACCGCTACCTTTCTCAACCAGGGCAACGCCTTGGTCTATATCTATACCGACGGTTCCGTCTCCGTAAGCCACGGCGGGATCGAGATGGGGCAGGGGCTGTTCACCAAGATCGAGGGGATCGTAGCCCGGACTCTGGGGGTCAATCCAGATCGTGTCGTCTGCGAAAGCACGAACTCGCTTCGGGCCGGTAGTGTCGCCAGTACCGCGGCGTCCACCGGAACGGACATCAACGGCGAAGCGGCCCGTATGGCCGCGCAACAGATCAAGGAATGTCTGCAACAGGCCGGTTCGGCGTTGCTGGAGGAGCAATATGGCCTTGCGGCGGTACCCTCGCATATCATTCTGGAGAATGACTACTGGTGGGATGTCAGGATGCCCCAGCGCAAGCTGCCGTTCACTTCCCTGGTCTCCTACTGCTACTTCAACCGCTATGCGCTTGGATCGCAAGCGCATTATGCCACCCCCGGCATCAAATACGATCCCAAGCTGGGCAAGGGGACTCCGTTCGTCTATTTCACCAACGGGGTGGCTCTTGCCGTCGTCGGAATCGATACCTGTACAGGCGCTACTCATGTAGAACAGGTATCCATCCGGCATGAAGGCGGCGCCATCATCGACTACGAAATCGAACGGGGGCAACTGATAGGGGGCTTCATGCAGGGATTGGGCTACGCTATCCTGGAGGATATCCCTCTCGACAAGGAGGGGCGGTTGCTGTCAGCCTCCCTGTCTACGTACAAGGTTCCGCTGATCACCGATGTACCGGACAAGATGGATGTCGATTTGTTTCCTTCCCGGCATGAGGTCTGCGGGGTGTTGGGAGCCAAAGGGCTTGGGGAACCGCCCCTTCTGTATGGCGTCGCTGTTTTCAATGCGGTGCGGGACGCCGTCGAGGCCGCGTGCGGGGGCGAAGAAATTTTTCTCCATCATCCTGCGGTTTCCGGCGAAGTCCTTCTGCAATGTCTTGGATGTCGGCGGTGACGATGCGATGTCCGGCCGGCGGAGCGAAGTCAGATTTTCTTTCTGAGGATCGTCTGTTTGAATATCCCTTCTACGTAGAGTTCCTCCGAATACAACAGGGGCTTGCCGAAGAAGTCGTATCCTATGTCATGGATGCTCAGCAACGGGGAACCGGGGGCGACCCCCAGCATTGCGGCTGTGTAGGCGTCGGCGATGACTGCGTTCACCTCGGATAGGTCCATGTAGACTTCCGCTTGGCAGCAGGAACCGATGAAATCGAAGATTGGTCTGTCGAGGATATTCTCATCATAGGTCGTGACGACGATATTCTTTTTCGGGATGTAGTCGTTGCAGTAGATGGCCGGCGTCCCGTCGGCCTCTATGAGCCGTTCGCTCTTGATGACGGTATCGCCCTCCTTCAGCAGCAGGGCGGAAGCGACCGACGCGGGAGCTTGTATCTCGCTGTTCCTGACGAAACGCGTAGTGGGCGTCATGCCGGTACCCCTGACCATGTCGAGGAACTCCTCCTCCAAGTCGATCCGGGTTTTGACATTCAGGACATGCTGGTTGATCAACGTCCCTATGCCATGCTTCCTGCTGATGAAGCCCTCCCGCTCCAGAACGGAAAGACAATCCCTGACGAGGGTTCGGCTGATGCCGAAAATTTTCGCGAGTTCCTGTTCCGGCGGTAGCATCATGGAATGCGAGAAACGACCGGATTTGATTTCCTGTAGGAGCAGGTTCGTATTTTTCTCAGAAAGGGTTTGTTTGTTCTTCATGCCATCCGTCCGATGTCATTCTACTCTGATGGACGACGAATCGCAAGGGTGGGCGATGTCTTCCCAGTGCATGAATGATAAAGCCCGCTGAACGGGGGCAGCGTCGCATATTACTCAAAAAAACATGTTTCTTGACCAACGGAAAGGAGTTGCTAATATATGGCACATCACAGCATTCCCTGATCAGTCCGGGCGCGACGCGACGACGGTTCTGTACCTAGGGGATGTCCCCGACGCCGGTCAATTTCTGAGTTCGACCTTGCGAACCTTGCCGCTGATCGTCTTGGGAATCGAAGCGACGAAACCGATCTGACGGATCCACTTGTATTCCGCGAGCTGGCTGTTGCAGAAGTCCTTGATTTTCCTATCTAGTTCGAGACTTGCTTCATAGCCCTCGTTCAGGACTATGACGGCCCGCACAGCCTGGCCCCGCAGGTTGTCCTGGACCCCGACTACGCAGCACTCCCGGATAGCCGGATGCTTGTCGAGGATATTCTCAATCTCGAACGGTCCGATTCTGAAACCGCCGCTTTTGATGATGTCGTCGAAACGTCCATGGAACCAGAAGTATCCTTCCGTATCCCTGTACGCTGAATCTCCTGTATGGTAGACCCCGCCCCGCCAGGCGTGTTCATAAAGCGGCTGGTTGTCAAGGTAGGAGGCAAAAACCCCGAGAGGCCGTTTTCCCTCCTTTGGCCGGACGACTATCTCCCCGACTTCACCGGTCGGCACGCTGTTTCCTTCACCGTCTACCAGGTCCAGGTCGTAGAGCGGAGACGGACGTCCCATGGAGCCGTCCACCGTTTTCATGCCTTTGAAATTGGCGGTGAGCAAGGTCGTCTCGGTCTGCCCGTAACCTTCGCACAGGTCGAGCCCCGTCCGTTCCTGAAAACGCTTGAATATTTCAGGAGACAGATACTCGCCCGCGGTGGAGGCGTGTCGGAGGCTCGGCATCCGTGGAACGCCTTTCTTCACCAGATACCGATAGATGGTCGGCGGCGCGCAGAAGGAGGTGACTTCATACTTGTTGATGATGTTCGCCAGTTGCTTGGGGTCGAAGTTGTCGAAATCGTAGACCATGACGGCGCTGCCGACGAGCCACTGGCCGTAGATTTTTCCCCAGGAAGCCTTGGCCCAACCGGTTTCCGAAACGGTGAAATGCAGACCGCCGTCCTCCGCCTGTTGCCAGTACTTGGCGGTGACTATGTGGGCGAGAGGGTAGGAATGGTCATGTATGACGCCCTTGGGATAGCCGGTAGTACCCGATGTGAAATACATGACCATAGGGTCGGTGACGTCCGTCTCCATCCGTTCCAAGGTAGCGGGAGCTGATTTCATCGCCTGATTGAGGTCGATGAAGCCTTCCCCGGGCTGTCTTACCGAAAAGATGAGGGTGGAGGAGTCCGTTTCCTGTACGGCTTTTCGCACCTTCTCGGCGACCATGTCCTCGGTCGTCGCTATTACGGCCCGTATCCTGGTCACGCTCAGGCGGTAAGCGAAGTCCTCGACGGTGAGCATATGGGTGACCGGCACCAGAAGGGCCCCTATCTTGTGGGTGGCGACGGCTACATACCAATATTCATAATGCCTCTTGAGCGATACCATGACCTTGTCCCCTCGGCCGATGCCATGGGACAACAGGACGTTTGCGCATTTGTCGGAGAGCCGTTTCAGATCGGAAAAACTGAAGATATGCTCTTCGTCCTGTGCGTTGCACCACACCAACGCCGTTCTGTCAGGGGTTTCTTTCGCTATGACGTCCACGACGTCATAGCCGAAGTTGAAATTATCGGGATAGTCCATCTCTATATCGCTAAGCGCTCCGTTTTCATCGAAGCGTTCCTTCGCGAATCGTTCATATATTGCCATTTCCATCCTCAGAACGCTCTGAACCGAGCGTAGCGGTCTTGTATGAAGTCCTTGTTGTCTTTGATCACGTTCAGCTCACATATGAGCATGTCCTTCAACCTGCCGTAGAAGCTGGTCTCCCCGATATCGTTTTCCGGTATGACCTTCTCGACTATCTTCAGCTTGAATGCGTCTTCGGCGCTGAGCTTCAGACAATTGGCGGCTTCCTTCGCCTTGGCCGGATCCTTGAACAGGATGCTTGCGCAGCCTTCGGGGGAGATGACGGAATATACGGCGTTCTCAAGCATCCAGACCCTGTCGGCCACCGCGAGGGCCAGGGCGCCCCCCGACCCCCCTTCGCCTATCAATATGGATATGATCGGGACGCGAAGACCCATCATCGCCATCAGGTTCTCCGCGATCGCTTCCCCTTGGCCCCGTTCCTCCGCCCCGACCCCGCAGTAGGCGCCCGAGGTGTCTACGAAAGTAACGACGGGCCGTGAGAATTTCTCCGCCTGTTTCATGAGCCGCAGCGCTTTCCTGTAGCCTTCCGGTTCGGGGGAGCCGAAGCTCCGTTTGGTACGCTCCTTGAGCGTCTTCCCTTTTTCAATGGCGATCACCGTCACGGCCTCCTCTCCCAGATAGGCCAAGCCTCCTACGATCGAAGCGTCGTCCCCATACCGTCTGTCGCCATGTAGCTCAAAGAAGGATGAAAAGAGATTCTCTATATAGTCGAGGCCGGTAGGCCTCATGTTGCTCCGGGCGATTCTGACCCTGTCGTATGCGTCCATCATTTTCCCGTGTGCATCCGCAGCAGGAGTGCGATGGTCCGCTTTTCGGCCTTTCTGTTGACAATGCCGTCGATAAAACCGTGCCGGAGCATCGATTCGGCGGTCTGGAACCCCTTCGGCAGGCTCTTTTTCGTGGTCTGTTCTATGACCCTCGCCCCTGCGAAGCCTATGGTGGCCCCCGGTTCCGCCAAAATGACGTCTCCTTCGGTCGCGAAGCTGGCGGTGACGCCTCCCGTGGTCGGGTCGGTGAGGAGCGTGAGATAGAAGAGCCCCGCTTGGCTGTGCCGCATCACGGCGCCCGAGACTTTCGCCATCTGCATCAGGGAGACCAGCCCTTCCTGCATCCTCGCCCCCCCTGAAACAGTCACGCCGATCACCGGAAGCCTTTTCGCAGTGGCAAGCTCAAAGAGCCGTGTGAGCTTCTCTCCCGTGCCGCTGCCCAGGCTTCCCATCATGAAGCCCGGCTCCATGATAAAGAGGCAGCACTCCTGTCCCGATATCCGGGCGTAGCCCGTAACGACCGACTCCCGCTCCCCCGTAGTCAGTTCCGCTTTTCTCAGCTTTTCCTGATATGTGGGGAAAGAGAGCGGATCTTCGGCTTCAAGCTCCGAAAAAAGTTCAAAAAAGGAATCCGTATCGGTCAGGAGCGCGATCCTCTCCCTTGCCGATATCCTGAAATGGTGCCCGCAGGCGCATGTGCCGGCGTTTTCCCGTACCGCCTGCGTCTTGAGTATCCTATGGCAATTGGGGCAGCTTACTTCAGGCCCGCCGGGAAGCGGCAACGAAGAACGTCCCGTTTGTTCAAGTTCATTCCTTGCCTTGAGCTGGAAACGCAATGACATGTTCATCTCCTTTCAAAATAGCTCGTATCATGTTTACCCGAAACGAACAGAGGATCGGTCAGGATCGCCATCTGTTCTCCTATGTTTGTTTCGACTCCCTCTATGACCACCTCCGAAAGGTACGCCCTCAGCTTGCGCAGGGCGTTCTCCCGGTTTTTCGCATAGACGATCAGCTTCGCGAGGAGACTGTCGTAGAAGGGCGAGACCTCCGTACCTATTTCCATGTACGTGTCGAAGCGTACGAAGGGACCGCCCGGTATATGGAGGGCCGTGATCTTTCCCGTACTCTTGGCGTTTATCCGGCATTCGATCGCGGAGCCGAGGAGCCTGACGTCCTCCTTTGTGAAGCTGATATTGACGCCGGCTGCGATCCGTATCTGCCATTTCACCAGATCGATGCCGGTGAGCATCTCCGTGACCCCATGCTCGACTTGCAGGCGGATGTTCATTTCCATGAAATAGTAGCCACCGGCCCCGTCGAGGAGGAATTCGAGCGTGCCGGCCCCCGTATATCCTATGTGCCGTATGAACGCTATCGCCTTTTTTTCCAGCCGTCCCCTGGTTTCCTGTCCGAGCTTCGGGCAGGGGGACTCTTCAATGAGCTTTTGATGATGTATCTGTATGGAACAGTCCCTTTCTCCGAGACAGACGACCTTGCCGTGTTCGTCGGCGAGCATCTGAAGCTCTATGTGGCTTGCCGGATAAATGAGTTTTTCAAGATACAACGAGGAATCTGAGAAAGCCGCTTCGCTTTCCTCGCTCGCCAAAGGAAAGGCGTCCCTCAGTTCTTTTTCCCCATCGATACGTCTGATACCCCTGCCGCCGCCTCCGGCCACCGCTTTCAGCATTACGGGATAGCCGATCGAAGCCGCCTGCCGTACCGCGTCCTCGACATCCTCCAGCGCCCCGGTTCCTGGAATGACGGCGAGCCCCGCTTCTTTCGCAAGAAGCTTTATCGCTGTCTTGGAACTGAGACGCTCCATCTCGCCGCTTTTCGGGCCGATGAACGCAATGCCGTTTTGTTCGCACAACGCCGCGAAATGGGCGTTTTCAGAGAGAAACCCATACCCAGGATGAATGGCGGTCGCACCCGTGGCAAGGGCTGCGCTGATAATACGCTCCTCGTTCAGGTAGCTCTCTTTTGGTGAGGGAGGCCCGATACAGAGGCTTTCATCGGCAAGGAGCCGATGGAGCGCCTCCTTGTCAGCCTCGGAGTAGACGGCGACGGTCTGTATCCCCATCTCCTTGCACGCCCGGATGATTCTGACGGCGATCTCGCCGCGGTTGGCGATCAGGATTTTGGAGAACATGCGCTTTCCTCCGTCAGGAGGGCGAAGGAGTATTCCGCCCTGACGCAGAGCCTGCCGTCCACGTAGCCTTCCCCTATGGCGAAGTAGAAGGGCTCCTTTGACTTGGTGAGCCGACACTTGGTTTCGAATACGTCGCCCGGTCTCACCGGCGACAGGAACCTGACTTTGTCGATTCCTGCGTAGACGGGGAGCTTGCCTTCCGCCTTGTCCCCCAGCAGGATGCAGGTCGATTGGGCCAGTATCTCACAGAGGACGACCCCGGGAACGATCGGATACGAGGGAAAGTGTCCGTCCAGGAACCACTCCGTCCCTTTTATTTCGTATCTTCCATGGGCTTCCTCACCCTCCGTAACGACTTCATCCAGCAGGAGCATGCTGTTTCTGTGGGGAAGGATGCGCATCATTTCATTCCTATCCATTTTTCCTCCTGATGGCGAAGAGCGGCGTCCCGAACCCTACGGTCTCCCCGTTCTTCACAAGTATTTTCTCGACGACGCCCTCCACCTCGGCGTCTACCTCGTTCATCAGCTTCATCGCTTCGATGATACAGAGCGTGTCGCCTTTCCTGATGATGTCGCCTACCTGAACGAACGGCTCCGTGTCTTCCCGGCTGGCTTGGTAGAATACGCCCACCATGGGGGAGGTGACGGTATGAAGCCCCGTGTCGATGGTCTTTACCTCCTCTGCGGCGACGTCAGGGACCGTTTGGGTCTCCAGATTGCGTTCAAGCCGTATCTCCAGGTCGTCGGCCTTGATCTCCAGTCCGGTAAGCTCCAGCTCTTTCATGAGTCTGGCGTATTTCCTGATCTCTGCTTCGTCCATCAGACCCTCCTGAACGCCAAGGTGGCGTTGTGACCGCCGAAGCCGAGCGAATTGGAAAGGGCGAGGGTGATGTTCGCTTTTCTCGCTACGTTGGGGACATAGTCGAGGTCGCAGTCTTCATCCGGTTCCAGAAGATGTATCGTGGGGGGGATGATCCCCGTCTCCAGAGCCTTGATGCAGACGATCGCCTCTATCGCCCCCGCCGCGCCCAGCATATGTCCGGTCATCGACTTCGTTGAACTGACGAGGGCTTTTTTGGCGGCGTCGCCGCCAAGGGCCGCCTTGATGGCGAGCGTCTCGCCCTTGTCGTTCAATGGGGTTCCCGTGCCATGGGCGTTGATATAGAGACTGTCGTCTCCGGTATATCCCGCTTCCCCCAATGCCTGCTGCATCGCCCTTCTGCCGCCGTTGGCGTCAGGGGAGGGTGCGGTGATATGGTAGGCGTCGCAGGTAGAGCCATAGCCGACGACCTCGGCGTAGATCTTGGCGCCGCGCTTGACGGCATGGCCGTATTCTTCCAGTACCAAGGCGGCGGCGCCTTCTCCAATGACGAACCCCGCCCTCCGCCTGTCAAAGGGAAGGGAGGCCGCGTCGGGATCGGCGGAGGTGCTCAAGGCCTGCATATTGATGAAACCGGCGACACCGCATTCCGTAATAGCGGCTTCCGCGCCGCCGGTTACCGCCGCGTCGGCGTACCCGTGACGAATCAGACGGACAGCTTCCCCAATGGCGTTGGAACCGGAGGCGCAGGCGGTGACGGCGGGGAGGGCGGGGCCCTGGCAGTTGTACCTGATAGCGATCAACCCAGCCGCCATGTTCGCGATCATCATCGGGACGAAAAAGGGGGAGACCCTGCCCGGCCCTCGTTTGAGCAGCTTGTTGTGTTCCGCCGTGATGGTGCTGATACCGCCGATTCCTGAACCGAAATAGACCGCGAA
Organism: Spirochaetota bacterium; assembly: GCA_023401595.1. GTDB lineage: Bacteria > Spirochaetota > Spirochaetia > Sphaerochaetales > Sphaerochaetaceae > Spiro-02. The sequence goes on from JAEXDQ010000014.1 coordinate 18,857, forward strand.
CCGCTCGCAATCGACCGTACCGATAATCCCGCTCTCTTCCACCGCCTGCACCGCGCTGGCGAGCGCATACCGGGCGTAGGGGTCCGAGCGAAGGACCTCCGGCTTCTCCATATAGGCCAGAGGATCGAAATTCTTGACTTCGGCGTCGAGCTTGGCCTTGTATTCCGTGGTATCGAACCTTGTATTGAGACCGATTCCGTTCTTGCCGGCGACCATGTTCTCCCAGGCCTCCTGGACAGTGTTTCCGACCGGGCTGATCGCGCCAAGTCCCGTGACTACTACTCTTCTGTTCTCACTCATTGCACACCTCACATCGCAAGTCCGCCATCGACTTTCAGCACTTCCCCGGTGATATACGAGGAAACGGCAAGAAACGCGACGGCTTCAGCGACCTCTTCAACTGTTCCCATCCGTTTCAACGGAATCATTTCCGATAGTTTTCCCGGGTCGAAATCCTTTGTCATCTCAGTCCGTATGAAGCCGGGAGCGACCGCGTTGCAGGTAATGTTCCTGCCCGCGAGTTCCTTGGCGACCGACTTGGTAAGTCCGATCACGCCGGCCTTGGAAGCGGCGTAATTGACCTGTCCCGCATTTCCCATGATGGCCGAGACCGAGCTTATGTTGACGATCTTCCCCCCCTTAGCCCTGAGAAAGAGCGGGGTGACGTGCCGTATCATATTGAAGACGCCCTTCAGGTTCGTGGCTAAGACTTCGTCGAAGTCGCTTTCCCGCATCGTGGCGATGAGTCCGTCGTGGGTGATGCCTGCATTGTTGACGAGAATATCGATTTTGCCGAAGTCCGTCCTTATGGCGTCTACGACCTCCTTGGCTCGGACAAAGGACGAGACGTCTGCCTGATAGGCGCGGCATCTGACCTTGTAGAGCATTTCACAGTCTTCCGCCACCCGCTCCGCCTTTTCCTTGTTCCCCTGGTAGACCAGCGCTACGGATGAATGAAGGGCCGCAAGCTTCCTCACTATGGCTTCCCCGATTCCCCTTGAACCGCCTGTGACAATGGAAACGGTATCATTGAGCATCTCCTACCTCCGTTTTAAGCCGTTCGATGTCGCCCGGCTTGTCTGTGATGTATGTTCGGACCGTACCGTCGATCTTCTTTACCAAAGACGCGAGTACTGAACCCGGGCCGACCTCTATGAAGGTATCGACGCCCTCCTGTATCAGGGCGCGTACGATTTTTTCAAAATAGACTGGGGAGGATATCTGTCTGGCGAGCAGCTCCTTCATGTCCCCTTCATACCGCGCTCCGGTGACGTTGGAATAGATCGGGATGCGCGGTTGGGCGAACGTCACCCGTTCCAGCTCTTTCCTGAAGTCCTTGGAGGCTTGCTCCATATAGGGGGAGTGGAAAGCGCCGGCGACCTTCAGCCGCATCGTCCTTGCTCCTTGCTCCTTCACCCTGTTTTCAAACGTCTCTATCTTCGTGCTTTCTCCAGAGACCACGATCTGTCCCGGTGCATTGAAATTCACCGGATACACGCCGCATTCGGCGGCAAGGGCCGTGACCGTCGCTTCCTTCAGCCGTAACGTCGCGGTCATGGCGGCGTCTACTTTTTCGCTTTCCCGCCGCATGAGCTGCGCCCTTGCTTTCACAAGCGCGAAGCCTTCCGCCGTACTCACCGCCTGGGAAAACGCCAGCGCCGCTATCTCTCCGATGGAAAACCCTGCAAGAAAATCAGGATGGATGCCGCAGGCCGTAAGCTCCGCCGCGATAGCGCTTTCAAGCGCATAGAGGCAGGGCTGCGTGTTCTCCGTTTGCCTGAGGTCTTCTTCATCGCCGTGGAAACAGAGCTCGGTCAGTTTCGGGAAGGAGCTTTCAAGGCCGTCGAATATTTCCCTTGCGCGTGGAGAGGCGTCGTACAGAGCTTTTCCCATTCCGCTGTACTGAGCCCCTTGGCCGGAGAACAGAAAGGCTACACTACCCATTTTGCGGCCCCCTTCAGCAAAGGCTCCACGCCCTTCATGATATCGTCGATGATTTCTTGCGCGCTCTGCTCTTTCTTGACCATGGCGGCTATCTGCCCGGACAGGAAACAGCCGTGTTCGACGTCTCCGTCCACCACGGCCTTCCTAAGCGCCCCGACTCCCATCGCTTCCAGCTCTTCGTCGTTGACCTGACTGTATTCCGCCTGACTATAGGTACGTGCGAAATTCGTCCTGAGGCTCCTTACCGGATGACCCAGACGCTTGCCCGTGACCATGGTGCAGAGATCGGTCGCTTTCAGGATTTTTTCTTTGTACGTGGGATGAATCGAGCATTCTTTCGCGCTCAGGAACCGGGTTCCCATCTGTATTCCCTCCGCTCCGAGCATCAGGGCGGCGGCAAAGCCGCGGCTATCCGCGATACCGCCCGCCGCGACGACCGGAAGCGGGGTGGCGTCGGCGATCTGCGGAACCAGGACCATGGTGGTGAGTTCCCCCACATGTCCGCCGCTTTCGCCCCCTTCGGCGATCAGGGCCGAAGCTCCAAGGCGGGTCATGAGCTTGGCCAACGCCACGGACGCCACCACGGGAACGACTTTGATTTCGGCCTGTTTCCATGCGTCCATGTACTTCGAGGGATTCCCGGCTCCGGTCGTCACTACGCTGACCTTCTTTTCCGCGACAAGGGCGGCTACCTGGTCGGCGTACGGACTCATCAGCATGATATTGACGCCGAAGGGTTTTTCGGTCTCTTCCTTGGCCCGTTCAATCTCTTGTTCGACGTAACTGGCCGGGGCGTTCCCCGCCGCGATGATTCCCAGCCCGCCGGCGTTGGAGACTGAGGCGGCCAGATGTCCGTCGGCGATCCAGGCCATCCCGCCTTGGAAGATAGGATATTTGATTCCGAGCAGCTTCGTGATACCCGTTTCCATCATATGGACCTCAGTGTTTGGAGGCGATGAATGCGGCGAGTTCACCGATTGTCGATATCTTCTGGTCAACCTCGATGGACATGTCGAGCCGATCTTCCAGATCCATCAGGATCTCCACGGTATCGAGGGAATCGATCCCGATATCATGGAAATTGCTTTCGGCGTTGAGGGTCTCCTTGCCGCACCCTAGGCGATCTGCGATAAGATCTACGATTTCCGCCAATACTTTCGTTTCAAATTCTGTCATTTGTTGGACCTCCATTGATCCTTTTTTCTATATTTTACATATTGACATATAATGTAAAATTGTCAATATTAAAATGCTGAAAAGCTCCTACGCACAATAAGAAAAAATTGTAATTATATACATTATAATATTATATTTTTCAGAAAAATATTTTTATCAAAGACTGCGGCAGGTTCGTGTTTTTTCTTTTTGGCATGAAATATAGACTATTAGCATAGGCAGTGCTGCCCAACTGGCGACGGCCTGGCCATGTTCGCATCGTCCGACGGAACCTCAGGCGCGTGGAAGGGGATGAGGGGCATGGGGAAGCCTTTCTTTGATTTTCACCTTCCACAGGAAAGTTCGCTGAGGTTCCCCCCAGCTCCGTTTCAGGCCACAGAAATCTTCCTTGAGAAATCCGTCCATCTTCGGACAAGGGCGAGTTCCAGAGTTCAGAAATCGGGGCGAAAGGCTTTGCGTGGCTATCCTATGGTGTAGGTGGCGATTGGGATGAGCCCCTCTTCGATTGCTGTTGGCTGGGCGAGGACTCGCGTGAAACGCATGGACTTCTTGTTCAGCGCAAGTTCGAGATGGCACAGGCAGATTCCCATATCGATGGTGTTGAAATACGGCCTTCTTGCCTTGGGAATGGGACTTTTGTTTGCCGAATCCCTGAACACCTGGATTGTTTTCCCTTCGTTTTTGATCCTCCAGCACTGGGAGTTGCATGCGCTAGGGGAGAGTCTTACGGCGTTTTGCACATCCTTGTCAAAGTCTCCTTCCCAGATTTCATCCATGGGTTTTCTTGAGAATTCCTCCATGCCCTTGCGGTATTCCTCATGGCTCTCGCCTCCTATGGCAAGCTGGATGATGAACGTCATGTCTTGGGGCGCTCTGGCCGTGGGGCGTATCCAGCCGTACCAACAGCTGCCGATGGATCTTTTTGCAAGCTCCAGGTCAAGTTGCTGCATCTTGTAGCCTGCGTTCAGCAACGCATAAGGATGATTTTGACTGTATAGAAGTACGCTATGTTGACCGAATTTCACATTGGACAGCTTTGACGGCGTTATGACAAACCGGGTTGATATTCCTTCAACCAAATTCTGGGACTGATCCGCCAGTTTCGCTATCGTCTGGATTTCGTGGTCGGAAAGGGGAGCTTCACCGTTGTATTTGCGGATGGAGCGCCTTGCAAAAATTATCTCATAAAGATCGTTCATCCCTCGATAATAGAATCTTTGCCGATTTTTTCCAAGGGCATCGCCTTCTGGTACGTGCCACTTCGACGCCTATCGCTCGTGCGAGAGGGGAGACCTGCGAGAACCATAAACGACATCCTACGCACTTTCTGGTGGTATACCAATGAGGGGGAGGACCCGCTCGACGAGATGCTCTTTGTCTCTCGCTCCACCGATATCGCTCATATTGAAAATTTTACTTGACAATTCAACTTGGGAAAAGCATATCATACTTATGGAACTGTTTTTATGAAACTAGTATTATAATGGATAATAGGATTTTCGTACTGTATCGGAAGTGCCATGGGGCGACTATTTCCGGTTTCTGTCAAAGGTAGTGGGAGGATGGCTTTTTGTCATTGCCACACAGCAGCGATGGGTTTCGTGTTTGTTCATGTGTTGGACGAGGATGGGTGTAGAGGAGGCGTTGCATGCGGTATGTCATTGGCGTTGACTGCGGGACGACAAATGTGAAGGTGGTTCTGTTCAACGATACGGGAAAGGAAATCATGACCGAATCCGTAGTGAACCGCCCGGAGTATTCCGGGACTTTCATTGCGGAAATGGATATGGACGTGTTGTGGATGAAAACTGCCGCATGTATCAAGAAATTGCTGGAAACAGGGCCTGCGGACAAGAAACAGATTGCTGCCGTCGGTATCACGGGCCAGGGCGAAGGGCTATGGCTGATCGACGACGCCGGCAAGCCCGTCCAGAAGGCTATCCTATGGTGCGATGCCCGTGCGTCCGAGGAAGTTGCCGTCGTTTGTCCTGAAAAAAACGATATCGGCCGGTTGATTCATCGTACGACAGGGACGCCTCCTCTTGAAGGGACTCAGTTGATGCTCTTGAAGTGGATGTCTGACCATAAAAGGGAGGTTCTTGACAGAGCTTCAACCTGCTTCTTCTGTAAGGATTGGATACGTTTCAAACTATCGGGAAAGATTTCCGCGGATTGGACGGATTCTGGAACCAGCTTGTTGGATGTCGAGTCCGGCAAGGTCTCGCTTGATGTCCTTGAAAAACTTGGGCTTGATATCTATCGTCGGATCATTCCCGATCCAGTCGTTTCCTCTGAATTTTGTGCAGAAGTGTCCCCGGTTGCAGCTACGCAGACCGGCCTCAGATCAGGGACGCCTATCATAGCCGGTGCGCTTGACGTGTCGGCTACCGCTGTCGGCGTTGGCGCCATCAATGAACATGATTGCTGTGTCATCCTGGGGACGACCTGCGCCAACGAAGAAATCCTTAGGAAAGAACATTGTAAATTCGGTATGCCGGGGAGTCGATATGAAAAACATCCTCTAGGAGACCTGTACATATCATTGCAGCCGACGATGAACGGTACTCCGAACCTCGACTGGACAATGAGGGAGCTGGTCGGTACTGAGGATTTCGGAAAAATGCAGGATTTGCTGGCTTCCGAGCCCGTCGGTGCCCGCGGAGTTTTGTATCTGCCCTATATCGGTATGGCAGGGGAGCGCTCTCCGTTTCACAACCCGTATGCGCGCGCCGGTTTCTTCGGCCTGAATGTCCAAAGTACGAAAGCGACGTTGGTCAGGGCCGTCTATGAAGGAATTTCCCTGTCGGTTCGTGATTGTCTTTGCGATATCGACAGGTCCGGTACGATGTATCTCGCCGGTGGGGGAGCGAAAGATCCTGTCTGGAGTCAGCTCATCGCCGATGTCATGGGTATGTCCATACGAATCTTCGATACAAAGGAGCTGGGAGCCAAAGGGATCGCCTTGATGGCCTTGGTAGGACTGGGGTTCTTCAAGACGTATGGAGAAGCGGTCGGAGTCTCATGTACGTACAAGGCTGAATATCATCCCGATCTACGGAACACTGAGAAGTATGACCGCCTGTACGGTCTGTTCAGGCAGCTCAGGGAAATGCATATGCCGCTGTGGAACGTACATCACGACCTACAGCTCCAACAATAAAAACCAAGCATGGAGGTATGGGATGTCTCGCAAATTGAAGATTTTTTTTACAGCGGAATATGATCCTCAGGAGCTTCGTCCACTGTACAAAATCGCCGATATCGTTCTTGACGGATGGGCTTGCGGGTTGCCGAAGCTCAGTGAAGAAGAACTTATCCGAAAGACGGCCGATATGGATATGATCGTCACTTCATATGATGACATCACGCGTCCGGTCATTGAAAATGCCGCGCATCTCAAGCTGATCGCCTGTACAAGAGCGACACCGGTGAACATCGATATCCAGGCGGCCAATGATCGCGGTATCCCGGTGTTGTTCACTCCGGGGCGTAATTCTGATTCGACTGCGGAAATGGCAATCGGGCTCATGCTGAGCGTCGCCCGCCATATTCCGCAGGCTTATTGCGCCCTCAAGTCGGGTCGCTTTACCGCCCCTGAGCCGGTGAAGAACGACGCGAAGCAAGGGCTCAGGCAAGATGTCATCTGGGACATGACCGTTGACGCTCCCTATTCCGTTTTCAAAGGGACGCAGCTGAAGGGAAAGACGCTTGGTATCGTCGGATACGGAAGTATCGGCCGGCGAGTCGGGAGCATAGCGCTTGCGATCGGGATGGAACTGCTTGTTTTTGACCCATATTGCGGAGAAGTGGATATCGAGCGCATAGGGATCAAAAAAGCGCCGACACTGGAATACCTGATGCGCGAGTCTGACTTTATCTCGTTGCATATGAAGGTCACTCCTGAGACCAAAGGAATCATAAGCCGTGAACTGATCGCCCTCATGAAACCGACCGCATACCTTGTCAATGCGTCAAGAGGAGCCGTCCTTGATGAAGATGCGTTGATTGATGCGCTACGAGGGAGAAAGATAGCCGGCGCCGCGCTTGATGTATATACGCATGAACCGATAGCGCGCAATCATCCCTTTATCACGGAATTGGACAATATCGTGATTACCCCACATATTGCCGGTGCCACCAGGGAGGTACTGACCAATCACACGAAACAGATAGTTTCGGATATCAGGCGGTTCCTTGCCGGTGAACCAGTATTGTATCGATACCGCTGATCGATGCATGAAAAGCCTGAAGGAGGAAATACATGTTGTTGGAAAAGGAAAGAATGGATGTCGTAGCGTATTGTCGGAAATTGATTTCCGCCGGCCTTACGAAAGGGACAGGCGGAAACATCAGCATATATGACAGATCAAGGAATCTGGTTGCCATCAGTCCGAGCGGCATGGATTATTTTGAAATGGAAGCGGAGGATGTCGCCGTCATATCGTTGGATGGCGACATTGTGGATGGCAAGAGGAAACCTTCCAGCGAATGGGCGATGCATTTGATCTTCTATAACAAACGCAAGGACATCGATGCGGTCGTCCACACTCATTCCCCGTATTGTACTGTCCTGGCTACATTGCATGAACCGTTGCCGGCGTCAAGCTATCTGGTAGCCTTCGCCGGGCAAGATGTCCGCTGCGCTGAATACCGCCGGTTCGGCACATGGGAATTGGCGAGTGTCGCGTTCGAGGCCATGAGGGAGCGGAACGCCGTCCTGCTTGCCAACCATGGTTTGATCGCAGGCGGCCGGTCGATTTCCCATGCCTTCGCAGTAGCGGAGGAGATCGAGTTTTGTGCGGAGGTCTATGCGAAGGCGAAAGCGATAGGCCGACCGTTCCTCCTTGATGAATCGGAGATGGCGGGGCTTATCGAGAAATTCAAGCATTACGGGCAATAGGAGAGAGTATATGAGAATTTTTGAAATAGTCGTTCCGGTATTTTTCTTGATTATCCTTGGATATGTACTGAAACGGAAAAACATAATCACCGACAGCGGTATCGCGACCATGAAGAATATCGCGGTAAATGTGTTCCTGCCCGCGGTGGCTTTCCATGTGTTGATCCATGGAACGTTCACACGCAGTTCTTTCATATTAATCGGTACGGAGATCTGTGTGCTGTTCCTCGCTTATGGTTCCGGTTTTTTCTGTAAACGTCTGTTCGACGGCAAAGTGGCGGGATATGTGCCGTTCGCGGTTACCACATTTGAAGGTGGTATGTTCGGTTGGGCCATGGTATCGATCCTGGTCGGTTCTGAAAATCTGTTCTATATCATTCCGATGGACATGATGAACGGCATTTTTTGCTTTACGATTATGGCTACGGGTCTCAAGATGCTCGCAGGATCAAAAATGACGGCGTCGGAGACGGTGAAGTCGATTTTTACCAGTCCTGTCGTCCTTGCCGTCATAGCCGGTTTCATCGGGTGCGCGATACATCTTGGCGATATGATTGACAGCTCGGCGTTCGGTGCGATATACGCGAAATGCATCGGCTGGCTGACTGAACCGTTGACTCCTGCCATTCTGTTATGCATAGGATCCGGTCTTGTTTTCGACAGAACCATCCTTGCAAAGGGGATAAAGCTTGTAGCCTGCAGGTTCTGTACCATGGCGGTCTTATGTGGCCTGGTGCTACTGTTCCTGTCAAGGATGATCGGATTGTTCCCTGTGTTGACGGTCTCGATCATAATGTACTTTTTTATTCCGTCCTCGTTTTTGCTTCCGATGTATACGAACGAAAAGGAATCGGTTGAGTTTACGTCAGGATATCTGTCGTTGCAGATTATCGTTTCTCTGGTCATGTTCACGATTGTCAGCGTCTTGTCTCAATCGGGCGTTTTCGGCGTCCTGTAAGACGTATCCTGCGGTCAAGAGAGGCACGTTCCATCGTGGTGATGTTCTTGTAGCTTCCCCAAAAAGCCTGTAGTCCTAATTACGGGTTATTCTGATAGCAAAGGTATCACTATGGACAGGTCATGCCGTCGGCTATGGTTGACGGTACTGTCCCCAGAGGCGGTCGGGGTATTTTTTCCTGTTTGGTCAAATGGAAAAACAGAATAACATTAAAATGTTGAAAAAAAGCTCTTGTTTCTTTAGTCGCGGCGTTGGTCGTGGACGGTCCTGAATCTGGAAGGACGATTTTTCGCCCTGATGTGGCGCGACGGGCTGTAGGAAGTGCAATCGGCCGGCCTTGGAAAGCCGAAACACGGCCTGGTTGAATTTTTTTGAAAACTTTTTTGCATGGTATGACATACAGTACGACATGGTACGTCTGGCTAAAACGGTACCGTACGTCTTGTCATTGTATAAGAAAGAATACATGTCAGCGAACATATGACATGACATGCCTGACTTCGGTCGGCATGGTTCAGTTTATTAAACCGTAGCTGACGTACTGCTTGTGTGGTTATGCTCTATGTATTTATATATAACACAATGAATTGTTCTATCCATGTTCGATGGTCTTGCCTGGCGTCGGAGGCCGTCCGAGGTTGACTTTCGCCATAAGCGTTCCCATAATCCAGATAGCCGTGTGGCGCACCGCCCATTCTCCGGCCTGTCCCGGTGGAAAGGCGGGAAGAATACTGGATGGGACGCATGAAGGTGTGCAATTCTTTATATCACAGACATATGGCGCAAATCGTGAAGATTGATGGCCTTTTTGCGGCGGTCCGCTTGTCGGATCGTCGGCTTTGTGTGCGCAGGGGTGCCGTCTCCTGTCGGCATACTGGACGGAATCGCTCCCACGGGCGAGAATTCTCTCTCTCTCTCTCTCTCTCTTATTGAACCACTTCATTGAAAATCCGGACGCTTCGCGTCCCCGTGCCAAGCGGCGCGGCCATTGCGTTCGACGCGCCATGCCGCCCGCCATCCCCTATAGCGCGGGCGTCGTCGTATCGTCCTCCAGCCCCGTCTTCCGGTTTGGCCGTGAGGCGGGGCGTCGCGTGCCGCCGGGGGACGTCGTCCACCCGGTGGCCGCGGCTTTTTTTCCTTTCATGGGCTCCGCCGGCGTCGGGATGTCTGTCGCCGGTGTGTGTATCGTCGGGGCTCCGCATATGCGGAACCCGGTGTCGGGCCACACGGTCTGGCGGTTTCGGCGTCGTCACCGGGGGCCTCTGTCCGGTCATGCGTGCGTGCGTCGCACGTGCGCATGCGCCGGGTCTATCCCGGAACGCCTCCGTACGTCGCCGGATGAAGGCCAGGCCTTGGGTCGCGGCCGGGGAGGCGGACATGGCGGAGGATAACATGAACGAGGTCGTGGTACATGTGGTTGGTCCCGACGGGCGTGTCGCCAGGTGTCTGGCCGGGATGTTCCCGGGCGGAAGCCGCGAGGAGATCCGGGCCGGACTGATGCGGTACGTGGAGGCTGAATGCGCCCAGCAGGGCTCGCGGGATGCGGCGGTGCTTGTCGCGCGCGGGACGTCCACAGGGGTCCTCCTCATGGTGGTGGTCGTCGAAGGCGGGACGGTGATGGTTCAGGAGTATGGCGGTACAGCGGCACGGGTGAGGGAGTTCGTGAGGCGGCTGTCGGAGGCGCGGAGGCCCTCGGAAAGGGGCTGGCTGCGCAGGGCGCTCGGGAGGGGGCGATGAAGAATGGAAAGGACGTACAGGGGATTTTCGCGGAGTTGGAACGAAGGCTGAGGAAACAGTTCCGGGGCAGGAGCCCCGTGCGGCACTTGGTGCATGCGAAGAAGGACGGGCACACCTCGCTGACGGTGATGTGCGGGGAGGACGCCCTTCTCGTGGACATGGAGGACGTGGAATACGTGGAGGCGACGGCCTCCAGCCTGAAGGTCCACCTGAAGGGGGCCAGCGGACAGATGGTGTGCATGACAATGCGCCTCGGCGGTGAAGCACCGTGACGCGGACATTGCCATCGGTCCTCCCCCACCTCTAATCGTGGGTCGTCCCGTTCTGGGCATCCGATGGCTTGGTGGAGGTTCTCATATGAAGGAAGAGTTCGTGAGCGTGGTCGAATACAGGAGATGTCCCGACGGGGACGTCGGGACGCGGCTGCTGTGGGGCGGCTGGACGGATGTCGGATCCCTGGTTGGGCTGGGGAGGTCGCTGGGCCGGGACGTGGGCGTCGGTGTACGGGCGGTGCTGGCCCGCAGGGAGCGGTGGGGCCTAGTGGGCTGGGCCTGCCTGTACGAGGACGGCGTCCCGGTACGTGAGGAAAGCGGCAAGGTGGACGGGCTTTCCTTTCTGGAGGCGCTGATGGGTGAGGGCGGCATTCAGGACTAAGCCGATGGGGCGCACTCCTCATGTGGATGCTGGAACGCATGGTTCCAGGTTCTTCATGAGGACACGTCCTGTGGGCGTTCCCGACGCACCACGGCGTTGGGAACCGTGGATGGTTCAAAGAACGGGTTCGTGATGACGAACCGGAAGGATGAGATGATGAAAGATACAAGAAGAATGAGACGGGCGGCGGGACTCGCCCTAGCGACTGTAGCGTTCGTCTGCGCGTTGGTCCTGCCTGGGTGTTCGGCCGGCCCCGCACCAGTACCGGTGGATATGGCGGTCGACTCAAGTGGCGCGAAGGGAATCTATGCCCTGAACGAGAGGTTCGACTCTACGGGCGTGACGGCGGAGGTGACGATGAGCGACGGGACCGGGAAGGTGGTCGGCGAGTCGGAACTCGGTTTCAGCGTTCAGCTTGGAAAAGCTTCGGTTGGAAATGACGCGGACGTGCTGGATCGTGAGGGGAGCCTCGACGTGAGGGTCTCGTACGGAGGTCTGGCGGCGGAATACGGCGTGACCGTCCTGTCCGAGATCGAGAGTGTGGAGATCCGTCGCATGCCGAGAAATGAATACGCGGAGGGCGAGAGGTTCGACGCGACCGGGCTCGTGCTGGCCGTGAGTACCGCCGGTGGGAAGTCCATGGACATCCCCTTCCGCAGAAAGGATATGACTCTCAGTGGTGAGAAAAGCGGTGCGCTTGTGAGCGGCGAGACCGAGGTGACACAGAGCGATACGGTAACCGTGGACTTCATGGGATTCAAGGTCGTATATGAAATCGCATGCCTTGGCGACCGGATGCCCGTTCCGACAGCCTCCGTGGAAAGCGGCCTCGTAACGTACGGGACGAAGGTGACGCTGTCCAGTCTCGCTGGTGCGACCATCCACTATACGCTGGACGGGTCGGATCCGGCGGTGGCCGGCAAGATATACATCGCTGGAGATCCTATCGTAGTCGACAAGGATATGACGATCAAGGCGATGGCCAGCAGGTACGATTTGCTGGACAGCGACGTCCTGACGGTCGACCTGAAGGTCAGGCAGGTTCCGCCGGAAGTGAACCTCTACGGCAAGGGAACGGCGGACGCCTATTCCAAGGGCGTGGCCGAAATCGAGCTCGCCCCAGCCAATGACTCCGTATATCCTGACGAAGTGAAGTTCCAGTACCGTCTTGTACCGGAGGGGGCGACCGCAGGTGATTGGACGGACTATATCGGCAGAGTCGTCTATGAGAATAGCAGGATTGTGAAAATAGAGGCGCGGACCGTGGAGGGGGAGGTTGTGTCGGAGGTCGTCTCCACGACCTTGGAGCCCGTATGGCACGTGGGCGACCCGGGGCCGAACGGCGGGATAGTGGCCAGGGCGACGGACCGGGGAAGCTACTTGGAGGTGAAGAAAGGGACGACAACGCAGTCGGTTTCTTCTTGGGCGTCGGGTGCAAGACCGTCAGAGGGCGTCGGATGGGATCTATACGCTCCATCAGGGGCGGACCCGGCAGTCACAGGATCTTTTTGGGGATATGGTTGCTTTGCTTCGGGTTACAATGTTGGTGGACCAACTCACTACAGACTTACATATCTGCTCAATGGACACCTGACCGTTTATGGCGCGAACGGTGGAGCAACATGGAATGGTGTGAAAGGTTACTACCCCGAGTCCAATCAGCTCAGGTTAGCCGGCCTTTATAGCAGAACTTTCTGACGACCTATCCTACAGAAATGACTAGATGGCAGGAAACACGTGCTTTCCGCCCTGCCGTCCGGTTCGCCGTCCCTTTGAAGACCGCCGTGGGCGTCATCTTCTCAGGGACGGAGTGTCTGCGAATCGTCACATATATAGAACAATGAGGAGTCCATCATGAAAAGAAGCATTTTGATCGTGCTTGCCGTCGCTACGTCGGCGGCATGCCTGTTGTCCTTGGTCGCATGCGACGGCGCTACGAAGCCTGTTGCCACCGACAAGACAGCCTGTCCCTCCCATCCGGAGGTCGAGTTGAAGCGCTACGCCAGAGTAGCCCCCACCGTAGCGAAAGCCGGTAGGGCCGCCATGTATTGCGGCTACGAAGACCACGGCGTCGTGTCCGACGACGTAGTCATTCCCATCATCACCGAACAAGCATATCCTGAAGCGGGAGAACTGGAAGGACTGAATATCCGAGGACTGCTGAGGTCGGCGGTCATGGCCATCGGCGACGGGTCGTTGGGGGTGAAGTCCACGGCGATAGGCGGTCTGGGGACGGTCTACACGTTCGAAGGGGTGACGTACGGTGTTTGGACGATCGACGGTTCCATCTTTGAGAGTCTGGACGGAACGGCCCAGACCGCGGATCTGGAGTTCGTCGGTGGCGTGGGAGGGACGGAACAGCATACCCTGCGATATGACCTGGCGTCGGAAGACCACCATCCGTTGGAAGGAACCATATACGTCCTGTACGACGGAAAACTCCTGCGGACGGAGTTCTCGTTGCAGGTGTAGGGCTCCAAGTCGAAGTGACCGGGCGCGGGAGGAGGCCGAATTGTGTGAACGACGCCTTCAGGCATCTACCGCCCTCGTTCGGTTACCGTTTCTTCCCGCCTTTCCCAGTGGGGAATACCTGTGCGAATGGATCGTTATGGGGTCGTGGAGAGCCGGCGACACATTCCTGAAGATATACAAAGAACCTCCTTATTCAGGCTCTGCATATACCATAAGGATATGAAATCTGTGGCTGGAAGAACCGTCAGGTGAACCGTCCGGCTGAAAGCAAGGAAATTCATCATGAAGAACATATTGATTATCGTCATGGGGGCGTTGGCAGGCATGTGCGTCATCGGCTGCCCGATGAACAGGCCTAACGTCCCCATGGAAAGAGTGTCCACACCGACAGTTTCCGTCGATTATGGCGGGCAGGAGATAACGGTCACATGCGACACCCCCGGCGCGACCATCTACTATACGACGGACGGCAAGGAGCCGACGAACGGTTCTCCCAGCGGGAAGTCACCCGTGGTAATTCCTGGTTCCGCCCTCGCGGGTGCCGGTGAACTTGCCGTCAAGGCGTTCGGTCGGCTGGAAGACTACCATGACAGCGCCGTCGCCGTAGGGTCGGCGCGGAAGCTCGCCAGACCCGTGATCGACTTTGAGAGGGACAAGGGGGCGACCATCACCGTCACGGAGGAGGGCGCCGGAATAGTGTACTCCGTCGGCAATGGAGACGAAAAGAGAACTGCGGAATCCACTGTGGTCATCGAAGGCATCGATGAACCAACCTCGATTACAGCGAGGGCGACGATGGACGGCTGGCTTGACAGCGCAAGGACTACCGAGACCATCAACCCGAACAGCTATGAGATTGGGGAGGAGGTAACCGTCGGAGGGGTAGCTGTAAGGGTCTTCTATATAGATGAAGAATTCGTATTCGCCGTGGATCCGACACCGATAAATGACGTCCAATGGGGTTCCTACAAGAAGGACAATGGAGTGACCGTGTTGGATTCAATCGTAGAAGGTACGATAGGAAACGGTCTTATCAACTCCACGGCCGCCATCCTTGCGGGGGAGCCCTCTTTCCAAATATATGACTTTGTGAAAGATGAATACAAGGATGGTCCTACTATCTGGAAGAAATTGGACGAACGTCGTCGGGTGACCGGCTCCGACAATTGGTTCATACCTTCCATAAAGGAACTGGAGGCGGTCTATGAGACGAGGACGGCTACCGGTCTGATATGGCCGTCGGCGAACAACAGTGGGGTCTGGTCCTCTAACGGAAGTACGGGGGGATCCGCGTATTCCTGCGCCTATGCGCTTGGTCCGGGAGGCAACCTGATGGGCACCCAGGAGAGATTTTTGCCAGGATATTCCGTGTTCCTGTGCGTCTGCCTGACGAAACTGAAATAGTCCGGCTTCCTCCGGGGCCGGCTGGTATCCAAGATTTCGGTCTTTTGCGGTAGTACGATGGTCACCGTCGGTTCTGATGATACCGAGAGGTAGCATTGTTGAAGGCATAAAAAATCGGCCGGCATCAAACCGGCCGATTCAATTTTCGAGATTTCAAATAACCGATATCGCAAAACGGGTGTTCGCGATATCGGCCTCAGGAAACCGAGAAACCTTCAATTCCGCTAGGAAATGAAAGAGGCCGCCCCAAAGTCTCTCGACTTTTGAAGCAGCCCCCTTCGCATCGATCTGTATTGAAATTGATCTGAAATGTTGCCTGTCTCTTGTACTACAGACGCAAGAAAATGAGTGTATCTCATTTCCAGACGTGCCTGCAAATACAAGCTGTCGTTGAAACATATACGCTGATTTAGGCGCGAGGGCTGCGCACTATTTGTTGAGGGTGAGATCAATGTTTCCATTGTTGTTGCTGACAACCAGGCTTTTCGTTCCGCCATCTTTGCTTGCAAGATTAGAATCCCCCTTTTTTATGGATACGGAAATAGAGTAATCGTCATAACCGCCGACAATAGAACCATATATCTCTCCGTTCTTATTTACTAAAGCTATTGAGGCTCCCGCATCGATATTGTCAAGCGCTATATTTCCGTTGGTGTTGGAAACGTACAGGTTTTTCAGGACCGTTATATTGTTCAGGATGATATCCTCATTGGTGGTTGAAAGGGATAGATCGTCAAGTCTGTCGGCCGGTAGGGAAATCATTATCACTCTCATTTCGTCCTTTGGCTTCGTTCCAATGAAATCAAACCAGGATTTATTCTGAACATACTCAAGTTTCAATACGTTTCCGTCGTTTGTAAGGGAATAATGCTCTTTTTCACTCTCAAAGCAAGAGATGTGTACTGCATGATCGTTACTTGGAGCAACTACTATCTTCCTGTCCCTGACATCGACTTGAATAGATTGAATTCCATCGATTTCTTCTGTATAGGTTCTTGCGAAGTACGCGCCGCCAGTCGAGCAAAACGCAAACATCATCCCAACAATTGCAAACATTGCCATCAACACAATTTTCTTCATTTCTTACTCCTATGAAAATCAATGTATTTCATGTATGATTCCCTTATAAAGCTTTGTGTAACACAAAGGTCAAGGATGTATGGGAAAGTATCTTACAATTGGAGAAGCCGCAAAAAAAATAGGGGTGACAAGTGAAACTTTGCGCCATTATGATCGAATAGGGATTGTCTCTCCAACCCGCCGCGATGCTATTTCCGGTTACCGGTATTATACCGAAGAAGATTTGATTCAACTCTCAATAGTTCAGCTCATGCAAAATATGGACATGTCCCTTTCAGCGATTGAAAGAGTTCTTGCTCTCAAGGATTTGCCCGCCCTGATAAAAGTTTTGGATGACGCAGAAACGAGAGCGGATGTAAAGATCAAAGAATTACAAAAAGCCAAAGAGCAAATTGCAAAAGCAAAGGCCTCCTATATCTCGAAGCTGCATGCTACGGATATTGGAGAAGCTCTTGAGGTAAGAGAATTTGAAGAAAGGGCGATATTGTTATCCTCTACATTGAAAGAGCCCTCTGTCGAGAATCTATATTCATATCAGAAAAGCTATTGGAAACAATTACCGCCGGAAAAGCACAAATACTTTTCTTTTGAGGATGAGGCGGGAATCTATTCAAATAAAGATAAAACGGCTTTATATATTCCTTGTATAAAATATCAAATGGAAGAAAACATACGTATTCTGCCCAAAGGGAAATACCTATGTCTCCATTCTTCAGATGAATCAATTGATGAAACAGTGGAAACAGGGCTTGCTCTTATTCAAAAAGAATATGGAATAAAGCCCGGCTTTTTGATCAGGAGAATAGTAATCACCGGTATCCTGAGTTGGGACTACGAAGTCCAAATACCATTTGCTTCCAAATAGGCTGTCGCGCCCATCATGGTACATGGCACCGTTCATCAACAATCATATCAACGACAGGGGAGCGAGGGTGGATGGGGACGGACTTCGGGTTCTGAGTCTTGACACATTCTCATAATGCATGCTCCAATATGTTGAAACTGATTCTATTAAATCAGTTTCAAAAATCTAATGTATAAGGAGCGGTTATATCCGATGGATACAGAAAAATCGAAGGATTCGAATGAAAGAGCGTCAAGACCATGTGACGACCACAGGGCAGAAGACCGACGGGACAAAAAGCAGGCGTCCCCTTCCATGTCGGGAGCCTGTTTTATAAACAAGGTACTCAACGGCATGAGCATCGGTATCGTCGCCGCACTCGTACCGAGCGCCATCCTCGGTGAGCTTTGCAAGGTTCTCGGGCTGACGGGGCTCGTTTCAATCACCACTATGGCGACCCGTCTCTCTACGGCGGCGATGGGCCTGTGCATCGCGTACCAGCTTGGCCTCAAACCAATCCATGCGGTCTCGTTGACGATCGCCACCATGATAGGCAGCGGCGCTCTGGTAATGAGGGAGGGCGTCCTTGTACTCGCCGGCATGGGTGATATCGTCAACGCGGCGCTCACGGCGATAATCGCAAGTGCGATGCTCCTATGGATCGGAAATCGTTTCAAGAGCTACTCCATGATTCTCATTCCCACACTGGTCGTCGCGATTTGCGGGATGACCGGGTTGTTCACCCTGCAGTATGTCGCCATGTTGACGGCTGCCATCGGGCGGTTCATCGCGTGGTGTACGACGCTCCAGCCTGTTTTGATGGGGGCGCTTATCTCGATGAGCTTTTGCCTGATCATCATGTCTCCCTTTTCAACGGTCGCCATCGCACTGGCTATTTCTCTGTCCGGCATAGGCTCCGGTGCGGCGAATCTGGGAATTTGCGCAGCGGGGTTCGGTCTGGCTATCGCGGGTTTCGAGAAGAACGGTTGGGGGACTTCGCTTGCTTCCGTCCTGGGTTCCCCGAAGCTTTATATGGCCAATTTTCTGCGAAAGCCTTTGATTGGACTTCCGTTGTTGTGCAACGCCCTCGTTCTGGGCGTTTTGGCGGGAATCTTTGGAATCGTCGGTACTCCGATGAGCGCCGGATTCGGCATCAGCGGCTTGGTCGGTCCCCTGAATCATTTGGGTATCGTCGGGTACTCGGTGAAAAATATTCTTGTAGCGACTTTGATGTTCATTGCATTGCCGATCATACTTGGGTTCCTGTTCAAGTCCATATTCCTCTCATTGACCAAGGTGATCGACAGCGACGACTATGCGATCGAGCAATAGCCGTCATCCACATGAGGAAAAGAAGATGAAGAAGATAAAAATAACGGCGTTCGCTTCAAGACCGGACGAGGCCCCAAGCTTCGCCCGCCTTGAAAAAGAACTGAATTTGGATGTCACTCATGTGAAAGCCGGCCTTTCCCTTGATTCCATCGCTGTCGCCGAAGGTAGTGACGGCGTGGCATTCCTGGGAAACTGCGACGTATCCGCACCTGTGCTGGAAAAACTTGCTTCAATGGGAATCAAGTACGCCGCCAGCAGAAGCGCGGGCTACAACAACGTGGATATCGAAACTGCAAAGCGGCTCGGCATTCATGTCAGCAACGCCCGTTATTCCCCGGATTGTGTCGCCGACTTCTCGCTGATGCTTGCGCTGATGGTCAACAGACGGATCATGGTCGCATTGAAAAGGAACATCTGCAACGATTTTTCCTTTCCTGGCATCATGGGACGGGAGATGAAGAACATGACGGTCGGCGTCATGGGTACCGGCCGTATCGGGAGGTCCGTAGTCAGGGACTATACGGGTTTCGGATGCAGAATCATCGCCTACGATGTATTTCAGTCCCCCGAAGTCGCCGCATATGCGACATACGTGAGCAAGGAGACCTTGTTCAAGGAAGCCGACATCATTTCCCTGCACATGCCCCTGAACGACCAGACGCGACACATCATCAACGAAAAAAGTATCGCGATGATGAAGGACGGGGTGGTGATCGTCAACGCGGCCCGTGGGGAATTGATCGATACCGACGCCCTGATCGCCGGATTGAAGTCCCGCAAGGTCGGGGGAGCCGGCCTTGACGTCGTTGAAGGCGAACTGGGGATCTACCATACGGACCGTCGCCTTTCCGGCATCGACAATGATCGTCTGGCGATTCTCAGAAGTCTGGACAATGTCGTTACGACGGGGCATATCGCCTTCTATACGGACCAGGCGGTCGACGACATGGTATACTGCGGCTTGAACAGCATCGTACAGTTCATGACGACGGGGAAGGCCGACTGTGAAGTAACCTGCTGATTCTTGTATTGATCCTCCATGGGATTTGTCTCAAGAAGCTGAAGCAAAGCGCGGCTTACGAGTTTTCAAAAATTAAGTTGAAGGATACCTGCTCGTTGCATTCTTGGAGAATGCAGCGAGTGGGTTCGCCTGCTAGGGCATATGGTAGTACTTGTCAATTCCGCCATATCCAGATATGAGTTTGTTCTCTCGTGTTTTGTTCACGAAGTTTTCCAGACGTTTTTTGAACTCCAAAGGACGTTTTCTTGCCGCATCGATATAGGCAATCCGAATCCTTTTATAGGACTCCGGCAATTCTGCGTAGTTCTTCCATGCCATTTGATTTTTTTTGATTGCATCAAGAATATCCGGAGGGAATGTATAAGGTGCGTTGATCACCTCAAGGACGTCCTCTCTGATTTTTGGGTGAAGCATCCCATGGTTTTCAAGCCAGATCAGTCTTTCGATATTCGCTCTGGAATATTCGCTACCTTCTTTCCTTGGGGAGAACCGTTGGATTCTATGCAGCGGATCCGAGTGCTTTATCGTGCTGTCGATCCAGCCGAAACAGAGGGCTTCTTCCACCGCATCGTTGTAGGATAGACTCGGTTCTCCCGACTCTTTCATGGGAAACGTGAACCATACTCCAGTTTCTGCCTCGAAGTGCGTGACAAGCCATTCTCTCCACTTCTTCCTGCTGCTTGTATACAGCACTGTTGCGTGTTCCATTGCGTCTCCTCACTGAATGCTGCCTGTGATTCTACCTGTTTTCGGTAATACGGTACAACGCTACTCAACTGGATCTGCTCATTCTGTTGTTTCGTAATGTCGAAGTGGTACACGTAGTACAGGGTCGGCGGCAACGGATGGTACGGCTCCCCGAAATGCGAGGCGTCCAGCCGTGTGGCCGCGGGCGCTCCTGTGGAGAAAGACATGACCATGTACACCTGCTGGTCGGCGGTGGGGCGTATCGTCAGCCGACTTACGGGACCGCAATCAGATTCGTCGAATTGCTGGAAGTATTTCATTTCACACAAATATTGATATGTTGCAAGCGAAATGGAGAAACGCGACGAACACTATCGACGGATAGAGGGAGAAGACAAGCAGGAAAAACATTTCCATGAAAAAAATCACGGCAAAGAAGAGCGGTATGAAATTGAAGTGAATCAGTGCGAAAATGGCGCACACAACAGCCAGCGACAGAGGGCGGGGGATTTTCAATTCAAGCAGGATTCTCAGCAAGCCGGCCTTGCATAGGATTTCTTCTGAAAATGCGCCGAGCAGGAAAGCGAAGGTATCGTAAGGGATGTTGTTCATTTCAGGCTTCCAGTCATCGACATGGTGATTGAAATAATACGCACCCGCGGCCCTGAGAAAAACCACCAGGAAAGACAACCCGACGGCTATGTTCCTATGGAGCTTGTATCGAGGCCGACGTTTTTTCTCATCGACCAGCATCCTCGACCAAGTGAAGGGGTTGCAATTGGGGACGAACAGAAACAACAGAACGCAGATAGTATTGAAGATGATTCGGGAATAGAAAGGAGGAATTTCCAAACGGGACCAAAGCCAAGGGGTGACGACCCACGAAAAAAGCGCGGACAACGCCAGCAAGAAGATCGTCAGGATTGCCAGTCGCTTTCGTTCAATGGGGTCTGTCATCATGTCTACCATTCGTTGTCATCCTTATTTCCCGAACAATATCGGATTGTTTATTTGGAACTACCGCCAGAACCACTGTCGCTACTTCCGCCACCACTACTAGAACCAGCTCCTATACGAAAAGAATGAACACGTTGCATAGGAAGTGGAAGATGACCGCGACGGTCAGCGACGGATACAGGTTGAACACCGCCAGATGCAACATGCCGACAATGAAGCACCCGAGCCATCCCAGGGGAGAGAACGGGGAATGGATCATGACGAACAGCACGGCGGTCAGGAGCATGGCGACGAGCCGAATCGGCAGCCGGCCCCTCAGGCACCTGTAGACCATCCCCTTGAACAGTATCTCCTCATAGAAATTGCTCTGGGCGATGATGAACAGCGTGGTCAGCGTCTCGGACGGTGTGTATCCCTCACTGATTTTCATCACGTGGTTCAGATACAGCCCGGCCGCAAGCCTGACTCCCAGGAAGGCGAAGATGATGGCGAAAGCCACGACCTTGTGCCTGAGATATCTGGGGTCGTCCCTCCTCTTGCGTTCGAGCTCCCTTTTCGACCAGGCGAACGGACGGCCGATGTGCATGACGACGGGAATGCAGCAAGTGATGAATATTGTCAGTGTATGGTTATTCTGTCCAAGGCTTCTCCAGAAAGCCGCCGTAGCGGGTTTGAGAATCCATACGGCCACCAGGCAGAGGCAATACAGTACGGTTGTCACGAAGAACAAGTTCCTTCCGCTTTCGCTATTGAGACCGCGGGCCGCCGTATTCTCCTGCATCAAAGGTTGGGTGTCGGGATACTTATGTTCCGGCGGTTCCCAGTTCTCGTGCTCGACGCTATTCATTTGATTGCAAGGCCCGCCGACAGTACCCCTATCGTCACCGAGCTGCCGTTGTCCGACGGACTTTGCATGGGGGAGATCAAAGTATGTCCGCCACATTTGTCTTCCGCATACAAATGTATTGTACGCTCTCGAACGTCCGAAGCTCTTCGGTCTTTGTCAGTATCAATCGTAATTATTCCTCCTATAACAGCCTCCCGGCACTACTTTTGTGACGATCTTCACCTTTTCGACTGTGTCTTTATTGCCTTTTCCTCTATTTACGGCGTACAGCTCGTTTTTCGAAAGGATGTAGAATCCGTCCATACCCGTTTGGTTCCTGTATTTCTCCATATGAACTCGGTGGTTGCCCCGCTTGGCCTCCGCAATGTCCGACAGGAAACGCGATGGCCTCTGTGCGACTGCCGATTCGTCTTTCCGTCCACAAGCGGTTTGTACAAGGATATGGTTGCGGAAACGTCATTTTCCTTCTTTCCGTCCTTTTCTTTCGGGGAATTTCGCACTTTGGGCAGATTCTTGATGAAGTTCGATGTATCAAGAACTTATTTCTTGGAATAAGTTTTACATATGCTACCGAAACCTGTCAACCAAAAGTTTTTCACACAGTTGCAATGCGCCGTCCTGTATTTTTTGAAGACATTTCACCCTAGAAGTGCGTATCTTTTGAAGGCGTCCCTTACAATCCCTGATAAGGATTCCAGTATAACCAGTATTAATATACCAGTAGTAGTGGCACCGCGCTTCCCTCCGAGGAGACTGCCAAATTATAGTCGGCCATGGCCGCCGTCATCACCACTATGACCGCTGATAATATCTATTGCCTGTTTTGTTCCATCGTTTTTCTTTTGGCATTCACCCCGCTCAACTAGTGTGTAATTGATTAAGTTCGTGATAGTATCACGAATCTCAGCATCCTTGACTTCTCGCTACTTCCATACAAAAGGTCTGGGATGCTCATCATAGTGGTTGATGTATTCCATGATTTTCTTGGACAACTTCTCGGGTGCATAGAAACTGGCCCCTTGCAGCACCTTCCTGCTCATGATGTTAAACCAAATCTCCACCATGTTAAGCCGGCTTGCGGAGGTGGGGGGGTAATGGAAATGCACGTGGATTCCTAGCAAGCCACTCAGTACAGCGTTTGTGGGTACAGTAGTTGTCAAGAATCACGTACAATTCCCTCCCCTCCGACAGCGCCGTACCCTCGTCCTCTACCACCTCATCCATGAACGAGAGGAAATCCTCCCTTTTCTTGGACTTCGTTGTCTTCCCCTTCACCGAACCCGATGCGACATCCAGGGTGGCGAAAAGGTTTGTCGTCCCATCCCTTCGGTAGGTGCTGTTCACAGCCATGACCACGGTTCCGCCACTATTGCGCACATACCCCTTCTTCTGCGTCTTGGCCTGGACCCAGGCTTCTCGTCGACGCTGATGACGATGGCATCCTCGGGGGGGGGGGAGGTACAGACCGACGATGTCCGCGACCTTCTCGGCGAACTGGGAATCCTTGCTTACGCACCAGCTCCGCTGGCGCTGCAGGACTATGTTGTTCTCCTTGAGCGCCGTCTCGCAGGAAGTCCTGAAGAGCGGTACACATTTGATTCTCCTTGGCAGCTGGGGCATAAGGCCTGTTATTCAAACATAATTTTTCTTCCAACGGAATATTTGTTTGATTTTTCGGTATTGCCAATAATCGTTCATTGTTGGTTTCCCCTTCTGGACCGATTCTGATGACAGAAGAGGAGATTTCCCATGTTCGAGAGTTTCAAAGTGAGAGCTTTAGAAGTTGATGACACCCACCAGATGTGGAGTG
>JAEXDQ010000030.1 GCA_023401595.1 Spirochaetota bacterium
CCCCCCCCCCCCCGAGGTGTATGGAAAGGAATAAGACGAATAATACATTATAATACAAAGAAATAATGTCAATTATCCTTGTTGGTTCTCGATTGTGTTTTGTATATTTTTTGTATTTTTATACGAAACAGCACTTGACAATACGGCGGGCGGCTGAGTATTGTACTGGCATGAATATGAAGCATCACAGCATCCATCACCATTATCTCGCAGGATATCGGCCATAGACGTGGGGTGGGCTGTATTGCCATACTGAAGAAGCAAAGAAGAAGCCTCCGCGTTGCGGGGGCTTTTTTTTACCAGGGGACAAGACATCTGGCTATGCTTGGTTCGCAAGGTCGCGCTTTGGGGTTGATCCTTGCCGGTCGGCCTCTCCAGCTGTTTTGTATGACTGTGCGGACAACTTGAGCGAGAGCTTCCACGGGAGGAAGAATTATGGAAAGACTAAGGATCGCCATTCAGAAGAGCGGACGGCTCAGCGAGAAATCGTTGGAAATCATCAAGAACTGCGGAATCAAGTTCGGTTCCGATTCCCGCGTACTCAAGGAACATGCGTCCAATTTTCCTGTGGAGTTCCTCTATGTCAGGGACGATGACATACCGACCTATGTTCTGGATGGGGTCGCCGACGTCGGTATCGTCGGACGGAATGAGTTCGATGAACAGGGGTTTGATCTCGCCGTGGTCCGGGACCTCGGCTTCGCCAGATGCAGGCTGTCCGTCGCCGTACCGAACCAGTTTGAATACGCCGGGTTGTCCTCACTGCAAGGGAAACGCATTGCGACGAGCTATCCCAACATCCTTGCGGAGAAACTGGCGGCGGCCGGCGTATCCGCCCAGCTGTGCGTAGTGTCCGGTTCCGTTGAAATCACTCCCGCGGTAGGTATCGCGGATGCCATTTGCGACTTGGTCAGCACCGGCGCTACGTTGGCCATGAACGGACTTCGGGAAGTGGAGCAGATATATGAATCCTCCGCGATCATGATCGGGCGCAGAAACATGGCGCGGCAGGAACCCGGGCGACAGAAGATCCTGGAACGGTTGTTGCTGAGGATCGATGCCGTGATGCGCGCCCAGAACTATAAATACGTCATGTTCAATTTGCCTGAGGAGCATCTTGGAGAAGTCGCGAGGATCGTCGGCGGCATGAAGAGCCCCACGGTGACGAAATTGCTGGAACCCGGTTGGGTAGCGGTGCAGATCGTTGTCTGCGAAGATATCTTCTGGGATGTCTTTGAACAATTGCGGGCTCTTGGCGCCCAGGGAATCCTGGTAACGCCGATTGAAAAGATGACCGAATAGGAGCGTGGTATGGCTGATTTGTTGCAACGGGCTTATGAACCGACCGATGAGGAGCTTCTGTCCCTGCTGTCCCGTCCCGCCGACGACTTGCAGGAGATCCAACGGACCGTTTCTACGGTGATAGACGCCGTCCGTACGGAGCGGGATTCCGCTTTGTATCGGTTCGCGCTGAAATTCGACGGGGCGGAGCTTTCTTCCCTTTCCGTTTCCGCGTCGGAGTTTGACGAAGCGCAGCGACTCGTACCGGAGGAACTGAAACTTGCCATCAGGACCGCGGCGGCCAATATCGAGGCGTTCCACATGTCGCAGCTACACCGGGGGGAGCGAATGGAGACGCTGCCCGGCGTTGAATGCTGGCGGAAGATCGTACCCATCCAGCGGGTCGGGCTCTACATTCCCGGCGGAACGGCTCCGCTGTTCTCGACGGTGCTGATGCTCTCGATTCCCGCCCGTGTAGCGGGCTGTCCCCGGATAGTCCTCTGCACGCCGCCCTCCAGGACCGGCGCCGTCAATCCGGCGATTCTCTATGCTGCGAAGGTCGGGGGTATCGACGCGGTATATAAGATAGGCGGCGCACAGGCGATCGCCGCCATGGCTCTCGGTACGGAGAGCGTTCCGAAGGTGGATAAGATCTTCGGCCCAGGCAATCGTTACGTGACCTGTGCGAAACAACAGGTGAGCGTCAACCTCTGTTCGATCGATATGCCCGCCGGACCTTCCGAAGTCATGGTCGTGGCCGACTCCTCCAGCGACCCCGCTTTCGTCGCCAGCGATTTGCTCAGCCAGGCCGAACACGGAAAGGACAGCCAGGCCATGCTCGTTGTCCAGGCCGCGGAGCAGGAGGGGAGGCGTATTGTCGATGCAGTGGAGAGGCAGCTTGCCGCTCAGATGGAATATCTTGGACGGCACGAATATCTCCTGCCGTCGCTTTCCCATAGCCGTGCGATCATCTGCGACCGGATGGAACGGGTCGTGGAGGTGGTGAACCGATATGCGCCGGAGCATCTGATCGTCAATACCGCGGATCCTGAGGCGGTTGAACGTTCGGTGACAGACGCCGGTTCCATTTTCCTTGGTCCTTGGTCCCCTGAGTCGGTAGGGGACTATGCGTCCGGTACCAACCACACCTTGCCGACGAGCGGCTGGGCTCATTCGACCAGCGGTGTGAGCGTGGACAGCTTCATCAAGAAGATCACTGTGCAGAAGCTGACGGCAGACGGGTTGCGCGGACTTGGGCCGACGGTTCGCACGATGGCTTTGGCCGAACAGCTGCCCGCCCATGCGAACGCCGTCTCGATACGGCTGGACGGCCGGCGCGAATCCGCGCGTTGACATTGGAGGAAACAAATGACGACAGACTATGAGGAAATAGAAGGGCTGCTTCGGCCGAATATCGCTTCGTTGGTTCCGTACAGCTGCGCCCGTAATGATTTTACAGGTGTTGCGGAAGTGTATCTGGACGCCAACGAGAATTGGCGGGACTTCGTAGGTGGACAAGGCCGCAACCGATATCCCGACCCGCTCTCGACGAAAGTACGGGAGGGCGTCGAACAGGCTTTGGGCTTGCCCGCCTCAAACCTGGTGGTCGGCAATGGAAGCGATGAGATCATCGACCTGCTGATGCGTATCTTCTGCGTCCCAGGGAAGGATTCGGTCATGCTGCTGCCCCCTACCTACGGTGCGTACCGGGTGTTCGCCGATATCAACGACGTGGCGGTGCGGACCTGTCCCTTGACGCCGGACTTCCAGTTCGATTTCCCTGCGTTGGAACATGCGTTGGCGGCCGAACAGGCGGGCAGGGTTCCCGAAGGCGGACGTTGCAAGCTGCTGTTCATCTGCTCGCCAAACAATCCTACCGGCAATGCGTTTCCGCTGGAACAGATTGAACGTATCTGTGCGTTGTTCGACGGTGTCACCGTGGTGGACGAGGCCTATTTTGATTTTTCCCCATACCCCTCCGCGGCGACCTTGTCGCGGCGTTATCCTCGTCTTGTCGTCATGCGTACCCTGTCGAAGAGCTGGGCGCTCGCCAACGCGCGCGTCGGCATCGCCGTCGCCTGTGAAGCGATCGTCCGTACCATGATCAACACAAAGTACCCGTACAATCTCGGAGGTCCGTCCCAAGAGCTTGCCGTACAGGCGTTGACCCAGGCTCCGGCGGTCCGTGAAGCGGCGCAGGATATCGTCGAAGCGAGGGACGCCTTGGCCTGTACGCTGAAAAAGGTACCGGCGGTGGAGAAGGTGTTTCCCAGCGATGCGAACTTCCTGCTGGTGAAGGTTGCGGATCCCGACGCCCTTTGCCTATGGCTGAGAGATCGTGGAATCATCATCCGCAACAGGAGCCGTGAGCTGCATTGCCAGGGGTGTGTCCGTATTACCGTCGGCAGCGCCATCGAGAATAGACGTCTCGTAGAGGCTTTGGAAGAATATGGTCGCGGCTGAGATTGCCGGCGGACATGCTTTTCCTGTAAGATGCGTATATATCCCCTTGTCGGATATCCTTGGCCGGAAGAATGACGGGGTATTGACGGCATCTTGCGGGATGTCAAGGACATAGTTGAAAAAATTCACGATCCTGGCGGTAGCCTGCGCGGTTTGGAGCGCAGACGGTATATGATGAACGAAACGCAGTCGTCATGGGAGCAAGGATCGAAGACAGGAGAGTGGCTGTATGGGACAACCCCGCATGTACAAGCCGGTCCTTTTTCTGGATCGGGACGGGATACTCGTTGTAGAGGATCAGATCGACAGCTTTGAGAAGATTCAGTGGATTCCCGGTGTATTCAATGCGCTGCGCAAGCTGCGGGAAGAGTCCAATTATTATTTCGCCATGGTAAGCAACCAGGATGGTGTCGGTACTCCGAGTTTTCCGGCGGAAGCCTTCTGGCCTGTCCATGAACGCATCATTGAGACGCTGGCCGGGGAACGGATCACCTTTGACGCCCAGCATATCGATTTCTCCTTGCCTGAGGACAATTGTCCCGGTCGAAAGCCCAAGATCGGCATGTTGGATGAATATTTTAACGGAAATTACGATCTGGAGCATTCGCTGATGATCGGGGACCGGCTTACCGATATTCAACTGGCGAAGAACATCGGGTGCAAGGCCATCTGGTTCGCCGATGCTTCCCGAACCGAAGAACTGAAACAAGGCATGGCCGGCGAGATGGGGCTGTCCGAGGTCTGTGTCCTGGTATCGGATTCATGGCAGGAAATCGCGGCGTTCATTCTCGGCGGCAAGTCCGTCAAGCTGGAACGTCGCGTTAGAGTTCGTCGCAAGACCGCCGAGACCGACATATCCCTGGACCTGAACCTCGACGGCTCCGGCAAGGGGTGCGTCGCCACCGGGATCCCGTTCTTCGACCATATGTTGGCGCAGCTCGTCCGTCATAGCGGTATTGACGTGGATATCCATGCGGACGGCGATCTTCAAGTGGATGAACACCATACCGTCGAGGATATCGGTATCGTGTTGGGGCAGGCCTTTCTGCAAGCGCTGGGCGACAAGCGGGGTATCAGTCGGTACGGGTTTGAGGTCTTGCCTATGGATGACGTCCTCGCCCAGGTCGCCATCGATTTTTCCGGCCGCCCGTATTTCGTATGGGATGTGGAATTTACCAGACAGACGGTAGGGACGTTCCCGACGGAGATGTTCGCACATTTCTTCAAATCCTTCTGCGATGAGGCGAGGTGCAACCTCAACATGCGGGTGACCGACGGCAATACGCATCATCAGGCTGAAGCGTTGTTCAAGGCGTTCGCCCGTGCGATTCGTCAGGCCGTCCGGCGATATCCATGGTCCAACGCCCTGCCGTCTACGAAGGGAGTCCTGTAGATGATCGCCGTAGTCAAGTACAACGCGGGGAACATACGCTCGGTCCTGTGCGCTTTGGAGAGGCTGGAGGTGGAGGCGAGGGTCACCGACGATCCTACCGTACTCCGGCATGCCGACAAAGTGATCTTCCCCGGCGTCGGCGAGGCGTCCACGGCGATGGCGTGTCTTCGGAAAAGCGGGTTGGACGAAGTGCTTGCGGAACTTACCCAGCCGTTCCTCGGCATCTGTCTCGGCATGCAGCTGATGTGTTCCTTCAGCGAGGAGCATGACACCAAGTGCCTTGGTATGTTCGATACGACTGTACGGCGTTTTCCCTCCGGCGCCGGATGCAAGATACCCCATATGGGATGGAATACCATTGACTGCTCCGACGATCCGTTGTTCGCGGGAATCGCACCGGAAAGCTATGTATATTTCGTACACAGCTATTATGCCCCGACCTGCGGAGGGACTATCGCGACCTGCGGCTATGCCGGGCTGACGTTCAGTTGCGCGCTCCGTAAGGACAATTTCCGCGGAGTCCAGTTTCATCCGGAGAAGAGCGGCGCGGTAGGGGAACGGATACTTCGTAATTTCCTGGCGTTGTAGGATGCTGGGCCGTGTCCCGGTCGGTTCCCGTTCCCCCGAATGGGAGGCGGGAGAGCCCCTGTTCGCGGAGTTGTTTTCAAGAAGGAGAGCCTGTAATGGAGATCATTCCTGCCATAGACATCATTGACGGTTGTTGCGTGCGTCTGTCCCAAGGTGCGTACGACCAGAAGAAGACATACGATACCGACCCTTTGGAGGTCGCCAAACGGTATGAGGCCGCAGGCCTGTCCCGTCTGCATCTGGTCGATCTGGACGGCGCCCGGAGCGGGCATGTGGTGAATACCGTTGTGCTGGAGCGTATCGCTTCCCGGACTGGCCTTACCGTCGATTTCGGCGGAGGCGTCAAAAGCGACGAAGATCTGCGCAAGGTATTCGACTGCGGCGCCGCTCAAGCGACGTGTGGCAGCGTCGCCGCCCGCCGGCCGGACGTCGTGTTCGACTGGTTGGCCCGTTGGGGGGCGCAACGGCTGATACTCGGCGCCGACTGCCGGAACGGCATGATCGCCGCTGTCGGATGGACCGAGGATACCGGTCTTGAGGTAGGTGAGTTCATTGAAACATTCCTCCGCGCAGGGTTTCGGCGGGTGATCTGTACTGATATCGCCTGCGACGGAATGCTGGGCGGCCCGTCGTTGGAGCTGTACCAGCGGCTGATCGCCAGGATGGCCGCCGTGGGATTGCCTGTTGAACTGATCGCCAGCGGCGGGGTCTCTTCGCTTGAGGATCTTCGCGCATTGGAACAGGCGGGGCTTGCCGGGGCTATCGTCGGCAAAGCGATCTATGAACGCCGGGTGACGCTTGCGGAACTCGTTGCAATCGCCGATGCTTCTGACGCAGGCGTAAAAGGTGGTTTGTGATGCTTGCCAAACGTATCATCCCTTGTCTGGACATCCGCGACGGACGTACTGTGAAGGGCGTCAATTTCGTGAACTTGCGCGATGCCGGCGACGCTGTGGAGCTTGCTGCGTTCTATGCGTCGCAGGGGGCGGACGAGCTGACGTTCCTTGATATCACGGCCACGGTGGAGAACCGTGGTACCTTCTGCGATCTGGTTCGGCGGATCTCCGATAGGATCGATATTCCTTTCACGGTCGGAGGCGGGATTCGTACCGTCGCCGACGTAGGCCGTTTGCTTGATGCCGGAGCCGACAAGATATCCATCAACAGCGAGGCTGTGAAGAACCCTTCTGTGATCGGCGAGATGGCGTTGCAATTTGGGTCGCAATGCGTAGTCTGCGCGATCGACGCCCGCCGCAATCCGGTTTTCGACGCCGATGGGAAAGACGGCTGGGAAGTCTATGTCCATGGTGGACGGACTCCTACGGGAATCGAGGTCCTGTCCTGGGCTCGCGAGGTCGCGTCACGGGGGGCGGGCGAGCTGCTGGTCACTTCCATGGATCATGATGGTACAAAAAACGGGTTTGCTGTTGACTTGACCCGCCGTATCGGTGATAGTGTTGATATTCCCATTATTGCCAGCGGGGGAGCTGGAACGATGGAGCATTTCACTGATGTTTTTGAAAACGGGAGGGCCGACGCGGCGTTGGCCGCTTCGATTTTTCATTTTCATCAGATTGATATACCCGAGTTGAAGATTTTTTTGCGGAAACATGGTATAAATGTCCGCGTCCCGCAGGAGACACCGGAGGAGTAGTTGTCTATGCCAGTTGATTTTGCCAAAGGAAATGGTCTTGTACCCGCGATCGTACAGGATGCCGTGACCCGTAGGGTCCTGATGTTGGGCTACATGAACGAGGAAGCGTTGCACATCACCAAGGAGCGTGGGTTGGTCACTTTCTGGTCCCGCGCCCGGCAGAAGCTCTGGACGAAAGGGGAGACCTCCGGAAACTATCTGCAGGTTCGTGAGATCCTTGAGGATTGCGACGGCGACACCCTGCTGGTCAAGGCAATCCCCACCGGACCTGTCTGCCATACAGGAGCGGATACCTGCTTCGACGAGGACAACAATCCGTCGGAGGTCTCTTCCTCTGAGTTCCTGTTCTATCTTGAAGAGGTCATCCATGACCGTAGGGAATATCCGGTGGAGGGGTCCTACACCAACCACCTGTTCAGCCGTGGGCTGAACAAGATTGCCCAGAAGGTCGGTGAAGAGGCGGTGGAGCTGATCATCGAGAGCAAGGACGACAACAAATCCCTGTTCCTTGGGGAAGCGGCCGACCTCATGTACCATTTCATGGTTCTGTTGGCGCAGAAGAACGTGCAGTTCAGTGAGGTGATCGACGTTCTGAAGGGGCGTCATAGTCGTTGACGAAAGTCGTTTTGGAGAATCCGCCGTATCTACGGCATCGGGCTGATGATAGGAAGGACGGGATACCCTATGGGTGTTTCCGTCCTTTTCCTGTATTACGGGGAGGTTAGCGATGGATAACATGGAAAATCAAGATATGCGACGAGCGGAGCTGGAAAAGACTTTGACCCGGAGCAGTCTCAGGGCTGCGGTAGTCTCTACCGCCTGCAATATTATGTTAGCGGTGGTAAAACTGATCGCCGGAATCGTCGGGCATTCAAGCGCGATGATTTCCGACGCGGTGAATTCTTCCAGCGACGTCATCAGCAATTTCGTCGTAATCGGCGGCGTCGCCGCTTCCGACAAACAGGCCGATACCAGGCACCAATATGGGCATGACAAGATTGAGTGCATTGTCTCGATTTTTCTCTCTGTAGCGATTTTCGCCACGGGGTGCATGATCGGTTACAACGGAATCAGGCAGATTCTCCATCCTGAGATCATCGTCGTACCCTCCCTGTTCCCCCTGCTGGTCGCGCTGGGAACCATGGTGGTCAAGGAATGCCTGTACCAGTATACGATTCGCGTAAGCCGCAAGACCGGTTCCAATTCTCTCCGAGCCACGGCATGGGATCATAGGTCGGACGTCTTGTCCGCTCTGGGCGCGTTCATAGGCATCCTCGGCGCAAGGCTCGGTGTGCCGATTCTCGATCCTATCGCTTCGCTGGTGATCTGCCTGCTGATCATCAAGGTCGCTTTAGATATCTTCAAATCAGCCATCGATGTCCTGTTGGACGCTTCGGTGGATGAAGAAACGTGCAAGAAGCTTGAACAGGGCATCCTTGCCATCGACGGCGTGAAGGCGATTGATTTGCTCAAGACCCGTATCACAGGGGCGCGGTTCTATGTGGAGGTCGAGATTCGGTGCTGCCGCTATCTGCCTTTGTTCGCATCCCACGCCATAGCGGAGAAGGTGCATGACAAAATCGAACAGGAGTTCTCCAATGCGAAACATGTCGTCGTCCATACGAACCCCTGTGATGGACGCGAGCCGTTCTGCAAGCCGGAAGACAAGCACCTGATGATGGCGGATAGGTAGGAGCTGCTTCTTGGCGCTACTACTTCTTCGTCTCCCCTTGTTTGATGATATTCCCGATGGCGTCAATCTCTTTACATCCGCAAGTTCTTGAAGTATATTACTAAATATCTATTAACTTAATTATTATTTAGTTAATTGTAATTTAGCTATTTTTTGTTGCGGATAGGGGAGATTATATGGTCGGTTTTGTCGGACGGGAACAGGAACTGGATGCCTTGGAACAATTGTACCGGAAAGATGGAAACTCATTTGTTGTGGTCTACGGCCGGAGACGTGTGGGTAAGACCGCCGTTCTCCAACAGTTCTGCAAGGGAAAAGAGAATGCTTTCATGTATACTTGCCTGAGGACGACTCCAGAGCAGAACTTGAAAGGCCTCTCAACCGTTGTCCTCCGTGATGTATCCGGCGGGTTCAATTCCCTTGATGCGTTGTTGCGTCATCTAGGGATGGTCTCACAAACCCAAAAAACAGTATTGGTGATCGATGAATATCCATACTACGCCGCTGTGGATCCTTCTGCCTCATCAATCTTGCAAGTTGCGTTGGATACGTACTTACGGGATTCACATCTCATGCTGATTCTTTGTGGTTCCTCTATGAGCTTCATGGAACAGGATGTCCTGGGATACAAAAGTCCTCTCTATGGTCGTCGGGATATGCAACTGAAAATCCTTCCGTTTCGTTTCGCAGATATCCACCGTTTTTTCCCGATGGCCGCAAAAACGGATTTGGCCTATCTGTATGGTCTTACTGGCGGAATTCCTGAATACATGAAACGCATAGATGCGGATGAAGCCTTTTCCCGGATTGTTTGCAGGGAGGTATTGTCTCCCACAGGCAGGCTGTATGAAGAACCTATCAATGCGTTGGAAACGGAATTCCATGAACCCAAGAATTATTTCGCGATAGTTCAGACTATTGCTGAGGGTGCTTCCCGGTTACAGAAGATCGCAGACAAAAACCATTTGGATTCTGCGCTTGTGGTCAATTATCTGTCAAAATTGGTTGAATTGGGTTTTGTAGAAAAAGAGGAACCGGTCGGTACTACAAGCGGGAGAAAGACAATCTACCGTATCATGGATCCATTGCTTCGCTTTTGGTTCAGGTTCGTCGCTCCGGTATCGTCTTTGCTGACCCAGCTTTCAGCTGACAGGGTCTATGCCCATTTCATTGAACCCTATCTGGATCAGTACATGGGGCAGGTTTTTGAACAGATTGCGAAGGAGCATATATTGGGACTGAGCCTCTCGTTCGTTCCAGTCCGAATCGGTAGGTGGTGGGGGAGTGACCCCAGGACTCGTCGGCAGGAAGAAATAGACGTAGTTGCGACAGATGGCCGGCAGTGGTTGTTCGGGGAATGCAAATGGACCCAGCGACCTGTCACAATGCAGGTTTTGGACGCCTTGCGATATCGCTCATCCTTGGTGGCTCCGGAAAAGGTCTCGAAACAATACTGGCTGTTCAGCCGCAATGGTTTCGATCGGGAGTTGCTTGAAGCCAAGTTTCCCGATGTCACTTTGGTGTCATTGGAAGATCTAGGATAGAGTTCAGTTCTCATCGCCTCTGGCTTGTTTCATACACAAGCGGGCCGTCAATTCGACGGCCCGTCTGAATATCATTCGCGGGTAAATTATTTCACTGTGCAGGTAAACGTCTGGCTCCAACTGTTCCCCGTGCTGTCGGTCGCCGTTACCGTAAGCGGCAACTGTGTGCCGCTCTGCGCTCCGTCATGTACCAGGATCCTGAAACCGGAAGCGACGCCGGAATCATCGACCGAAAGTCCCCGGTAGGTAATCGTCGGGTTCAGCACTGTCAGGTTCGGGTTGTCGGAGGACAATGTGACCGTTATGTTCCGAAGCGGTTCAGTCCCTTGGTTTTTCAGCGTGAAGCCGACGGTCAATTGTGTATTGACCGGTAGGGCGGTGACCGAGTAGTGGTCGGCGTACAGGTCGCTGAGCATCAGGCTCTTCCACATCGCTTGGAACGCCGCGCCTTTTCCTACTACGGTATAGTCCGATGCATCGGCGGTCAATGTTTTGCCGGTACTCTGTTCCCGCCATCCCATGAACAGGTAGCTGCTGTCCGGAGCCGTAGGAACGGGAACCGCGATATCAGTTCCATCCTCGACATCGGCCATTACGATGTCCATTCCCGATATTGGATCTGAAAAGCTGACCGCGGACTGCCATTGGGCGTACAGGGTCTGGCTGGTGAACGGCATTGTGATGGTTTCTCCCGCCTGATAGGTCGCCTCGTCCGGCGTCAGGCCCCATCCGACGAGCTGGCCGATCCTGCTGGTATTGAAACGCAGGTCGGAGGCGTCGGGAAGCGTTATCTCTGTTCCTGGCGCAAGTATCTGCTGCTGGCTGTAGGAATAGCTGTAGCCGTCCCCTTTCGTTGAATAGTCCAGGCTCAGGGTAGGTCTGTAATATCGGCTGCTCTGATACAGCCATTGGGCGTCCGAGGTTCTCTGCGGTTCGTCTTCGGCGAGAATGACTTTCAACAACGAATCCGTCTGTTCCTGGTTCAGCTGATAGGCCGTAAGGGTGTTCATTGTGGCATAAGCTTCATTGTACGCCTTGCGGTCTCGTTTTGCGTAGGCTTTTTCCAGAGCCTTTACGGCGTTTGAATACTCTTTTTCCGTCTGAGTCCGCAGATCGTCATACGCCTTGATCGCTGTCTGGACGTTCCCCTCTGAAATGGCCTGCGTCACCTTCTGATAGAGTTGTTCTGAGTGCGGGCTTGCGAACATGAATGAGACGCTTACAAGCAATATGCCCAAGCACGCCATCAGACGTTTGATGGTGGATGATGATTGATTGATATGCATGTGTATCTCCTCCTTCCCGGCTCGCTCTTCGGACGCTTGCCGTACAAGCTCCATCCTGTCCGAAGATATCTGCCGAGTAGCTTCATATTGTGATATACACATACCTGTCCCAATTGACAAGAGTATTTTTGTGAAGAAATTTATTCTTTTTGTGATATGATGTTATATATGAGAAATTATGTAACACATGCGTGTAATATTTCTTCACAGTCCGCGATGGATTTTCACAATTGCCCCCCTTTGTCGTGATTTTTTATTTTTCCCCCGCCGACGGTTTTGAGTTCAATCCTGCCGGACGCCTGGCCTGTACCCGGCATGGCCCATCGTAATCCGGCATGACCGGCATGTTGTAACGTGAATTGGGGAAGCCCTAGAATTCTCCCCCCTCCATCAGCGAATGGAAATGCTCGTGGTCGAATATCAGATGATCCAGAATCTTGATACCGAGAATTTCCCCCGCCTGTTTGAGCCGCCTGGTGACCTCCTCGTCCTCTTTGCTCGGTTGGAGATTTCCCGAAGGATGGTTGTGAGCTATTATGATCGCGGTCGCCCGTTCCCTGATCGCTTCTGCGAACACTTCGCGGGGGTGAACCAACGTCCTGTTGACAAGTCCCACCGATACCACGGAGATCGCCATGACCTCATGGGCTCCGTTGAGCGAAATACTGAGGAAATGCTCCTGTTGCCTGGTTCCATAGTGCTGGACCAGCGGGTAGGCGTCGGCGGGCGATTCAATTTTTCGTTTCTTCGCGGGCAACCGTCTCCTGCCCAGTTCCAATGCGGCGCAGATGACTGAAGCTTTCGCCGGACCGAGCCCCCGTACATCCCGCAGTTCCGTCATGCCGACTGAGGCCGATGAATGATCCAATATCTTCAACAGCTCCTGCGCCAGGAGCTGAACCGGACGGTCCTTGCTGCCCGAGCCGAGCAATATGGCCAACAGTTCCTGGTCGGACAGCGCCGTCACGCCGTTTTTTTCGAGCCGTTCCCTTGGTCGTTCGGCCTCGGGAAGCTCCTTGATATCCATGGTGATTGGGATGGTATGTTGATATTTCATGCCTCTATATGGGTGAAAAGTTCCGCGGCGATTCAAGAACTGCGTTTTTGAATGATTGCGTTGAGGTTTTGCCGTCGATATGTCGGTCAATCGACCATCTGCGACATGATGGTCGAGCCGAAGGGACCAGCCCGACGTAAGGGCTACCCCTGGGCTAACGTAGGGCAACCCTTGGGCTAGCGTTGGGCTACCCCTCACATGTTCTTGCGGTCCGGCGGGCATCCATGGTACAACAGGCGTATGGAAAACGGGAGATATCGGATCGGGGAGCTGGCCCGCAAAGCCGGGGTGACGGTACGGGCCGTCAGGTATTATGAATCGTTGGGGTTGTTGAAGACGCAAAGCCGCAGTGACGGCGGGCAACGGTATTATTCCGATGCCGACCTCGTCTATATTTCCCGGATCATCGAGCTGAAAAACCTCGACTTCTCTCTCGATGAGATCAGGCAGATCATCCTTCTCGGCAACGAGGACTCAACTGGAGAGCTACGGCGGTTGCAGCTGCTGAAACAATACAGAAGTAAGCTGAGCGAAGCCTTGGAACGAAAGGCCGCCGTCGAACAGCGGATCGGGGAGCTTTCATGGCACGTCCACCAGCTTGAAGGCGCCGGCGACGGGTTCCAGGACTGTCCCGGAGCGGCTTGCGCCACCTGCCAGTTCGCTGACCGATGTACGTTCCAACGGAAAGTGCAGTCTCCGGCGAACTAGCGGGAAGGCTCCATGGGCCGCCGGTTCTCCAGCATCGAGCATAGGTATGCTCCGACATCCATCGCATGGCGTAACATCGAGGGCTTCAAGGCTTCCGGCAGGTGGCGGGTGAAGAACATTACCTCATAGGTGAGATATCCACCATATCCGATTTCGGACAAGGTTTTCATACACTCTTCCCAAGGTACCGTACCGTAGAAGGGGAGAAGATGTTCGTCGGTTTTCCCGTGGTTGTCTGCGACATGGGTCGCGACCAGTCGCCTTCCGTAGGTCCGTAGGTTGGCCGCATGGTCCTGGCCGCCGAGATGAGCGTGTCCGAAATCGTAGCAGACTCCCACGCTCGGAACGGCGAACGCATCGACCAGGGCGCATAGCTCGTCCGCTTCCCGGATCTCTTCCGGCGCGTCGAGATTTTCCAGCGCGATGGAGACGCCCCTTTGTTCGGCCAGCTCCACGAACGGGGCCAGCCAGCGGACGTTCCTTTCCCGCAGCTTCGCCGCAGACTCGCGGCCATCGCCTTTCGCCGGATGAATCACGACATGGGATATCCCCAGCTCCGCCGACGCAAGGATTGACCTCGCGACCAAGGCGTCGCTGGCCTTCGCCAAGGATTCCTCCATCGAAAAACGGTCGTATTCATATGGAGCGTGGGACTGGACGTACCGCAGGCCGAATTGTGCTTTCAGGCCGGCGAGCCGTTCGACATAATCGTGCCAGGCTTCGGTACGGAGGGGCGATGAGGGATTCATCATCTCGCAGAAATTGAGATCGAGATTGCACCAGCCCGCCTGTGCCAGGCGGGGGATGAGTTCCACCATTTGCGTCTTGCCCCCGTCCCGGCGGAAGCTGATGATGTTCGTTGAAGTCGCCAGCCTGCCGTCGGACGTCATTGGTTCATCCTGTTGTAGTCGCCGATATATTTGTTGATTTCGGCGGCGAGATCCCCGACTGTCCGTTGGACGTCCTTGCCGGTTTCGAGCATCTCCCTGATGCCGTTCTGAAAAGCGTAGTAGACCTGATATCCGGAGGGAATCCACACACCCTGAACCCGGGGATCGCTGTCATGGAGCTGATCGATGGCCACCTGGAACAGGGGATTCCTGGCGACATGCTCCTTGAAGCCTTCAAGCTCATACGTACCGGTGTTGACCGGGAAATAGCCCGTCTGGATATGCCACTGCAGCTGCTGTTCGGGACTGACCGCGAACTCGACGAACTGAGCGACGGCCTCCTGGTGCCCCAAGCCGCGGTCAAGGGCGAACAACGCCCCACCACCTACGTTCACGCCGCTGTCGGCCCCTTCCACCACCTGCGGCAGATAGGCGACGCCAAGCTCAAACTTACCGTCGATGGCGGACAAAAGCGTCGTCAAGTTGCTGGTCGATGCGGCGATCATTGCGACCTTGCCCGCAGCGAACTCCTGCGTGACCCCGCTGGTCAGATTGCCCAGGCCGCCGCTCTGCCACAGCTTCTCCCACTCGGTCAAAAATACCTCCATGGTACCGTTTTCATCGAATACCACTTTGGTGGGGTTCCCGTCGTGGCCGTTGCGCATGTCGGTCAGATAGGATACGCCGTTCTGCTGCCCGATCCAGGCGGTAAGCTCATACGTGGTGGGTACCCCCGCGAAACCGTACCGGCCTACTTTGCCGTTCGCATCCTGTACGACGAGCCGCTTTGCGTATTCCGCCATCTGGGCTATGGTTTTCGGCGGCTTGTCCGGGTCGATCCCCGCCTCTCTGAACGCATCCTTGTTGTAGTAGAGGAGAATGGTCGAACTATTGAACGGCATTCCGATCATCTCGTCCTTGTATGTGATGGACAGGGCCGCGCCCTCTTCGATCTGGCTCAGGTCGTAGCCCGACCCCGTCATGAGCTTTTCCATGGAGATCAACCGCTCGTAGTCGCGGATGTCTATGACTCCGGTAGCGTCGAGCTGGGCGATATCGGGAAGCTCGGCGGCGTCCTTGCCCTGCATTACCGCCCTCAGTTTGGTCAGCACGTCGGCCGCTTTCCCCTGAAACACCGGTTCGACCACGATACCCTTCTCAGCGCCGACCGTTTCGTTGAACTCCCGCACCAGTTTGTCGGTCGCCTGTCCGAGCAAGCCACTGTTGGAATGCCACCAGACGATCTGTACAGTATCCTCCTGCCGGTTCGCGGCCTCTTTCGTTCCTCCGGCGAAAATAGCGGAAGCTGGAATCAGCAGCAATGCGCAGGCGATTGCGCACAACTTCATAATCTGTTTCATGATGGAATTCTCCTTGTCGTCATTCTATGTATTGGGCCAACGGCCGCGAAACAATTTCCAATGATACGTCTCGATGAAGACCGCGCTACCGTGAATGTCCCCATCGTCATCACCGTCGTTACCGTCATTGCCATCATCATCCCACGATTCCCGAGGAAGTGACTCCGTTGACGATTTTCTTGCGCAGGATGATGAACGCCAGGACGACGGGTAGCGTCACAAGCGATATCGCCGCGAACGTGGGCCCGAAATCAAGGCTTTCCGAGAAACCCAGCATGGTGATGCCGACCTGCACGGTCCTCATTTTCGGGGTGTTCGTGACCAGCAACGGCCAGAGATAGGCGTTCCAGATACCGGTGAAGGACTGCAATGCAAGTGCCAGGACCACCGGTCTCGCCATAGGCAGGACGATTCTGAGCAGGAACCGTATATTCCCGCAGCCGTCTATCGCCGACGCCTCCCTGTATTCATGCGGAATGGTCTTGAAGAACTGACGGAGCATGAAAATCTGTGTCGGAGCAAGCAGGTAGATGGATACGATGCCGAGCCAGGTGTCGAGCATGCCCAGTCTCTGGATCGTCAGATAGTTCTCGATCAGCAATGCGTCGGACGGCAGCAGCATCGTGGAAAGGATGAGAAAGAACAGAGCGTCGCGCCCCTTGAACGACAGGAACGCCGCTGCGAACGCCGCGAGAATCGCCACCGTCGTTCTGATCAGCGTACCGCCGAGCGCGGTCACCAAGGAATTGGCCATGAATCTGGGCAACATCGATTCCTGGAGCGCTCGCGTATAGTTCGACCATTCGATCCGTGTAGGAAGCAGTCGTGGAGGCCAGGCGTTGAAATCCCCGATCGGGAACAATGAGGCCATGAAGCTCCAGAATATCGGGAATACCACGATGCAGCCCAATACTGTGGCGACGGCGAATACGCCAAAATCCTTGGTCCGGCGGATGTTCATGAATAGTACACCCCTCGTTTTTCGAAACGGAACAACAGGAGCAGCAGCGCCAGGGACAGGAGGAACACGACGACGCTGATCGTAGAACCCAACGTATAGTTGCCTGACCTGAATCCCTCAAGATACATCTGGTAGACCAACGTCTGCGTCGAACGGTACGGCCCCCCCTCCGTCAGGATCATCACCGGCGCGCAGATCAGCATCGCGTCCTTGATATTGGTACAGACGACGAACATCAGGGTGGGGGAGATGAACGGCAGCTGCACGCTCACGAACTTCCGCCAGGCGCCGGCGCCTTCAAGCTCAGCCGATTCCAACAGCTGTGGCGGTACATTCCTCAAAGCGGCGAGCAGCAGGATGAAATCAAGTCCGATATCAAGCCATACACCGAGGGCGACCAGTGTGAACATCGCCTTCGAGGGGTCGTTGAACCAATTGATATCGACGCCCAGGAGCCAGTTGACGATTCCGATCGTAGGATTGAACAGAGCCTTGAAGATCAATGCGGCGCTGGACATGGCCACGGCCATCGGCAGGAAGAACAGCAGCTCGTTGAACGTCGTCCCCCTCCGTTTGCGATAGCAGAGCAAAGCGCAAAGCATGCAGATCGTTACGTTCACCGGTACGAAAATCGCTGTGAAACGGAACGTGTTCTTCAAGCTTGTCCTGAAATTTGAACTGCTGAACAGCTCTTTGAAATTCTCCAGACCGACGAACTCCACGACCCTGCCCGAGTAGTTGACGATGCTGAGGCTGTTGACGATTGTCTTGAAGAACGGCCAGAGACAGAATATCCCCGCCAGGATCAAAGCGGGCAGCATATAGAGGTACGGTGTAGTCTGTGAAAGCTTCTTGTGTTTCGTGACGATGGTACGATGTCCGGCCGATTGCATGCTCACTGCTCCGGCGTCGATTCCGACGCTATGCCGATAATACGCTTCTTTTTTCGGAACGACAAGCGGTTTTTGTGTGTAACTCTATTAATTGTAATAAAATATCTGACGTTGTAATTTGTTACGTCAGGTTTTTCCCATGGAAACCTGACGCATGGTTTTGCCACGTTATATTTCAACGGGCGAAAGGTTCCCCCTTTGCTCCTGACCGCCGCCCCGGTCGGACGCGATGCATGGACATCGACTCAAACTCCGCCGATGCCCCCATCTGACCGTCGGCCCTGAATCGGCCGCCATAGGCTGTCCGTTGGTTTCAGGTCGCTCAGGATTGACCGCCCGCCATTCTAAGTCGTCCACGCTCATCTGGCTATCGCCCCTGGCCTAGGGGTGAGCATCAACCGTAGACTGGCTTGAAAACATCTCCGATCGCCAAGAAGCCGTCGGGAGCTGTGTGCCGATACCTGTTCGTCACATCATCTGCAAGGTCCAGAACAGGTCTCCTTCATCGGCTATGGCGTTCTCCTGATGCTGCGGGCGGCCCGGCCCCTCCAGCTGTTGCGCCCAGACTATGGCGAACACCCCTGTGGCGAGGATGCTCACGATCGCGAGAATCAATAGCAAGGCCACTAGCTTGTGAGTGTATCTTGTCGCTCGTTTTTTCATGCATTCCTCCTCTGCGGACGTTCCCGTCTCATTTTGTTTTCCCAAGGGTCGTCCGTTTCGCCGTATGTCGTATAAGGTTCTCGTATGTATGATGGCGGCTGAAAACCATTGCGTATGGTCCGCTGGTACGGTTGTGCGAATCGGCGTCGGCACATGGTCCATCGCGGGAAGTATGGCCTTGAGATACCGTCGCGGCGCCAGCTTCATCGGCAGATAGACTTTCCCACGGAAAATCAGGCTCTTCGTGGAACCTGTATTCTAGGCGGCTCGTATGAAATGTCTTCCGTGGCATCCGGCACTTCTGAGCCTTCTTCCGTCGCGTCTTCCTTTTTGGGATTCTCCGCCTCCTTCGGGATCGCCTTGGTCCTGGAGGAAGGCGCAACTGGTTCCTCTCTTTTTCCATTTTCTTCCGGTATGATCGTTCCTGAGAGGAACAACGACGCCTTGGCCGCGGCCGGGCCTACCAGTTCATACAGCACCGCCGAAGAAAGAATGATCGTGGAAAGCAGCGTCGCCATGTCCGGGGGCAGCAGCCGCTGTCCCAATGCCGCGAGTCCGATCGACACCCCCGCTTGCGGGCAGAGGGCCATCCCCAGATAGTTTCTGATGTTTTTCGGCAGTTTGCAGACCATGGAACCGATGAACGCCCCCGCGTATTTACCGGCGATCCTGATAAGGAAGTAGGCGACCCCGATGATTCCCGCCGAAGCAAGCGCGTGGAGGTTGAGTTTCATGCCGGAGACGACGAAGAAGATCAGCAGCACAGGAGGCGCGAAGTTGCTGACCTGCCTGAACAGCTCCTTGTCGTCGCTGATGTTCCTGTAGGTGGCTCCCAGCACCATGCAGCAGAGCAACGGGGAGACCTCCATGATCGAGCAGATACCGGTCAGCGACAGTATCGTCGTCATGACCACGACGAGCCGATGATCCTGCGAATGCCGGCGGACGATCAACAGGCGCAGAAGGAACGCGGCTGCGAACCCCATTGCGATGGACAGCAGGTTGAACAGCAACGGCAATCCCATGACGCGCAGGGAGAAGCGGCCGTCGGCGTTGATGGCCTGGGCCACCGCGGCGCATACGCTGAACGCGATAAGCGCTACGGCATCGTCCAAGGCGGTGACCTGGAGGATCGTATCGACGAACGGCCCTTTCGCATGGTACTGGCGGATCGTCATCATCGTACTGGCCGGCGCCGTGGCGGAACCGATCGCACCGAGCAGCAGGCAGAACTCCCATGAAAGATGGAATACCCAGCGCATCGTCAATGCGACGGCCACCGCGGCCGTCAGGGCTTCGAACAACGTCAGTATGATCGCTTTCGGGCCGTTTGAGCGAAGCTTCGCCAGTTTGAAGAATTTACCGGTCGAGAATGCGATCAATGCAAGCGCGATATCTGTCACGACATCCAGCGTCCGGACGGTTTCTGCCGGCACCAGGCCGAGCAGCTCAGGGCCGATCAGTATGCCGGCGAGTAGATATCCCGTGACATGGGGCAGGCGGGCGAGCTTGGTCACCCTGGTCGTCAGGAATCCTGCCGCCAGAATCAATGCGAGGGTCAGAATAGCCGCGGCGCTGTCGCTCAATTGGAACAGGCCGCCAAGAATGTCGTTCAGTTGCATGCATACCTCCGGGAAATTATGAAACCGTCAGTTTCGTATCGTGCAGATACCGCCGGACAAAACACGAGCGCGCAAACCGTACCTCTGTACGGCCCGATGAAAGGCGGTGCGGCTGATGGACGGGATTCTTCAAACGATAAAAAACCGCCGGCTCCCATGAGTCGGATTTCGGTGACGAGTCATCGAATTGTTCGTTTCTGTTTCTCGATGAGAATATACGCCCAAATATGATGAAAATCAAATTCTTATATTTTATAGTGTTATAAAAATTTTTAATTGGAATTTTCTATTGATTCCCGTAATAATAAGGAACGCGAAATTGTACTATCCTGAAAATCTTTAGTATATTTGTCGTTCACCTCATCATGAAAAAAGGAGAAGGGGGCGTTCCATGTTGGACCAAAAGATCAAGACCTTCCTAGCGCTTGTCGAAGCGGGGAGCTTCACCAAGGCCGCTGACACGCTCTGTCTGACCCAACCGGCGGTCAGTCATCAGATTCGGCTTTTGGAAGAGGAATACCGGATCAAGAT
Organism: Spirochaetota bacterium; assembly: GCA_023401595.1. Lineage (GTDB taxonomy): Bacteria > Spirochaetota > Spirochaetia > Sphaerochaetales > Sphaerochaetaceae > Spiro-02. Next base: position 20,589 of record JAEXDQ010000030.1, read on the forward strand.
ATTCTACAAGGCGAAGAAGGAACTGAAGCTTACCCCGGAAGGAGAGATTCTGTTGAAGTATGCCCGTCGTTGCGCCGCGATCGCCGCGAACGCGCAGCAGGCGTTGCTGGATAGTCGCCATAGTATCAAACGGCTGATGATCGGCATGACCCCGACGGCCGAAGAGCATCTGCTTCCCCAGGTCGTCGCCATGTACTGCATGGAGCATGGCCGGACCCATGTGAGCATCGTCACCGGGACGTTGGAATCGATCCGTAGCAGGTTGAAGGCGTACGAACTCGATATGGCGGTCCTGGGAGGATTGATAGCCGACGATGATTTTGTGAATGTGCAGCTGGATACCGATTATCTCAGCCTTGTGGTTTCTCCCGACAATCCTCTGGCTGGACAGGGCGAAGTCTCCCTGCCCCAGCTCAAGGAGGAAAAACTTATCCTCCGCTCTACGTCCGCCGCGACCAGACGGCAATTCGAAGAGTTCCTACGGAACAACGGGGAGACCATCCGCAATTTCAATGTGATGATGGAGATCGACAACGTGCCGACGATCAAGGAGCTTGTCGCGAAGAACCTGGGGGTGACGATCATCAGCCACAGCGCCTGCCTCGTTGAACAGCTCAGGGGGCAGCTGGTCAGCGTACCGATCGCCGGCGTCACCGAAATGATGCGTGAGATCAACTTGGTATACCGCAAGAACTACAACCATCCCGAGGTCGCTGAAGAGATCAAACGGATATATCTTGACCTGGCGCGGCAACGGGAATATCCGGATTGATCGCTCGTTCTTGTCCTCCCGTCGCACGTCGTCCGTTCCTGTACGACGCTTTCCATGTTCCGTCAGTGATCTCGTAATACTCCATGTCGGCGCGCCTGTGTTCCGTGACCTGCACCGCGTCCCGGTGCGTGACCCAGCGCATGCCGCATTTGCGCATGACGGCTCCCGATGCGTTGTTCCCGCATTCGTGGCCGCCTATGACCTTTTTCACCCCAAGGTGCCCGAACGCCTCCCCGAGTACCGCCGACAGCGCTTCGGTCATGATTCCCTGTCCCCATCGGTCCTTTCTCAATACATATCCGAAGTCTACGGAATCCTCCTTGAACCGTAGTTCAATGCATCCGATACAGCGACCGTCCTCCTTCTTGCAGATCGCCCAGACTCCGGGAATCTGGTAAAAAGTCCTGATGGCCCATAGGGACTCCGATTCCATCTTGTGCGCGGGCCAGGTGAGGTACCGTACCGTCTCCTCGTCTTTGGCGTAGGCGAAGACGTCGGGGGCGTCCTCCTCGGTGAACGGGCGGAGGATGAGCCGTTCCGTCAGCAAGGTAGGGGAGATGGAAACCGTATCCATATTGTCTGCTCCTTCTTTGATGATGATCTGGCCGTCGCCGGTCTGTCAGAATCACAAGGTTTCTGCTATAGTACGTCGTAATTCGCCGTCAGTCGAGAGGAAGACATCCATGCGTTCGATACGATCATCCCTTATGTTGGTTCTGACCGCCCTGATCTGGGGCCTCTCTTTCGTCGCACAGAGCGTCGGCATGGAATATGTCGGCCCCTTCACGTTCAACTGTATCAGGAGCGTCCTCGGCGGCCTTGTGCTGATTCCCTGCATTTTCCTGTTGGACCGTCTTGGTGGGGATTCCCCATCGGCCCCGGTTGCCCGGAAACGGTTCGCCTTGGTACAGGGGACGCCAGCCGAAAAACGGCTGTTGCTCGGCGGCGGGGTGGCCTGCGGTCTGGCTCTGGCCGTCGCCAGTTCGTTGCAGCAGTTCGGTATCTTGTACACGACGGTGGGGAAGGCCGGGTTCATCACCGCGCTGTACATCATCATCGTTCCAATCCTCGGACTGTTTTTCAAAAGACGGGTGTCCATGACGGTCTGGGGCGGCGTCGCGCTCGCATTGGCCGGAATGTACCTGCTGTGCATCACCGATGATTTCAACATTGGCAGGGGCGATGTCCTGGTAATACTCTGTGCGTTCATATTTTCAATCCATATCCTACTGATAGACCATTTTTCACCGTTGGTCGATGGCGTGCGTCTCTCCTGCGTCCAGTTCCTGACCTGCGGCGTCCTATGCGGAATCTGCATGTTCCTGTTCGAGCGTCCGACGCTGCGGTCGATTCTGTCGGCATGGCTGCCGATACTCTACGCTGGCGTCCTTTCCTGCGCAGTGGCCTATACCTTGCAGGTCGTGGCCCAGAAATATGTCGAGCCGACCGTTGCTTCGTTGATACTCAGTCTGGAATCGGTGTTCGCCACGTTGTTCGGCTGGTTGATCCTGGGACAGACGCTTTCTGCGAAAGAGCTGTCCGGCTGTCTGCTGGTGTTCTGCGCCATTGTCCTGGCTCAGGCCCCTCGGCGGCGAAGCGTGTCCTGATCGTTTGAAAATCGCTTGTCGATGCTGTCATCGCCCATGCTCCCGGCCACGGGCTTGAGCTGTCCCCTCTAGGCGATCGGGCGACGGCGAATCTCCATGGAAGCCGTCCGACGCCGGAGCCCGCCTCTGGTCGCTGGGTGTTTGCATCGTCGTGTCGAGTCTTCGCAAACCCCGCATCCTCTCATCCTGCATGCTTTTTCACTGATGATGAAATCTCCGGCTGTTTTCTTGCGGCGGAGTGGGAATAGCGATATAGTACGTACAACGCCGTTGATAAAAACACAGTTCCGGTTGGTAGTCCGGACGCAGTATCCCTGCCAGTAACCTGCCTCCTTGGTTGTCCGTTCACGGCTCATGCGTCGTATAAGGAGGTTTCGCTTATGAACGAAGCGGTGGTATGTGTATGTACCGTGTTCTTCGAGGACCCCTTCTGGGTAGGGGTGTTTGAACGTATGTATTGCGGTCGGTTGGAGACGGCTCGGGTCGTGTTCGGCGCGGAGCCCACCGAACCGGAGATACAGGATTTCCTGATCAACAGGTGGTCCACCCTCCGCTATACCGTTCCGGTCGAACTGGAAGGGGCGCTCGTCCGTTCCGCTGTCAATCCCAAGCGTGCGGTGCGTCTCGCCCGCCGGCAGATGGACGTCGGCTCTATCGGAACGAAGAGCCAGCAGGCTTTGCAGGAGCAACGGGAAGAACTCGCCGAAAGCCGGAAGCAGTACGCCAGAACCAGACGGCAGGAAATGGATCAGCGGCGTTTTCTGGAACGGCAGGAAAAGAAGAAACTGAAAAAACGGGGGCATTGACGGGCTTTGGTTGGGATGTTTCCCAGCGGGCCGGGGGGCTGATTTCATCATCGTGCGGAGAGAATATGAAGTTGCTGACGTAATGGTGATATGGTGCGGCGGGCCTCCGCTGACCCCAGCGCCAGGGTGTTCCTGCATCTTCTGTCTTGCACAAGCCTGTACGCCCCGTCATAATTATAAGCTATGGACAAGCTCCGATCCCTTGCGTCTGAACGCGATCTTCCTCATACGCCTCCCTATACGCCTTTGCCGACCGCCCGTGCGCAAAACTATTGCCTGTGGCTTCAGGAACGTCTGGCGCAATCGGGTTGTCTCGATTTTGAAGGCGCCTGCGAGGTTCCTGTCGCCCCGTCGTTCGAGCCCTATGGCGGACAGATGTTCGGAGCGTTGGTCTGTACCGACGCCGGGGGAACGGAGGTCGTCCTCAAGGCCTTTTCCGGTCAATACCACGGGCGTTGGATGGTGTCGGGGTGGGTTCCTCCCGTACCCGACGTAGACGCTTATGAAAACACGGTCGAATTGAACGACGCCCGGATTCATCTGCTTGGCGACCAGTTGGCGCGAGCGGCCGAAGAGGGGGAGGCCTCCGATATTTTGCGTCGCCTGCGTGAGGAACGGAAGAAGCTGACATTGGAGAGCCAACGGAGGATTTTCGCACTCTATTCATTCGCCTCTTGCGACGGAGGCCGGAAGTCCTTCGCGGATATGCCGGGTCAGGCGTTTCCATCGGGGACGGGAGATTGCTGTGCGCCGAAACTGCTCCATCATGCGTTTGTGAACCATCTTCATCCCGTCAGTCTCGCCGAGTTCTACTTTGGAGCGCCGAATCGTTCGGGGACGAAGGTCCATGGCCGGTTCTACCCGCCTTGCGACGAGCGTTGCCGTCCGTTGCTCAAGCATCTGCTGGGGCTCGACCTCCTCTATTGCGACGACCATGTCGCGGTGGTGAACAAGCCTTCGGGATTGTTGTCCGTTCCGGGACGGGGTGATGACAAACAGGACTGCGTGGAGGCGCGGTTGCGGCGGTTATTTCCCGATTGTATCAGGCAACCTGCCGCCCATCGGCTGGATATGGATACTTCCGGCCTCCTGTTGCTGGCGTTCGACGCCGATACCCATAGGGCGTTGAGCTTGCAGTTCATGAACGGAACGGTGTTCAAGCAATATGTCGCATTGGTAGATGGTGTCGTGAAAGAGCGTGAAGGAACGATACAACTCCCGTTCCGTCTCGATGTAGACCATCGTCCGCGACAAATCTATGACGAACTGCATGGCAAGCTTGGCGTCACCCGGTGGGAGCGGCTTGGCGTCGAGACGCTTGTTTCCGGCAGGACGGTCTCCCGGCTGCTGTTCACGCCGCTGACGGGCAGGACGCATCAGCTGCGGGTGCATTGCGCCCATGAAAAAGGCCTTGGCCGCCCGATTCTCGGAGACCGGCTGTACGGTACGGAAGAACCAGGCCAACGGCTGGCGTTGCATGCCTGTGCGTTGTCGTTCATCCATCCCGCGACAGGGGAGCGTGTGGCATTCCATTGCGCCGCCGATTTCTGACGGTTCCTCAAATCTGTTTTTTCGCATGACGGGCTTGTATGTCGCCGGTTCTCCGCATACAATCCTACTGACCGGCTTCGCAGGCTTGAACGATCTGCGGGCGGCAAGGTGGTGACATGGACAAGACGCAGCAGCTTTCGCTGATCAAACAGCTCAGCGAGGCGAATGGGATTTCCGGGTTTGAAGACGAAGTGCTTGACTTGATTCGGCGGGAGGCCGTCGGTCTCGGGGAATTCTCCCGCGACTCGATGCTGAACCTCTATCTGGAACGGAAGGGCAATGAGCCCGGCAAGCCCGTAGTCCAGCTCGACTGTCATACCGACGAGGTAGGCTTCATGGTCAAGGCCATCCGTCCCGACGGAATGCTGGAGTTCATTCAGATCGGCGGCTGGGTCCCTACCAATATTCCCGCCCATCTGGTCCGGGTCCTGAACCGGGACGGGGTGTATATCCCCGGCGTGGTGGGCAGCAAGCCGCCTCACTTCATGTCCGCTGAAGAGGCGAAAAAGCCGTTGGATATCTCTTCGATGTTCATCGACGTCGGAGCGGCGTCGATGGATGAGGTAATCAACGACTACCGCATCGGCATAGCCGCCCCAGTGGTTCCCGAAGCCGTCTGTACCTACGATGAGCGGCATGATGTCCTTGTGGGCAAGGCCTTCGACAACCGTATGGGTTGCGCCGCCGTCATTGCTACGCTCGACGCCCTGAAGGATGAAAAGCTCAGTGTGAATCTTGTCGGCGCCTTCGCGTCGCAGGAGGAAGTCGGCACCCGCGGGGCAATCGTTACCAGCCGCACGGTGAAGGCCTCCGTTGCCATGGTTTTTGAAGGCTGTCCCGCCGACGATACCGTAGTTCCTGCGTATGTCTCCCAGACGGCGATCAAGAAAGGGCCGATGCTCCGTCATATCGACGCCCGCATGATCACGAACTCCAGGTTCCAACGGTACGCCCTCGATCTCGCCGCCAAGCTCGGTATCCCGGTGCAGGAAGCCGTCCGTTCCGGAGGCTCGACCAACGGTGCGTCGATCCATCTCGCCAACAGCGGTATCCCCGTGATCGTGATAGGCATTCCCGTCCGTTACGCCCATACCCACTACGGCATCTGCGCCTACAGCGATTACGATAACGGAGTGAAACTCGCCGTTGAGCTGCTGAAACGGTTGGACGCACCAGCCATAGCGGGCTTCTGACCGCTCGCAAGGACATGTGCGCTTTGCGCCGCAGGAGATTGCCGTATCACCCCTCCATCCACACGCATATCAATGCGAGCATGCATATCGCGCCGCATTCGTGTGCGCCGTGCGTCTGGCTCCATATCGGTTTCTGGTAATTTGCATGTAGCCGAACTATGATTGCCGGTCGTGTCCGGTATGCCCGTCTCCCTGATTGCCAAATATTCCCCAACTGATGACCACTTGACCTTAGAATGAGCCTAGCACGACCCTAGAGTGAGCCTAAGTTGAGCTTAGAGTGAGCCTGAGTTGAGCCTAGAGTGAGCCTGAGTTGAGCCTATCTTAAAGAAAGCCCGTCATCCTTTCGGACAACGGGCTTTCTGCATGACGCTAGTGCGATTCGAACGCGCGACCTTCTCCTCCGGAGGGAGACGCTCTATCCAGCTGAGCTATAGCGCCATCTATGTGCCGACTTAACGCGACAACCGACAACGTACCACAACCCTGAAAAAAAAGCAATTGTTCAACCGGAGAAGAAACAGGCGCTGTTGTACAATCCAAAAATTTCTGACAGAAAAATTGTACAATCCAAAAATTTCTGACAGAAAAATCCAGCTTTTTGACACAAAATCCAGAAATGGATGACAATTTTTTCGTGCTTTTCAGTGTTTATCCGTGGTTTATCGTGGTGTTGCATAAAATGAAAAAGCCGGCTGTTAAACCGGCTGTAAACGTTGGAATGGACAATCCGCTATAGCGAGAACACCGCCGGTCCGAACCGGAGGATGCCGATGATCAGTATGGCCGACATGGCCACGCACAGCAGCACGAAGGCGATACTGGCGATGGTCTGGGCGATTCCCAGGATGCTCTTCAGCTTCTTCATTCCCTATCCTCCTTGCATAGCTCGAACTTCGAGATATCGTCGAACGACTTGATCTTCTTCTGTCCCGGATCGGGCCGGTACCTGTCAAGCCACTTCTCCACCATGGCGGCGGTCTGCACGAGTTCCTTGTAGCCCTTGCGAAGGTGGGTGCGCATCTTTATCAGCTCTTTCTGCAACTCAAGCGAGTTCCCTTTCCTTGTGTAATTCCAGGCATATGACAATTGGCTTTTCGCCATTTGGATTTCCCTCACCAGTTCTTCGAATTCCTCCAGAAGCACCGCATACCCTTCATGGTCGGAACTGACAGGAGGGAACTTCTCGTTGGCGTCGGCTAGCTCTTTCATTACCTGGGCGTTGAAAACATTGATGTCAAGTTTCGTGCTCATCTACCACCTCCGAATATCAGCGGCTCCTCCACAATCTTCTTCATAGCCCGCTCATAGGCTTTCCGTCCCTCCGGGTCCTCCTTGATACCGGCGATGATCCGCTCGAACATCCGGACCTGGTGTTCCAGGGACTTGATGCAGCTTCTCACCGCCTGCCACGACATGTCCGCCTGGTCCAGCTGAGGCCGGTTGCGGTCATAGACGACTTCCTGCCGTCCCGACGCTAGGCTTTGCACGGACAGGGCCTCGTTGAGGGACATGCCTTTCCTCATGCGGTACCGGACGGTCTGGTGGTTGAGCCCGGCAGCCTCGCATCGCAGCATGAATTCGCTTTTTTGCCTCGCCACATCACACCTCCAGCTTGCCCAGCATCATTACCGCCTTGGCGGCCTTCTGGGCCCCGGGGGTGATGGACCGGAATTCCCCGTCTCCTCCGACGCAGCAGAAGAACACCGTGCCGACGATCACGTCGCAGCCGAGGCAGAAGTTCGGCTGGCGGTTGTTCAGCTTCCCCTCCTCGTCACAAACCATGATAGCAACGGAGCAGGGGCGGGGGAGGCGGACGACCTCGATCGTCCGGCATCCGATCAGTTCACACATGGATGGCCGGTCGTTCCCGACCATGGCGATCCTTGGTTCCTTTCCCGGTTCCTTCACCAGGACGGTAAGTTGTTTATTCATCGTTTAACCTCCTTGATCGGCCATATCTCAATGAACGTGTTGTAGGTGTTGCCGTCATATGAACTCCTCGAACATCATCTGCCAGGATGGCGGCACGGGATCTGACATGCGGGGCCTTGATTGGGCACCGTCGTCCTCCACGCCGACCGGCAGGTTCACCATTTCCCGGCTGATCATCCAGTCGTAGATATCCGGCCACCGCAGGACGTTCTGGGCGGTCGCCCCGGCGTCCTTCACGATGCAGGCCGTGGGGGAGCGCAGGAGCCTGCCCCAGTCGGCCGCCGTCGCCTCGTAGGGGAACGGCAGCTCCCAAAGGTCGTACCAGTCCATCATGTCCGGTTCCTGTGCTTCCGGACGGTCGTCCGATCCGAAAACGTCACGGGCCAGCGCGGAGCGGGTCGGTGGCTTCGGGTCGGGTGCCAGCAGCTCCTGCCGCTTAATACAGAGGTCGTAGCCGATGCGCTGCCTCGTGATCGCCCGCCGGCATCGCCAGAACCGCGCCAGCGCGGACCGCGGGATGCGGTACTGGTTGCCGACCAGCAGGCTGTCCAGGCGGTACCACCTGATGGCCCATCGGACCTGCGCCTCGGTCAGCGTCAGAATCTGCGCCGCCTCCCGGACGAAGAAGAACAGGGTGGGACCGACCGATGCGGCCCCGATGCGCTCCTCTACCGTCAGGGGCAGCAGGTCGAGCTGGAAATCCTTCACGCCGCCTCCTAGACCGTGGAGAAGTCCAGGTTCAGCAGCTGGTACTTGCCCGAGGCGTCCCGGAAATGGATGCGGAAGCACGGCTGCGTGGACTCGATGCGGCGGGCCTTGTCTATGATCTCCATGGCGCGGTCCCACTGGGGCTCGTCATGGACTTCGTAGGATCGGAGCCGAAGAATCTCCTTGGCGTCCAGCGAGCCCTGCCTGACCCGGAACGCCCGCGACACGAGTTCCCTTACGAAGGGTTTCGTATCCTTCGTGGCGTCGGTGATCAGGTCGTCAAGGATGGCCTTGGCGGCCCATATCTCCTCTGTGAACCCTATGCGCTCGCTCATGGCGACCGATATCCTGATCGACCCGTCGTAGCTGGACAGTGTCAGGTTCCCTTTCCTGTCGCCGCCGAGCCTGACGCCATATTGTGCCGCCGCGACCTTGACGAACCTCTCGATGTCCTCCATGCAGGAGGCCTTCACGTCCATGATCGCCAGCCGCAGGGCGGTGATCTTCTCCGCGATGTCGTTGACCAGCTCGTCCCGCGCCTGGTCGATGGGCCGCACCAGTTCCTCCGGGATTAGCTTGCCCATGGCGTTCTTGTAATACACCTTGCCGTCGATGACCTGTGTCCTCATTTTTCTCTCCTTTCCGATTGATATCTGGCCGTCCTGTTGATCCAGCCTATGACGCGCCTCAGCTCCACGACGTCGCAGAACCTGAGCTCCTGCTTCCCGATCACCTTCTCCAGGAATCCCTGGACCCGTTCCTCAGCGGATGGGCCGAACACCTGCCTTGCCCTCCTATGTATCTGGGCCATGGTCCCCTGCCGGGCCTTCCACGCCTCCTGGTGCGGGGATACGTATGGGAACGCCTCACGGAACCCCGCCCGGTTGAACAGATCCATGACCTTGCGCAGGTCGTTTTCGTCCGCGTGGGAACAGCTGTCCTCGCCGGTGACCGCTCCGACGAACTGGCGGTACTCCCAGTCGGCCAGAGGGCGGCCGTGCGCCCCGCAGTCGGGGCACGACTGCCCGAAGAACAACCGGTTGCAGAGCGTGCACATGAGCGCCGCTTTCCTGGCGATGTGGACCGATGCGAGAAGTGACCGCCTGTTCATTTCCTGCTCCTTACCGACTTGGGGCAGACGGGGGAGGACGACAGCATCCTGTAGACATACGCGTACACTCTGCCCGTCTTCTGCCGTCCGATCGGCGCAAGGTATCCGTCGGCGGTCCATGTCTTTGTCAGGTGCTGCACATATGCGAGCTGGACACCGCACGTCCTGACTATGTCTGCGTTCGTGAAAGTCCCGAGTATCTGCATCGTCTTCCATGCCAGCTCTATGTTCCGTCCCCTCATGAGATCCGGATCACCCGTATATCGGATGATCTCATCTTCCTTGACGGCTTTCCCTCCATGGGTGAGACGGATGAAGGAAGACCAGAACAGCCCCCTCGACAGGTCGTGGAACTCGTTCCTGAACTGCTCGAACGTACAGGTCTTTTTTTGCGCAAGATATTTTTCCATCTGCCTGGACGGTACGGTCGTACCGAAAAGCACATCACGTTCTGAACGGCTTATAGGCATCCAGCACCTCCTGTGTCAGTTCGCTGATCCCGCTGCTGTTCATGATCTGGACGATGTGCTGGGCGTCGTTGACCAGCACCCGGAAATCCCTTCCCGCCCATCTGAGCAGGGTCTTGCAGGCCTCTGCCTGGCCGCTGATATCCAGGCCGACCGCCTGCTGGTAGTATGTCGCCACGTCCACGATCGTCAAAGGCTTGAAGACAATCTCCGGCTTGCGGATGCGGCTGTGGAGCCTCGGCTGGCTTGCCAGCTTCGAGACGAGCGATTCCTCCCCGACCAGCAGGATCGGGACCTTGCATTCCTCGTTGAAGCCCCTCAGCATCTCCAGATACCTGACCGGCAGGCGGTCGGCCTCGTCGATGATGATCAGCTTGCGGAACGTCATCGTCGCGTCGCGTATGATGCTCAGGTTCCCTTCGTAGGTCCGGGCGCAGTTGCCGGTCAGCCGCTGGGCGATCGCCTTTGTGAGCATCGTCATGGTGTATCCTTCTATATAGAGGATGTAGACGGCTGGGTCGGTGGTTGCCGCATAGTGCTGGATCGCGGTGGTCTTGCCGTATCCGGCCCGTCCCGTCACCAGCCCGATGCTGGCGTTCAGCGTAGTGTCGTTGTCCAGCAGGTCGTCGGCGAGCGTCTCCAATTCGTTGACGTTCTGCGTGCTGATGAACACGTAGGGGTCCACCCGCAGTATGCCGGGTTCGACGTCGATCTCCGGGACCAGTTCCGCCTCCAGCAGCCCCCCCTCGACCATTTTCCTGATGATGGCCTTCTCCAGGTTCTGCCAGTTGGGGTAGTCCCGCGACTTCACGCGGCTGATCGCCGACTTGCCGACGCCCACCAGCGCACCCGCCATCGTGTTCGTGATATTCGCCTTTTCCATGGCTTCCGTGAGTGTCATCATGCCTCGCCTCCGAATTTTCTGTAGTTGGTCCAGTAGACCTCGTTCTCCCTGTACTCTTCGCTGGCCTCGTATGAGGCCATGAACCGCCTGTCCTTTTCTTGCAGGGCGTGGCCCTGGATGATCATGTCCTGGCACCATTTGTACCTGTCGTAGGCCGAGGCGTGGAGCGACAGGATCGGCGTGACCTTGCTCCTGGGCTGTACGCCGGGTTCTCCCAGCCGCTTGCGGACCTCCGCCGGCAGGTCGATGTCGGTAGCCTCCGGCATGGTCTCCTGGACGGCCTCGGCCTGTGCAAGGAACCGGCCCATGTCGCTCTTGACCGTCAGCTCCCCGACGGGGCTGGTGAAGGACTTGAACACCTCCCGCACCGCGGCCATCTGCCTGCGCTTGGAGGCTATGGCCCGTACCATGGCCTCGTCATCCAGCATCGTGAGCTTTTCCACCGCCTTGAGCGGGCGGACGGGGTTCTCCGCGCACGGGACTATGGCGTAGGCGTAGGATGGGTTCCACCGGTCGAAGCGGACCTCGACGGTCTTGCCCTCGTAGCGGTGCAGGCCGACGTCCAGTATCCTGCCTCCTGACGCCTGGAGCTCTTCGCCAACATACTCGACGTTGTCCGCCAGCACGCGGTTGCGGTTGACCTTGGCCCTGCGCCGGTCGAAGAGGATCAGGTCGATGTCCCGGTCGTCCATGTACCTGGCGGTCCACCCCTGCCTCTGCCGTTGCCCCAGATAGTCCCAGGGCGTCATGCCCAGGGTCGTGTGGACGCGCTCGGTCTCGTAGACCTTGATCGCCCGGCAGACGGCGGCGATGAAGCCGTCCATCGTCAGCAGCTCCCGTTTCTCCTTCTGCTTCTCCAGGCGGGCGCGTTCCTCCTCGTCCTGCGCGGCGCTGGCCCCCGGAGTAGCGACCGCGCCGGGAAGCAGGAACGAGCGGAGGATGCCTTCGAGCGTCCGGAAGAACCGTTCGATGTCCTTGGCCTTGGCGTTGCGCACGTTGGCGAATATCCGCCGGTGCGTCCGGCGCCAATCCTCCGGTGTCTTGGCCGAGGCGAGGATGTTGCCGTCCTCGTCCTCCACCACGTATTCGCCGTCGGCCGTCCTGGACAGCTCGCTGATGTCGGCGGCGGCCATATGGTTGAGCATCAGGTCCTCGACGATGGCGTTGATCGCCTTGCTGCACTCGGACGATCCGTTGTCGTTGTATGTGCAGTCGAACATCCCGCACCGCTTGAGCCCGACGCGCAGCGCCTCCTTGACCGTGTCTGAGGTGTAGGTCCGGTCGAAGGCGATCCCGTAGACGACCTTGGTGCATTGGTCGAGCCACAGGTAGCACTGGGGCCGGTATATCTCGCCGTTCTCATAGTCCGCGACCCACCAGTCGAAGATGTGCTGGTCGCCTATGATGACCTGCATGGGGCGCAGCGCCTTGCAGTCGCGGCTGATGTAGAAGTGGTTGTCCAGCCCCCTGTTGCCCTCCAGCGCGTACTTGATCAGCGCGTCCGGGATCTGCTTGAGCAGGGCGAAGGCGCTGCTGCGGCTTCCGATCTTCCATCCGTTCTGGTCGGCCTGAGCGCATAGCGCCCGCCAGGCGGTCTCCTTGGTGCATGAGCCGTACTCCTTGGTGGCCTTGAGGAAGAATCCCTGGAGGTAGTCGATCGCCTCCGGACAGAACGCGCCGCCCTTGCGGCCGATGACCGCCGGCCTGCCGTTGATCCCATACGCGAGGATTTCCTTCTCTATACGGCGGACCGTCGATTCCGAGACGCCGGCGTAGAAGGCGACGTGCCTCACCCATGCGGAACGGGGGACGTCCGCCGGTCGCGTCTGTATCTTCTGGGCGATGTCCCGTTTCCTGACGAGCTGGGACGTCAGGCGGTATCCGTCCTGATAGCCGCTGACGACCGCCTTCTCCTGCGCGGCCGGGGCGAGGGCGGGGAGCATGGCCCGCTCCACCGTCACCGCCTTGTCCTGGACGATCTTCTCCTGCCATTCGTCCGGCAGGGAAGGGACGTACAGCTCCATGGTCCTGCCGTCCTTCATGCGCCGCTGGATCCTCCGGTCCTTCTGGACGCGGATCTGTACGGCGCGCTTGGTCTTGCCTATGGCGAGCGCCACCAGTTTGATGTCAACCCACATTTTCGCGTCTCTCCATCGGTTGTTTGACGTTCGCCGGCTTGGGCGAGTTGTAGATGTCCGGCAGTATCGCGCTGAACGCCTGCGCGGCCTTGTCCAGGTCGTACCATGACGGATAGCCGATGATCCTCGCCAGGGCGTGCTCGACCCGTTCCGAGCGGTCCTTGCCCAGCAGGACCTGGCTGACCAGCTGGGGCGTGCAGCCGATGGCGTTGGCGATGCCGGTCAGGCTGATCCCCCTCTCCCTCAGACGCAACATGCAGAAGGTGTGGATGTAGGTGCTTGTCATCTCGTTCCTCCTTCCGGTTCTTCCATGCGGAACACCATGCCTGCCAGTTCGTCGTACCATGGAGTTCCCTTCATCTCTCCGCTTTCTTCCGTCGCCATCTCTTGCCTTGTCTCGGTGCCTGTGCGAGAACAGATGAAATGCCCGTTGGCAGGATTGACCAGGACCGTCCAGACGAACGTCCCGGCGATGACGCCGTCCTTGAACACGACCAGATCGTCGAGGCCGCTCTGATATCTTTCCGCGTCCACGGTGAAGAGATGGTCGGCGAAGGCTTGGCAGATTTGTTTCAATGGCTTTACTGTTTTGCTCATGTCCGCTCCTTATTGGTTGGTATCGGTCTGCGGTTGCGGATTCCGTACTACCGGTGTATGCTGTTCGCATGGAACTTGATGTCGTTTATGAAGAACTGGTCGTATTGCTGTATCGCACAGAAGATGAACGCGAGAAGATGGGTGTCTCCCATGGAGCTTCTGACCGTGCGTCAAAGAGCATCGAGAACGCGGAGTCAAGGCGCGAGCAGGCCTGGCAGACGGAGTACAACCATCAGGTGAAGCTACTGCTGTCCCGTTACAAACGCAGGTTGGATGCGTTGACCGCTTCCCAGTTGCTGATGATGCCTTGCCCTCCGAGGGGGGCGATTGAGGATTTGTCCGATGAAGCTCGCGAAGTTCTTCGTTATCGCATCCAGAGAGGACGGAAGAGGATGTGGGAGAAATACGGACAGCTTCCCCTTGATCCTGATTCCCATCTGATTGTCTTTCACGAAAAGGACCGCTGCTACGCTGAATGCATAGGGTTCTTGCTTGCCGATTAGTCATTGTCTGCCTCTTGGTCGTATTTCTCGAAGTTTTCCAGAAGCTGCCGCCTGTGGACGTAGTAAGGAGTAATCCTCCCCAACGAAATCGGCGAACGTAGGGGCAGCTGTATCTTCGGATGGCAGCCCTTCAGGTACTTTCCAAGGATGTACAGTTCCCGTGATAGCCACGTCTTGTGTGACGCGAGTTCTTTCTCGTAGCGTGCGATTCTCGTCGGCATCAACTCGATATCCTTGTGTACAACGAAATAATTCAGCTTTGCGTCCCTGTCTGGATCATGTTCAAGGCTGGCCTTGAACTTCTTGTATTCCGCTATTTCTTCTTTTGTCTCCGGGTACATGTTCTTCTCTCCTTATTGGTCGGTGGTGTCCATTTGCGGTTGTGCTGACGGGTTTCCCGGTGTATGATTCGGGCATGAAACGAACAGTGAAATGTATGAACATCTACGAGACCTTCGACTATCTGGTCGAAAAGCTGTTGCTGACTCCATCGGAAGTCGAAGAGAGGCTTGATGGGTTTGACCCCTTCGTCGAACTATGTGGGGAGCTCCCTGCCGACAAGGATATTCGCATCGCATATCTGGCGAAGTATGAGGATTTCTTGGCGACCCAACTCGTTCTATATCAGGACCTGATTTCTTCCATCGTTCTTGATAGCTTGAAGTTTTGGCCGAAGAGAGCCCCGAAGAAGCGTTTCGACGTACTTTCCCCTGACCAACTGTTCTTCCTGGGACAGCATGTTCGTTTGGCACGTGCGAAGCTGAAGGACTATCCCCAGAAAACCATTGCCGAGATGTATGACAGGGAAAAGGACACCTTCTATCCTCTGGTATTCCTGAAGGTCTTGCTTTTCTAGGCATCCCAATCCTCCTTGCCACGGTACGACCTCATGCACACCGCCCGGAACATGTTCTGCCTTATCTTGGGAAGCAGGCCGTCCTTGTGTTTCTGCCAGGCCTTGTTGACCAACGCATACTTTTCCGACAGGGGCATGTCCTCGTCCAGTTCCGTTGGCCGGTATTTCCAGATCAGTTCCAATGCCTCTTCCTGTCCTGGTAGCGGTGCTTCATCCATGAACCGACAGCACAGTTCGTCCTGCTTGAGCAACATTTCCATTGCCTTTTCCATATTCTTCTCTCCTTATTGGTCGGTGGTGTCCAGCATCAGCTGCTGGCTGACGAACCTGGCGACTTCGGCGCGGACGGAGGGCTGGAAGTCCTCCAGGGCCGCCTCGACGATCATGCACACGCGCATCTGCTCGCGGATGGGGACCTTGTCGCAGGCGATCTTCTGCGCCGCGACGCACTTGGTGTTGAACTCGACGAGGCCCATGCCGCTGGTTTTCGTCTGGATGCGCCGGCCTATGGCGTCGAGGTATTCGGGGGCGAACAGGCCCAGCTGGCTCCACGACGCGCTGTGGTCGGGCTCCTGTTCGAGGAGCTTCTGGTAGCGCAGCCACTCCTTGTACTTGACCTCGATTGCGGGTGTCCAGCCTTCGGGTCTCCAGTTTTCGTTTCCTACGTGGGAGCGGACCTCCTTGAACATGGCGATGAGCTTGGCCTTGGCCTCTTCCTTGCGCTCCTGTATCTCCTCCTCGGTGAGGAGGCGGTCTTCTTCGGGGAGGTAGGTCAGAAGATGGCGATTTGCGGTTCTTTTTGTGATGCCGATGTCGTCACAATACCCTTCAAACGTGTGAAGAAAAGTTATATCGTTTTTATTAAACCTCGGGACATTTGTCCCGAAGTTATATAACTTTTTGTCCGTTCTGGCTCCTTGCTGCGCCAGTGCTTCTTTGGCGGCGTACAGCTCCCGCACGAGGTCGAGCGTGACCTTGCGGCGCAGGCCGACCAGTTTCTTACCTACCGCGACCGAGTCCTCATATTTCCATGATTTTACCGTCGGCTGTATTTCTTTCGGCATTATTTTCCTTGCTCCTCCTTATCAACTGCGATATGATGAAATTGCTTTAAATTTAAAGCTCAATTTGAGGGTATCGCATAACGACACAATAGTCAACATCAAAGTGAGATTTATATGGAAATTTGTGGCAGATTGAAGTTAATAAGAGAACGGAAGCAAGAATCACAAGCCAAATTTGCTAGTAGATTCGGTATGGTTCAGAATACTTACGGTCAGTACGAGATTGGAAAGCGAGCCATGCCAGACGAGTTTAAACAACAACTTGCTTCAATGGGCGTCAACATGAATTGGCTCATCACCGGCCAAGGTCCGATGTACCTTGACGGCTCTGATACGGGCGGGACCGCCATCGTCCCGAAAGAGCCCCTGATTCCGAAGGGGTTCGAGGACGCCGTCATGGTCCCGATGACGAACCTGAAAGTGTCTGCGGGGCCAGGGGAGGAATGGGGGGACGGGGACCTCACCGGGGAACTGGTGCCCGTGCCGAAGAAAATCGCGGCGAGGTATCCCGGCGTCACGTTCGGGGCGGCGGAGGTCAGGGGGGATTCCATGGTCCCGACCTTGCGCGACGGTGAACCCGCGATCTTCGCCAGGGACTACATCAGGGGCAACGGCGTGTACGTGCTTTCCGTGCACGGGGACCTGCTGGTCAAGCGGCTGTCCTTCAACCAGTTCGAGCAGAAGCTCCAGGTCATCAGCGACAACCCCAAGTACCCCATGCGGGAGATTCCCGCCGACATGGAGGGAGTGCGCATACTGGGCAAGGTGCTGATCTGGGTTCATGCGGAGGAATAGGCGGGTGTTTACCCGCGGTTTAAACGTGCGTTAAACATGCGCAGGCATGTTGAAGACCGCTCTTGTGGGTGGGGAGAATAAAAGTAAATCGGTCTGTTGCTTCTTCGCTGTACATCATCGCTGGCCGAAGAAGGTCGTATGAAAAAAGCGTCTCTTTGTATCGTGGCTCTGTTGTTGGTCTGTTCTTGTGCGTTCGCCGGACCGTTCGGTATCGAGATGGGGTGGACGGTTCTCGATTTGGAGAAGGCGAACATTCCTTATGAGATGGCGAAAACTCAGAACAATATCACAATATATTATGTCGAGCCTTCAACCCCTCATCCTTCTTTTGTGGAGTATCTGGTGAGGATGGATGTAACTGATGGGATCTATGATATCAGGGCGATCAGCAACGACATTGAAGATTCCGATTTTGGAACGAAGACAAAAGAGGTCTATCACGAAGTCAAAGAGCAAGTTTCATCCACTTATGGGACTCCTGAAGAGTTTGATTTCCTGAAATCAGGAAGCATTTGGGATGCCCCTGAGGACTGGATGTTTGGCTTATATAAAGGTGACCGCTATCTCGTTTCATTTTGGAATCCAAAAAACGATGTCATTGATACAATATCGTTAGAAGCGAAAGGGCTTTCTTCGACAAGCAGCTATGTCGTACTTGGCTACCAGTCTCCAAAAACTGTAGCGATCATCGAGCGCCTGAAGGCCGCCCAAGCGTCGGTGTTCTGAGTTGCTTGCATATTACGGTAGATTATAAACTCCAGGAGGATAGGAACATGTCAGAGGAAAGTAAAAAAAGCGATGTCACCGTCAATCAAATGATTGTACACAAAATCATAAAAGCACAAAAGGGAGATGTTACCGTAAAGCTGAGAGAATCGGTATTGCCTATCAACAACAATTCAGTCCAGTTTGTGGAATCGTTTTCTGAATCCTATCGACTACGTCGTGCCAAGAAAATATATGGTGAGTTCAATCCTGACATGGACAACTACCCTGTAGCCGGACACCTGCGTACATATCTGCATAAAAGAAATTTATTGGACTTTTCCGAGAAGGTCACAAGGAGACTAGAAGCTTTGATCTCAAGGATTCCCATGGCTACCGGCGGGTACATGTTCTTCATGGACTATTCGTACAAAGAGGAGCCTCATTTTGCGATTCTCATATTAACAAACAAAGGCGGCACGAGCATCGATGATGAAACACTCGACATCACCTCTTCCTTGGCTCTGGATATAGATGAAATAAACATGGCGGCTGATATCAAGATAGGTCAATGGCAGGAAGATCAGTATTGCCATACGTATCTTTCATTCACACGGGGGAAGAAAGATGTCGCACGGTATTTTTTGGACTGCCTGGGATGTGAAAACCCTCCAAATGGAGCCAAAGCAACTTCAGATTTCATAAGTGCTTTTGAATCTTTCACTGGGAAAGAGGGTGACGGGTATATAGAAAGTCAAGACGAGCTGATAGAACGGAAGCATATGATTCATTCTCTCATGAAGAATACCCCACATGAACTATCAATGGATACATTGTTAGGTGTTGCATTTCCTGACGAAGAAACAAGGAGTAAGTTTGAGGCACATATTGAAAGAAATGGGATCCAACTTCCGGATTTATTTGATCCCGATGGTCGAAGCTACAAACGTCTGGTTGAGTTCAAATACAAGGGTAATGGAATCGAGTTGCATGTTGACAACAGTCGCATCTCGGAGTTGATTGGATTCACTGATGATGGTTTCTGCACGATCAAGGATCCTGATATCCAGCAAAGCTTGAAAGAGTATACTGGAAACATATGAAAGACGACATACTAAAACTAATACAAGATGCGGACAAGATTGATTCCGGAGGAGAAAGCCATAACATTCTCTTGACGTTCAATTCAGGATTGGAGCTTTCCCGGTTGGGCACTCTACAATCTTTGTTGGCTACCGATGAAGACCCAGTGAGAGCAGAGCAGATACCAGTCAAGGATTTTTCGCTGACAACGACTGGGAAAACCGAGATCGCTTTTTCATCTGAAGAGCTAAAAAAACTGTCGTTTTATTTTGTCAAGGATATGGATACGTATTGTGACAATCTTGCAAACAACCTGCTTCCTAATGGCTGGCTTGACAAGAGAGTCTCTGACCGGATTGTTGTATTCTCGAACTGGAACCAGTCGGGGAAGGTTGTTTCATGTGTTTCTGGCGTTTGCCAAGATGAGATATGTAGGATTGAAAACATATTCAAGTGCTTTAATCATGTAAAGATACTTGCGGATGCGTCAAATGACCATACACTTTACTTTTTTATCGACAAGGTTCTGGAATTCAAAGGGTATAAATTTACGTATGATTATTGCCAAGCCACTTTCACTACAGACGCGGATGTTTTCATCAAGTATTTTGACACTACAGGTGAACATTTCGAGGAAAAGAAAGCCTGTTTTAAACAACAGTTGGAGGATACACTCAGAGGCTTCACCGCAGTTGAGTGTCCTTCCCTCCTGATGGCTAGATTTGACGAGATTTTCAAAAATACCGGTTATGCTTATCAACGATATGTCTGCCGGCAATCGATCGACAAACTGGATGCGCTGTTGAGGGAAAAAGCAACTGAATTCCTTAGCCAAACACAAAGCATTCTCAGCTCAATGACCGCCGAGATTGGAGTTGTCGCAGGTAATATTCTCGGACTCGCAAGTCTTGACTACTCTCATCTTAATTCGGTGAAAAACTGGATGCTTTTCGTCTGTGTCTTTCTTGTCAACATGATATTTGTATTGTTTAGCCAGACAAGACTTTCGGATTTGAAAAGTTTAAAAACTGACCTTGAAAAACAAGAGGCTGTTTTATTGGATGACGCTGATGACAAAGGCAAGGGGAAGATCAATGATCGATTCGTCGAATTTTATGAACGGATACGATTGATCCGCAGAAATTGGATAGCTTCTTGCTGGCTTGTCTGGATACCTTTAGCCTTGATTGCGTCGGTCTGCATTGTACAAATAATAAAAAGATGGACGGAAAGTTATTTCCGTATGTTTTGGTTTTTATAAAAACGGGAGCGACCGATATCTGCCGCTCCCGCCCGCCCCAGGAAGGACGTCTCCCTCACTGGGGCGTATTCTATATCACCTACAATGGGTTTTCCTGCCTACATCCATATCCTAGCATATCCTTTCCTCGGTAATCGCAGACCGTGAACCCCTACGATTCCCTCCCATCCGCCTTTGCTACCCTATCCCTATCTCAGATAGGAGGGTAGCCATGAACTATCTCAAACCAGAACTTCTCATCCTCGTCCCGCTCCTGATCGGGCTCGGGCGCATCGTCAAGCAGAGGATGGGCGACGCCAAGTGGGTGCCGCTGATCCTGCTCGCGACGTCCGTCCTGGTCGCCACGGCCTACGGCTTCATCGTCACGCCCCGCACCGGCTGGCGCATGGCGCTGGACGCCGTGGTCATCACCGGGCTCTGCCACGGAGCGGTCGCCGCGTTCAGCGCGATGGGCCTGTACGACACCGCAAAGTCGGCGCGGAAGGAGGCCCTATGAGAAAGGATCATCCCCGATACGCCCGGGCTGGAAGACAGGGGGACAACCCATGCCGCAAAGGATACCACAAGGGCTGCGCCTATGGCGGCAAGACAAAGAGCATCCCCGCGGAGGGGGCGAAGGAGCGTGCATGTGGAGACGAACGTTAGCGTTGTTGCTGTCGTTGTCGCTGCTCTGTGCACCCTTGTGGGCTGGCTCTTCGGTCGGCGCAAACCTGCCGGACCCGGCCTCGATGACGGACGCGCAGATACTGGACGAGATATCAGCGATCTCAGAGAGGCTGCGGACGAGGCAGGAGAACTTGCTGGAGGAGCTGCCGAAGGCGCGGCTGACGCTACAGACGTCGCAGAGAACCTTGGACGAGTCGGCTCTGAGGTTGGAGAAGCTGCAGCGCGACTTGACGGATGCATCGGCCAGCTTGAAGGCGCTCAGCCTGACAGTGACCGGCTCGACCAGCTCCTTGGAGAGCTTCGTGGACGACATGGAGAAGGAGAACCGGAAGCTGAGGATCCTTAACGGCGTACTGGTAGGGACGACCGTCGCGGTCGCGGTGACGGCCGTCGTATGCCTTTTCGTAGCCCCCGCCCGCTAGGGGCTACGATTCCCACCCGCGCGGGCATGGCACACTGTACGCAGGAGGCGGCATGGAATTCCTCAGCATCATAAACAGTCTCGGCCCGACGGCGGTGATCGTCCTGCTCATCGTCCTGGTCCTCATGCAGATGAAGAACCAGAGCAAGGAGATGTCCGGGATAGCGAAGCGCATCGACGCAACGGCGTCCAAGCAGGAAGAGAAGGACAAGGAGCAGGACGAGAAGATAGCGTTCCTGCAGCAGCACTATGTGACCAAGGAGGACCTGTTCCAGCAGTTCGGGGGCTGGCGGACCGAGCTGGGCAACGTGAACAAGCAGCTTTTGCACATAACGGAGCTGGTCGCCAAGGGGAGCAAGGAGTAGAAGGTGGAACTGACAACGGAAAAGAAGAAGGAGCTGCGGGGGAACCTGCTGCAGTTCCTGTACACGATATACCCGCATCCCATCAGCAGGGAGGCGGTCTACGAGACGTTCTTCGAATATTGGGAGACGGACGACATCCTCAAGGCCCTCCAGTACCTGGTGGACAAGGGCTACATCGAGGAGGCCCGCCTGGGTTCGCCGTTCGGCAGCGCCTTCGCCAGGATCCACAACTACAAGCTGACCTCGAAGGGGCAGGACCTGTACGACCAGACCACCGAGGACAACGGTGTGTACGTGCGGAGGTAGCCCATGGGAAGGAGGAGCAAGGCCGAGGAGCTGGGGGTGGAAGGGGAGATCGTACAGCTGCACGACCGGGACCTGCTGTCCCATTCGGAGATATCCGACAAGCTGAAAGGCCGGGGCGCGGACCTGTCCAGGGAAGCCGTCAGGCGCAGCTACGTCGCCTCCCGTCGCAAGGCGGAGAAGTACAAGGTCGCCGCCGAGAGCGCCAGGACGGTGCTTGAGAGCGTCAAGGACGGGACCAACACCGACCTGGTGGAGGCGGGAAACAGCATCCTGGTGAACATGTTCTACGAGAAGATCCTGGACATGGAGGACATCGAGTTCGCAAAGCCGAAGGACTTCTTCGACTCCATGGCGAAGGTCAGCCACAACCAGGTGGAGCTGTCGAAGCACCGTCTGAACTTCCAGAACGGCGTGGAACGGGCGAAGGCGAAGGTCTACGACGAACTGGCCGCCCAGCTCGCGGCCGACTATCCCGACCTGCTGGAGAAGCTGCAGGGGGCGATCATGAAGCTGGAGGTGAGGCCATGAACAGGACCGCCTTGCAGGAGCTGATGGAACGCAACCACACCCTCGCCAACGCCGCGCAGGACGTCGTGTCGCGCGAGGCGCGTGAAACCAGGCTCGCCCGGGCGGAGACTGACTTCACGTTCTTCTGCGAGCATTATCTTCCTGACTACTTTTTCTGCAAACCGGCGGAATACCAGAGGATACTCTATGACGTGATCCAGAGCCGCGAGCTGACCGAAGGGCAGGCCGTGCGGCTGCGGGAGATCGTGCCGCATGATTTCCGCTCTACGTTCAAGCCGACGAAGGGGATCAAGGGCGTCGTGGACGTGGAGCCCCGCCAGCACGGCAAGTCCACCCGCATGACGTTCGCGTTCCCCCTGTGGTGCCTGCTGTTCAGGAAGGCGCACTTCATCCTGATCGTCGGGGCGAGCAAGGACGACGCGGAACTCCAGATGGACAACGTTAGGCAGGCGGTCGAGAACAACGACAGGATCCTGGAGGACTTCGGCCAGATGGCCGGGACGCCCTGGAACAAAGGATTCCTGAAGCTGTCCAACGGGACGGCGGCGATGGCCAAGGGCAAGGGCGGGTCGCTCCGCGGGCGCAGGAACCAGCAGTACCGGCCGGACCTGATCATCGTGGACGACACGCTCAAGGACGACGAGAGCGACAGCTCCGTGGCCCGCGACAAGGTGTGCCGGTGGTTCAACCGCACCATCCAGCCGCTGGGCACCGACGCCCTGATCGTCGTGGTCAACACGATCACCAACGAGGACGACCTGCCCAGCCGGCTGCTGGCCGACATCAAGGCCGACCGCAAGAAGAACTGGATCGGGCTGCGGTTCTCGGCGGAGATACCGGCGAAAAACGAAGAGCCGCACGGGACGCCGCTGTGGCCCGAGCGCTACAGCTGGGAAGAACTGAAGAGGATACAGGAGAACATCGGCTCGGTGGCCTACGCCATTGAGTTCCTGAGCCGCCCGCTGTCGGACGAGGACCGCCTGTTCAAACGGGCGTGGATCAAGCGGGTGCGGGCCGAGGACGTCCCCGTCTCCCTGTCCATGTACGAGGGGGTGGACCCCGCCACAGGGGCGCACGACATGAGCGCGGTGGTGGACGTCGGCGTGGACAGGAAGACCGGGATCATCTACGTGGTCGGCAGCCACGGGAAAAAGGAGAGCCCGCAGACGTTCAAGGCGCGGCTTTTCCAGCGCTACCGGCAGTACCGGTACCGGCGGTGCTACATGGAGGCGGTGGCGTTCCAGACCGTGTTCAAGGACGAGATCGTCCGGGACGGGGCGAAGGAAGGTCTGCGCCTGCCGATACGGGGGGTGAACCCGGGGCGCGGGAGCAAGAGCCAGAGGCTGATGGCGCTCAGCCCGCTGGTGGAGAACCAGGTCATACAGTTCGGCCCCGGGAACGAGGACCTGATCGACCAGCTGGTCGGCTTCCCGGCCGCCGGCTACGACGACCTGTGCGACGCGCTGGACCTGGCGGTCAAGGCGAGCAGGAAAGGCGGGGGAGGGTCCTCCTCCTGGCTCGGGCGGACGGACGACCGGTGCGGGCGCGGACAGAACATCCGGAGGGTGCTGAACATATGATCGGGACATACCAACAGGAACGGGCGACCTCGCTGACCATGGAGCAGATCCAGGAGGCCATCGCCTGGAAGACGCTCCAGAACGCGGAGATATCCAGGCTCCGGTCCTACTATCTCGGATTCAACGAGAAGATCATGAGGGGGGACCAGAAGCACAGGATCCCCGTCCCGCTGGGCAGGAAGCTGATCAAAAGCGTCCTGGGCTTCATGTTCAAGGAGGGCGCGATCTCCTATGTCTGGCCGGACGACGAGGAGGAGCTGCACCAGCGTTTCTGCGAGATCTACGACCGCAACGACGAGGAGACGGAGAACGTGCGCCTGGGGAGGGACCAGGCGCGGTACGGCCGGGCGTTCGAGGTCCTGTACGTGGACAACGACGACGCCCTCCCGCAGTTCTACCGGGTGCCCGTCACCCAGGTGGTGCCGGTCTACGACCTGGCGATCAAGCCGACGATGTGGGCGGCGATCAACTTCTACGCATGGAACGACAGACAGACGCGCATAGAGGTCTACTACAGGGACCGCATCGAGCATTGGACGCGGGACGGCGACAGGCTGTCAAGGACGCGGACGGTCGCGCACCAGTTCGGGGAGGTCCCGGTCATCGACTACGCGAACAACGAGGACGGGATGGGGGACATCGAGTCGATCCTGTCCTTGATAGACGCGCACGACGAGATCCTCGCCAACGGCCTGGACGAGGACGGCAAGTACGCCGACGCCCTGCTGCTCCTGAAGAACCTGAGCCTCGACGAGGAGAAGCTGGACAAGATGATCCGCCTGCGGGTGATCGAGATGGACGAGGACGGGGAGGCGTCGTACCTGACCAAGCAGGGGGCGTACGAGGGGCGGGAGGTGCTGCGCAAGGTGATCGAGGGGCTGGTCTACAGCATGAGCGGCATCCCCAACCTCGACGACAAGGACGCCATGGCCCAGCAGAGCGGGGAGGCGCTCAAGTACCTGTACGCCACGTTCGAGGTGATGGTGGCGGGCGACAAGCAGAGCGGGTTCACCGACGGGCTGATGCGCCGCCTGCGCCTGGTCAACAACTTCCTGACCTGGCTCGGGCAGAGCAGGGCCAAGGTGGACACGGTGCAGGTAAACTGGCAGCGGAACCTGCCGAGCGAGGGTACGGTCATCGTGGACAACGTGGTCAAGCTGTCCGGCATCACCAGCCGGAGGACCCAGCTGGAGCTGCTGCAGAAGGCGGACTACGTCAACGACGTCGAGGTCGAGGAACGGCGGCTGGCCGACGAGGCGGACGCCGCGGCCGCGGACCTGACCGTCGCGACCGGCGTGGCGGACGGATATGGCGAACAGACTCTATGACAGCCTCTACAGGGAGGCGCAGGCCGCCCTGGCGAAGACGCTCCAGGGTGAGGAGCGCCGGATAATCAGGTACTACGGCACGGCCCTGGCCGAATGCCGCAAGAAGCTGGAGGCGATCTACAGGAAATACGGCAAGGACGGCAGGCTGACCAACGCCGACATGAGCAAATACAACCGGCTCTCCACGTTGCAGGACGACATCTGTACGATCCTGGAGGAACAGCTGGTGAACGTCGACGCCATGACGAAGCGGCTGACCGGGGAACAGTACCAGGAGGCGTTCTACCGCCACGCCTACGCGATAGACCAGGCGGGCGGCATGGGCCTGTCGTGGGGGCAGATCCCGAAAGACGCCGTCAGGGCCGCCGTGGAATCCCCGCTGTCCAAGCTGGCGGGCAGCCGGGCGATGGCGATGTCCCGCAAGGGGACGGTGGACAAGGTGCGCGACGAGCTCGCCCTGGCGGTGATCCGGGGCGACTCCTACGAGAAGCTCGCGATGCGCATCAGCGACGTGCTGGGCGTCCGCGTCGAGGACGGGAACCGGACGCGGTATCTGGACAAGGGCGCGGCGTACCGGTCGATGGACGAGGAGCACGGCGGCTGGTTCGTCCCCTCGATAGGGTGGGTGTCCGGCCCCCTGCACTCGGGCGTGGCGAGGTTCGACATCAACTGCCGGTGCCGGGTCGTGAGCGAGATCAGGGGCCTGCCTCCGGAGGAACGGCATACGAGGGGGGACGGGGTCAGGCCGTACTGCACGTATGAGCAGTGGAAAGCCAACAACAAGATCGGGGATGTCCATATCGGTCGCAGTGTGGGTGCCGCCGCGAAAAACTATCCAGTATTGATTTCTGGTAATGAACATGGTAGATTAAAAGAAGGAACCAGCATAACCAAGATCAAACTTATCGCCGGAAAAGGCCATAAGAATGAAATACGCAACAGATTCAGGCTTGAAAGCGACTATCACATCCCGGCTGACAAGTGGCAGAAGATGAGGGGTGATGGCTATGTGGAGCATAAAGGAAGCGTTATCCATGCTGAATTGCATTGGTATGAGGCTGACGACGAAAGGGTTGAGATGAAGGTCAAGAGGACGTTTAACGATGAAGGCGAGATATAAAGGAAGGAGCAGCAACTTCGGACTGCTTGAAAATAAAGTGTATGAGATTCTCGCCGTCGAGGCTGATGGCCTGTTCTATCGCGTGGTTGATGAGACAGGTGAAGACTACCTTTATTTTGCGGAAGACTTCGACATCATCGACGGTACGTCGCCCCAGGAAACTTCCAGTGAGTCCCTCTTCCAGAGGAGAACCTTCCTGTCTTAACCCCAACAAAATCTATTGACTGACAAGCCGCCCTCCGGGGCGGTTTTTTCATGCCCGTGCGAAAACGCCGCGTACGCCACGCGAGGACGCCCGTCTGTAAAATTCCACCACTTTCCCTCCAGACCCGTTTATTAAACACGGTTAAACACCTTTGGGACGAAACGCGGGCCCACGTGCGCCCGCCACATGGGCGTATTCCGCCTCCTCACCCCCGGAAACACTGCGAATCCCTCCGTCGCCGGTCTGCTACGCTTGAGGCAAACCTTCCATAGGAGGAAGCCATGAGACGGATTTTCACAAGAATCTTTTTCGCCGCCGATGACGGCGGTTCCGGCGGTACCGACGTACCCCCGGCCCCGGACCAGGACACGCAGGACGGGACCGCGGACAAGACCCGGCAGCTGGAGCAGCGGCTGGCCGAAGAGAAGCTGGCGAGGGAGGCCGCGGAGAAGAAGCTGGCGGACGAGGCCAAGGCGAAGATGACCGAGGACCAGCGCCGGCAGGCGGAGCTCGACGAAGCGCGCGCCGGTCTGCTCGCCGAGCACGAGGCGCTCCAGCTCAAGAGCGTAGGCATCGCGGAGGAGTACCTGCCGCTGGTGGCGGGGACGACCGCCGACGAGGTCAAGCGGAACGGAGCCCTGCTGGCGAAGCTGATCGATACCGTCCGGTCGGAGACCGAGGCGAAGGTCAAGAAGGAGGTCTCCCGCACCGGAGCGCCGGGCGGGAGACAGGAAAGCGACGGGGACGGAGGGGAGATGTCCAGCCGGGACTTCTTCAAGTCCATCCTTGACGGAGGAAAGAAATGAGCCAGACGTTGAGAGAGATCGCCGCGGCCAAGGCGAACAAACAGCCGAAGCAGGTCGACTACCTGCTCAACAACTGCCCGTTGCTGGAGACGGTGCAGTACACGCCGAGCACCCACGGGCTCCAGCACGCATACGAGGTCCTGAAGGCCGTCACCGGAGGAGCCTTCGTCGCCATCGACCAGCCGTTGCCGACCGCGGACGCCGAGGCGGAGCTCAAGTGGGCGCAGCTGGGCATCCTCGGCTTCACCATCGAGGCGGGGGTGGACAAGGTCAACCAGGTCACCAACGGCGGGAGCTTCGCCGACTACCTGGCGCTCAAGAGCCCGAAGATCATGAGACGGACGAGCATGGACACCGAGACGGCCATCATCTACTCCCTGCTGCTGCCGTTCGCGCTCAAGCATTCCAAGGCCGTCAGCGCAGGCGGCAAGGGCTACAGCATGTTCGCGGTGAGGTGGTGCGAGGAGGAGTTCTGCGGGCTGTACGACGAGAACGGCTTCGGCCAAGGCGCGGTCCTCGAGACGCTGCCGCTCAGCGGCGGGAGCCCCTACAAGAACACGAAGGGGCAGACGGTGTACGGGGCGGACTTCAAGTCGTACCTCGGCTTCCTGTTCGAGAACCCCCAGTGCGTGGGGACCATCGCCAACATCGACGCGACCCACAAGCCGACGGCGACGATGGTCGACGACATGCTGGCCTCCGCGAGGGCGGGGGACGACGGGACCACGCTCATCTTCGCCCATCCCAAGGCGCTGAACCTGCTGAGCGACATCAAGGGTTCGGCGATCCGCATGACGACCGGCGAGACGAACTACAGCCGGGCGCTCTCTTCCTGGAACCAGATCCCGATGATCGGTTCCTACAACTTCAAGGACGGCACCGAGGATACCGTCACCATCAGCTAGGAGGCGGGACATGAAGATAGGCGACGACCAGAGGGTCTACGGCGAGGACTATTTCGCCGACGCGGCGGTGCCGCAGAACACGACGGCCAGCGGCCAGGTCCTGTCCTTCGGTTCCGGGGGGCAGAACTCATCCATCGCCGTCAAGGCGGTGGTGGCGGAGAAGGTGACGCTCACCAGCGGCAAGAAGCTGACCGTCAAGCTGAAGCACAGCGCGGACAAGTCGACGTGGAAGGACCTCCTGGTCAAGGAGTTCACGACCGACCAGGAGGCGGGCGAGGTGCTGATGTACCTGGTCCTGTCCCCTGACGTGGAGGCGTACACCCGCGTGGACCTCGTCACGGACGACGGCGCGGCGACGGGGAAGCTGGACGTCTACCCGGTCTATATCCCACGTTAAGAAGCGTTTACCGGGCGTTCAAGCGCGGTCGGAACCGGAACGGCTCCGGCCGCCACTTGAACGGCTGCGGAACCATCTGAGGAGCATCGGCTATGGCGATCATCACATTGGAAAGGTTCAAGGGGCTGGCGGGCATCACCGGAAACGGCCAGGACATGCAGATCGAGGCGCTGATCCCCTGCGTCGAGAGCGACTACCTCCACATCCGCAACAGGGACTGGGAGACGGACGGAGACGGGAACATCGTCTATCCGGTCAACTCCGAGATGACGGCCGCCGAGATGGTCAGCTACAAGCTGCTCACCCTGGGCGGGACCGTCGGGGCGACAGGGGAGACGGTGGGAAACTACAGCGTGTCGCTGACGGCGGACCTGATGTACGGCTACCCCAGGTCCATCGTGACCAAGATACGCCGGTACGGGAGGGCGCTGTGAGCATACGGAAGCTGTACAACCGGATCTGCGAGATCCATCGGCCCGTCCCCGCCGACGGCGGCTGGGGGAGCCGGTCGCGCACGGACGTCGAAGCGACCGTGCCGTGCCGCATCCAGGTGGCCGGAGGGACCGAACGATGGGACGGCAAGGTCCGGGGCGAGGCGACGCACCGGGTCTTCATGCCGCCCTTCGACCTGCGCAGCTCCGACCATCTGGTGATCGACGGCGTCCGCTACGACATCGTGCCTCCGGTCAACGACGCGGGAGGCGGCATGGGCCACCACCTGGAGGTGGACGTCAGGGAGTACGGAGCGTGAGCGGCGTGAAGTTCCTGGACCGGACCGAGGGGGCCAGGCAGGCCGTCCGGCTCCAGGCCGGCATCGCCCTGGCGGAAAGCGCGATGCACATGGAGAAGCTGGTGGTCAGGGAGCTGAACGGACACGGGGATCCAAAGAACAAGGCGGTGGATACCGGCCATCTCGTCGGCTCGGTCAACTGGCGGACGTTCGACGGCGGCACCACCACCGCGGACGGGCTGGAGGGGCATCCCGGATTCGGCGAGGCCGCCGTCGGGACGAACGTCGAGTACGCCCCGCATGTGGAATACGGGACGAAAAACATGGCTTCGAGGCCATGCTTCCGGGTCGGGGCCGCGAACGCGCTGGGCGGCATCAGGACGATCTTCAGGCGGCGGTTGGGCGAGGTGGACGTCAAAGGAGCGGACGATGGTGTTTGAAAAACCTTTCCTGAGCTGGCTGAGGGAGCGCCTCGGGGACATGTTCCCGGTATTCTACGCCGAGGCGGACCAGGATCGGGGCGAGCCGTTCGCCGTCCTCCACACGATCCTGACGGGGGCGACGCGGGAGGCGGGGATGATGCGGCCGCTCATGCAGCTCGACCTCTACGCGGCGGACAGGTTCAGCGCGGTCGAGCTCGCCGAGGTTGCCATCGGCAGGATCCAGTTCATCAGCATGGCATCGGACGGGCTGGTCTTCTCGTGCATGCAGGCGGAGAGGGTCGGGCCGATACGGATGGAAGACGGGACCTGGAAGGTCCCCATCGATATCAGGTTCGCCGTGATGGCGAGATAGCCCGAGGAGGGGCGAGACTATGGGTACAACGAAATACGCGGGGGTGCATCTGCCGAGCGGATGCACCGTGCTGGTCGGGGACGACGCGGACTCGCTGGTGGACATCGGCGTGATCCCGATGGAGACGGACACGAACATCCAGATCAGTTACGACGTCCAGCAGATCCAGGGATCGAAGCGCGAGGATATCCTGACGTACGTCAAGAACCTGATGGCCAAGGCCAGCACGGAGATCTACCAGATCCGCATGGGCGTCCTGGAGAAGCTCTCGGGCGGCCTGCTCAACGTGACCAACGTCGCCGGTACGCAGGTCTCCGGCGCGACGCAGGCCATCGACGCGGGATGGGCCAAGAACCGGGTGTACGTCCTCGACGGCCAGAACGCCAGCGGGGAGAAGCAGACGCTGACCAAGGTCGCCCAGGGCGGCAAGACGCTGGTGGACGGGACGGACTACGTGGCCGCCCAGGCGTCCGACGGCGGATGGGGCGTCCTGATGCTCGCGGCGACCACGGCCGTGACCACCGCCGCGCTGACGGTCACGTACTCATACACTCCGGCGGCGTCGGTCAAGGCGACGATGGGCGATTCCGTGGTGACGATCTCCCCCAAGGTGGTCCGTTTCCGCAAGGAGCAGGACGGCAGGAAGTTCCAGGTGACGCTCTACAGCGCCAAGCTGACGGGCGGCATCAAGCTGTCGTTCCCCGGAGCGGACAACGACAAGCCGGCCTCCCTGCCGATCGAGCTGGAGGGGAAGCTGGACACCTCCAGGCAGGCGGGCGACCAGCTGCTTGAGATCATCGACGAGATCGGAGTGGAGTGACGGACATGAAGGAAAGGGTGTTCGATCTCAACGGCCGTGACGGTTGCGTCACGGCCACCGTGAAGGTCGCCGACAGGACGTTCCGCGTCAACCGGGTCGTGACGGCGGCGAGGGTCCTGTACAGCAACCACCTCAAGGAGATGGGCGAGCTGCTTCGCAGGACGGGTGAGCTCGGGGAGGACCCTGACCAAGACAAGGTCCGGATCCTCCAGGAAGACGTGGACGAGTTCCAGGGCCGGAGGGAGAAGGTCTATGACACGATCCTCACGCTCCTGCTGACGAAGAACGGATATTCCTATGACAAGGAGTGGTGGGAGAATGAGACGGACGACCTGGACGTGAGGGCGTTCATCGAAGCGTGCCTGTCCAAGGATTCGGCGGGAACCGTAAAAAAAAAGTAAAGGGCACGCTGGACTATGACCGGCTGTGCGCGGCCTTCTGCCGGGAGTGGCCGTACATCACCCCCGACTATTTCTACCATGAGATGGACATGTGGGATCTGAACAAGCTGGCCCCCATGATGGATCAGAAGCTCTACGCATCGTGCTGGATATCCCGAGGCGATGACGGCGGCCTGAACGAGGCCGTCGCCGACGGCGTGATCAGAAGGAAAAAATGATGGACAATGTCATCGGAACGCTCATCTACAGGATCACCGGCGACACAAGCGCGCTGGACGCCGGTCTGGACAGGTCAAGGGCCAGGATCGTCCAGACGGGGACGTCCATCGAGGCGCTCGGCGCGAAGCTCCGCAAGGTCTCCACGGCCGTGATCAGCGGCGTCTTCGTCAAGAGCCTGCTGGACGCGTCCAGCAGGGTCGAGGAACTGGACAGCAAGTTCAGGACGGTCTTCTCCGGCATGGAGGCCGAGGCCGACGCCTGGGCGAGGGTCTATGCGGATGTCACGAACCGTGGCGTCACGGCGACCAAGGAGTTCCTGGCCACCCAGCAAGACTTGAGAACCGGCTACGGCGATACGACCGAACAGGCCGCCAGGTATTCGCAGGCCGTGGTCGGCATCACCAACGACCTCGCCTCGTTCTCGAACGTCCCGGTAGAAGAAGCGATGGCGTCGATGCAGAGCGGGCTTTCCTTCCAGTTCGAGGCCCTGCGCCGGCTGGGCGTGTCGCTGAGCGTCGAGACCATCAACCAGGGCGAGTACGCCAAGTCGATAAGGAAGACCTGGCTGGAGATGAGCAACCTGGAGAAGCAGGAGGCCGTCCTCTCCGGAGTGGTCTCCCAGTCCAGGAACGCCCTGCACCAGGAGATCAAGCTGTGGCAGGACTACGACTATACCATCGGTGACGCGGCGCTGACCGCCGACAGCTTCGCGAACACCTCCCAGGGGCTGCGCCAGACTCTCGACGACCTGGCCTCGGAACTTGGCGACGCGCTGCTGCCCGCCGCCACCGGCATCCTCGGCCTCGCCTTGGACGGAGCCCGCGCGTTCAACGGCTGGTCGGACACCGCCCAGACGCTGGCGGTCTCCCTGGGCGCCCTCGCCGCGGTGGCATTGGCCGTAGGCGGCCCCTGGGGGGCCGTCCTGGGAGCCGTCGCGGGAGCCACGGTCCTGGTCACCTCGCACAAGGGGGCGACGGAACGGCTGACGTCGGCCACAAACGACTTGTCGGCGGCGAGCAACGAATACGCCGGTCTCACACGGCAGCTGGCAGGCGACACCTCGGACTTGACTGACGGCGAGCTCGGTCTTCTGAAAGCCCGACAAGCTTTGTTGGGCCTAGAGGCGCAGAAGAATCTCGCGGAGGTCATGAAGAGCTATGATGAAACCTCTAAAAAGATTCAAAAGCATGAAAAGGCTGTGGAATCCGCCCAGGCCCGACAGGAAGCGTATGCGTTGGCTGCCGCCAAAGGCCCGGCGGCGGTCAGGGCAGAGATTGAACGGCTGGAACGACAGGCGTCTAAAAGTTCCTCCGAAAGGACCTACTACGACACATTGAAAGAAGCGCAGATGCAGTTCTTCATGAATTCATCGAATTATATGGAAATCTGGAAAGATAAGCTGAATGCCGCGGTAGACGATCTCATACAAGGGCAAGGCGATCTCGCCGGCGCAGAAGCCGCTTTAAAAGAAGCCATCTTGGCTACGGCTATTGCGGTCAACACGGAAGCCGTTAATGTCGACTATCTCGCACAGACCTATCCAGAGCTCTACGGCCAGATCATGTCCACGGCCGCCGCGATCAAGGTCAACTCCGACGCCACCAACAAGAACGCCAGCGCCACGAACACGGCCGCCAACGCCAGCCGGAACTGGAGCAACCGGCTGAAGGAGCAGAAGGCCGCCCTAGCCGAACAGTCGGGCAACTATCAGACTGCTACAGCCTTGAGGCTGACGCTTTCCCGGATCGAACAAGAGGCGGCGATACGCAAGATCGCCACCGACGCCAAGCTGGTGCAGGATGGGGAGAACGTCAACGACCTGTCGATCAACCTGCTGCGAAATCGGATCCGGCAGGACGGAACCTCCTACACGGAGCTCCAAGCCTTGGACGAATGGTACGCCAACGAAAAAAAGCGTATCACCCAGGACGGGGCCGAATCGGAAGAAGAACTCGCGCAACGACTCGCCGCATCAGTCAGGGACCAGGAGGCAAGCCGCCAGCAGGCCGTCGCCTCAGAGCTGGAATCGGCGGGACACGTCGAGGCGGGATACCGGATCCGTCTCCAGGTCCTGCAGGATGGGCGGGCCGCGGAGAGGGAGATACTCGCCCAGAAGGTCGTCGACAAAAAGGCGACGCAGGATGAGCTGGATACGTTCGACAAAGTGACGGCCGCCCAGGAGGTCGCGCTGGAAGATGAGAAGGATCGCAAGCTGACCGCCGCTCGAAAGGCAACCGCCGACGAGCTGAGGAACGCAAGCCTCCAGCAGCAGGTTTCCATGATGCAGAACGCGGCGTCCGAGCTCGAATCCCTCAACCAGACCGAGGCGGCCTACGACCTGCGCCTTGAGGCCTTGCGAGCCCAACGGGCCGCCGAGCGCGCGGAGCTTGAGAAGAAAGTGGCCGACAACCGGGCGACCGCCGACGACCTGGTCGCCTACGACAGGATCACCGCCGGGCAGGAGGTCGAGCTTGAAAACGAGAAGAACCGGAAGCTGACGGCGGCACGCAAAACGAGCGCCGAGGCGATGAAGCAGGCGTCGCTCCAACAGTCGAACGCGGTCAAGGAAGCGCTCGCATCCGAGCTGGAAGCCGAAGGATACATCGAGGCGGCCTACCAGAAACGCGTGGAGGTCCTCCAGTCCAGCCGCGCCGCCGAACGGATCGAGCTTGAGAGGAAGGTGGCCGACAACCGGGCCACCGCCGACGACCTGGTCGCCTACGACAGGATCACCGCCGAACAGGAGATCGAGATCGAGCGGGAGAAGAACCGCAAGCTGTCCGACGCCCGCAAGCAAAGCGCCAAGGAGATGAAGGACATGCTCGCGGGCCAGCGGTCCGAGCTCATGGGTAGGAAGGCCGAGGAACTTGAGCAGGCCGGATCGTTCAGGGCGGCGACGGACATCCGGCTGGACCTTCTGCGTCACGAGCGTGACGAGGCGATCGACGCGATGAAGCGGAAGCTCGCCAACCACACGGCCACCCAGAAGGAGATGGACGACCTCAACGCCTATTACGCCGCCAAGGAGACGCGGCTCCACAAGGAGCAGACCGGGAAGATCAAGGACTTCTGGATGGACATGTTCGACCAGGTCTCCGGTTTCGCGAAGGAACTGACGGGCGGCCTCGGCGACCTCTGGTCGGCGCAGACGGACGCCAGGATCGCGGAGATCGACCGGCAGACGCAGGCCCAGCTGGAGGCCCTCGGCCTCCAGGAGGAGTCCGAGGCGGAAAAGCTCCGCAAGGAATACGCCCAGGCCGTGAAGACCGGGGACATGGAGACCGCCAGGGAGAAGGCGGACGCCATGGAGCGGCTGCGCATCGAGGAAGAGGCGGACGAGAAAAAGAAGAAGCTTCAGCGCGAACAGGCCGAGCGGGAACGGGACATCAAGGTGTTCCAGGCGTTGCTCGACACCGCGGCGGCGGTGATCCGCTTCATGGCGGACCCGGGGGGCTGGACGGGCGTGGCCCTGTCGGCGATGGCGGCCGTCACAGGAGGCGTCCAGGTAGCCGCGATCCAGAGCCAGCCCCTGCCGTCGTTCGCCGTCGGCATCGCCGAGGTGCCCGAGGACATGGTTGCCAGGATACACCAGGGGGAGATGGTCGTGCCCAAGACCTACGCCCAGAGCGTGAGGGACGGGGACGTCTCGATCGGAGGAGCGGGGGGAGCGGCCAACGTGACGGTCACCGTCATCAACAACACCGGAGCCGAAGTGAGTACGTCCAGGGACGAGGACGGCGACACGGCGAGGTACACGATCCTCATCGGCAGGACCGTCGACAGGCAGCTACGGGACGGACGGTACGACGGTGCCATGAGGCAGCGCTACGATATCAGGGAGGCGGGGAGAAATGGCTGACGTCACATGGCCCGGGGCGTTGCCCCTGGGCAAGCTTGACTGGCAGGTGAAGCCGGGGGACAACCTCCTGCGGACCAAGATGGAGAGAGGACCGGACAAGGTCCGCAGGCTGACGAGCAAGCGGTGCGACCGCCTGTCTCAGAGCGTGGAGTTCACGGCGGCCCAGATGGACGCTTTCCTGACGTTCCTGGACATGACGACCGTCGGCGGGTCCCTGCCGTTCTCATACCCGGACTATGTCCATGGGACTGGCGGGACGATGTCCGTCCGGTTCGCGGAACTCCCGTCCTGGATGCGCGATGGCGACAGATTTATCGTCGACTATACATTGGAGATCATATGATTACACCGGCTACAAGGAAGGAGCTGCTCGCCCAGGAGACCGGCGAGGTGTTCTGCAACCTGGTCGTCTTCTCGCACCCCTCATGGACCACGCCGCTACGGTTCGTCGACGACGCCGTGGGCATCACGGTCGGCGGGGTGGCGTATGCGGCCAGGGGATTCGACTTCAACCCTCCGGACGCCGACGCCTCGGACGCCTCGGCGACCGTCGAGATCGAGGACGTGGACCGTCTCATAACGGCGCGGCTGCAATCCCTGGAGGGGACTCCCGAAATCACGCTGTCCTGCATCAGGAGGGGGGACCCCGCGTCTCCGGTGGACGGCCCGTATGCGTATGACCTGTCCGGCATGACGCAGGGCGGGAAGGGCACGGTCAGACTGTCCCTGGTACGTAGGAGCATGCTTTCCTACAACGCGTCTCCGTCCAGCTATTCCAACGTCAACTTCCCCGGGCTGGGCTGATGGATCTGCGGCGGTATCTCAGGATCCCTTATCAGGACAGGGGGCTCTCCGAGGACGGCGCGGACTGCTGGGGGTTCGCCCGCCTGGTCCTCCGCCAGGAGCTGGGCCTGGATCTTCCTGATTTCCTCAATGTCAAGGATGCCACCGACCTTGAGGACGCCTTGGGCGGATTCCGTGATGTGCCGTCCCCCAAGGACTTCGACCTCGTCCTGATGCGTAGCCCGTCGCGGTGGCTCACCCACATCGGCGTCTTTTACGGGGGCGGGGTGCTGCACATGACCACACAGGGGGCGAGCTTCATGCCCGTGGACCGGATCGGCACCAGGATCATCGGTTTCTATAGGCTCGCTAAACCCTACGAATCTCCCTAGCCCCGACAATCTATTCTGGTACTCATGAGAGTACGACTGTTTACAAATCCGTTCAACACCGACCATATCGACCGGGAAATAAACGGCGATTGCACGGTCGCGTCGTTGCTGGAAATGCTGGGATGTGACGGGGCGAACTGCGTCGTCCATGACGGTGACACCCTTGTCCGGGACCCCGCCCACCGGCTGCGATGTGATTGCGTGACGGTGCGGGTTTGCCCGGCCGGACTGGAGACTATCCTCGCGCTCGCGGTGATCGTGTTCGCGGTAGCCGTCGGGTTCGAGCTGTACGACCTGTTCACGCGTCAGCCGTCGGTCTCCAAGATACAGACCTCGCCGTCGTTGCGGGGGTCCGGCAACACCGCCAGACAGGGGCAGCGGCTCCCCGTCGTACTCGGCAGGCATAGGGTCTATCCCGACCTGGCCGCCCAGCCGTACTCCTCCTACGCCGCGGACGACCAGCACCTGCACCAGCTTTTCTGTTTTGGCTACCGGGGAGTCATTGTCGATCCCTCATCCATAAAGATAGGGGAGACTCCTCTCTCCAAGTATGCCGGAGCGACGTATGAGATCAATCCCGATCCTGGCACGATCTATCCTCGGCGTGTCCTGGAGACCTATGTGGGCGTTCGCCTGGAGAACGGCGGCACGCCCGTACCGATAGAACGGACGACCGCAAGCGGGACCTGTCAGGCCGACGTCGGTATCTCCGCTCCAAGCGGTTGCTATAGATACGACGACCATGGCGACAAACAATCCGTGCAGGTCGGCATCAGGATCGAATGGCGCATCCCTGGCGGATCATGGCAAGTCGCCCACGACGTGATCAGGTCGCTCAACAGGGACAAATGGCGGGAGATGTTCACGGTCGATGTGTCGGGGGCGACCGACGGGCTGTACGAAGTCCGTGTCCAACGGACGACCGCCGAAGGCGAGACGTCAAAGTATAACGACTATGTCTATTATGACGTGCTGGACTGCCATACCCAGGATACCTCCGGCAACAGGTACCCCGTCAAGGATACCGACAGATACTCGACGCTCGCCCTCAAGCTTCGGGCCACGAACCAGCTCAACGGCATCGTCGATTCCCTCAACGCGGTCTGTACCCTGTCCACGCGCGCCTATGGCGGGACGGGTACGGGACCCGCGTCCTGGACCGTCCAGCCCACCCGCAACCCTGCGGCGGCACTGCTGTATCTGCTGACCGATCCGGCGGTCAATCCCCGCCCGGTTTCCGACGACGTGATTGTCTGGGCTGACTTTGAGGCCTTCTCCCTCTGGTGCGACCAGCAGGGTTTTACATGCGACGCCTACGTGACGGGCGACTTCACGGTCAGGCAGCTCTGCGACTATATCTGCCAGTCGAACCTTGCCCAGCTCAACGCCAGGGCGGACCGTATCGGCATACGCATAGACAAGGCCCAGCCGTACATCTCGCAGATGTTCACCACCCGCAACGCCTTCAATTTTTCCTTGACCCGTGACTTCTCCGCGTTGCCTGACGCCTTGAAGCTCAAGTTCGTCTCGGCGGATGTCGGCTACGTGGAGGTTGAAAGGACCATTGGAAAAGGAGAGGGGGGTAAGATCCTCTACGACGTGGAACTGACTGATGACGACGACGCCCAGGAGGTGACGTTGTTCGGGGTGACTTCACCGTCGCACGCGGCCAGAGTAGGGGCGTCCAGGCTCAAAGCCGTTTACGCTCAGCGCAGGACCTACAGCTGGGAGACGGATATCGAGGGGCTGCTGTGTCTGCCAGGCGACGTGATCCTCTTGTCGAATGACAATTTCCTCATCGGCTTGGGGCAAGGCAGGGTGAGGGAGATCATCGCCAACGGATCTGGCCAGGCGCTGGGTATCTGTCTCGACGAGGACGTCACGATGGTCGCCGGTGTTTCCTACGGGGTGCGAATCCGTCATGCCGACGGCATCACCGGGCCTATTCCGGTCAAGACGGTGGAGGGTACTACGGAGCGGCTGATGTTCGCCGACGCCCAGACCGTATGCTGGCTGACTGGCGACCTTTGTGTCTTCGGCGAGTACCAGGCGGAGGCGATACCTGTACTGGTCTCGGAGATCAGTACGGACGAGCATTACGGCTGCAAGATCAAGGGTGT
The DNA here is from genome assembly GCA_023401595.1 of Spirochaetota bacterium. GTDB lineage: Bacteria > Spirochaetota > Spirochaetia > Sphaerochaetales > Sphaerochaetaceae > Spiro-02. Next base: position 59,391 of record JAEXDQ010000030.1, read on the forward strand.
CGACTATGTCGAGTCCGTCTATGACGACTCCGATGTCATTCCGCCGTATGACCCCGGCATCAGCATGTATCCGGAGGGAACCGTCGTCGGAGCGGGAAGACTCGATCCTCCTGAGACTCCGACGATTCCTGGCGTGCCGGGATCTCAAGGACTGACCGGCGACAGCTGGATGGTGGAGGTGGAGAACAGCGTCGACTGCTTCAAGCCCGGCCAGCCGCAGCTGGCGCGATACGTCGCGCACGTGTACCTCAACGGCAGGGAGGTCACGGACACGCTGCCCGACGGCGCGTTCCGCTGGACGCGGACCAGCAGGTACTCGCCGAACGACGACGAGGCGTGGAACCGGGACCACTTCTCGGGCTACCGCACGATTGAGATTCTGGCCGACGGGCGCGAGGACGCCGCGTCATTCACCCTGAAAGTCTACGCATAAGGAGAAAAAGAGATGGCTACACTGGTAGGAAGCGCGACAAAGACGTTGATAGACCTCAACGACGCGATCACGCTGAGCAAGATGATCATGGCGAGCCGGGGCACGTCCCAGGTGTTCGCCGACAACGACGGGGCGCTGACCTATACGCCGTCGTGGGCGGCCAGCCCGTACCTGGTCCTGACGGCCTACGTCTACGCCGGGAACAACAACGTGGCGTCGACACTGACCAACCGCAAATGGTCGAAGGATACGCCTGACGGCGCGAGCCTCGGAAGCGGGACGTCCCTGACGCTCAGCACGAACCTGCTGACCGAGGCGGCCCCCACGGCGACGTACTATTTCCAGGGTGACTGGACCGATCCGAACACCAGACAGGTGACGCACGTGCTGGAGAGCGTCACCCTCACGCTGACGAAGAAGGGCGATGCGGCGGTGTTCGTGGACGTGGAGGGCGACAGGGTGATAGTCAAGAGCGACGACGCCACGCCGGGCACGTGCCGGGTCAGGGCCGGGCTGTACCGCAACGACGGCAACAGGGACGTGACCAACGTCTCCTACAAGTGGTTCAAGATAGTCGCCGGTGCCGAAGTCGCGCTTGTTTCCGGTTTCTCCAACGGCGGGGACGTGATAGCCAACTACGCCTTCAAGGATGACGCCGGTGCCGCCGTCTCCACGCCATCCGACTTCTCCGCGGCCTCCCAGCTCGTCATCAGCGAGAAGTCCGTCGCCGAGAAGGCCCTGTACAAGGTGACCGTCAAGGACACGAGGACCGGCAACACCTACGCGAAGACCTTCGACGTGTACGACAAGGCCGACCCATACGATCCGAAGATAGAGATCACCGGCGGGACCGTCTTCAAGAACGGAGAGGGCACGAAGACGGCGAAGCCCGTGGTCACGAAGGGGGCCAGGGTTATCGACGTGTCGTCGTGGACGTTCAGGTGGTATATCGTTCGCGACGACGCCCAGTTCCCCATCGGAGGGTTCGTGGACACGTCCAAGACCCCGACCCCGAAGACGATCAGCGCGAACACGGCATCGGCGTTCACGGTACCCGCCCTGGCGGCGGCCCCGGCGGCGGGAAGCCTGATCAAGGTCATCTCGTCCGACGGCTCGCTGGTAAGGGTGTACGAGGTAGGCGTCGGATCAACGACGACCAGCGTGGTGATCCGGGTCACGGGACTCACGAACACCGGTGTCTGCACCGTCGCGCCCACGGCCAGCCAGTTCGTAGGCGGCGACCTCTACTGCCTGGTCAAGGTCAAGGAGACGACCGGATACCAGACGGTTACAATCACGAGCGACGACGTGGACGGCAACGGCGACCTCGGGTACGAGGCGTACAAGCCCATCTAGTAAAAGGAGTCATCCATGCAGCTCGCAGGTTCAGCCATCCTCCATCTATCAGCCGTGTACGACGGAGCGTCCTACGACCGCCAGTACGCGGTCAACACGAGTGGCACGACCGCCCCGACCACGGGGTGGGCTTCCACACGTCCGTCACCGCAGGCGGGGAAATACATATGGATGCGGGAACGGATTGCCAACGCCGACGGGACATACGGCGCATGGGAGACCGCCGTATGCCTCACCGGGGACAAAGGGGATACCGGCGCGACAGGTGAGCAAGGTCCTGCTGGTACGGATGGAGGGAGATGGTATACAGGTACGGCCATAACCGGTACGAGCGCGACGGCGACGATTTTCTCCAGCTCCGGCATCACGTCCGCAGTGGTCGGGGACATGTATCTCAATATCTCCAATTCCAATACATACAGGTGTACCGTAGCGGGAGCCGCATCGGTCGCCAAATGGGTGTACGTGGCAAACGTCAAGGGAGGGCAGGGCAGTCCGGGAGTGGCTGGCGGCAGGTGGTATTCGGGTACGGGAGTGACCGGTACCAGTACGACGGCCACCATTTTTAGCGGTTCGGGAGTCCCATCCGCCGTGGTGGGCGACATGTACCTCAATACGGCAACGTCCAACACCTACAGATGCACGGTGGCAGGGGCGGCCTCGGCTGCGAAGTGGGTCTATGTCGCCAACATCAAGGGCGACGCCGGCGCGCCCGCCGTGGACTTCGCACTCTCCGCGGGCATGTCCACATACGCGATGTCGAGCCGCAACGCGGTCAAGGCCGCGCAGACGGTCACGTTCGCATGCGACCGCCGGAACACGTCCGGGGCGGTCACGTGGGGCGTCAACCGGGGACTGACCGTCACGCCTTCCTCCGACGGTGCGACCGCCACCGTCACCATTCCCGTCGGCTTCGGATACACCAGCTTCACCGTGTCCTGTTCCGTCGCCGGAGTGGGGACGAAGACGGTCCAGGTCAACGGGGTGCCGTCGGGGACGTATGCGCCGATGTTCCTGGGCAAGCTCACCGTCGCCCCGACGACGACCGACGAGGGGCCCCTCATGGCGGGCGACTCCTACCTGCGGGAGGACAACATCGTCATGAGATGGGACGGCGTCCAATGGACCCTCCCACAGAGTTCCGACGACAACTATCCCTACGTCATGCAGGCGGCCCTGTCCCAGGTCATGGCCGACAGGAGCGACGTCGACTCCACCATGGCGGCACTTTACGGCTACATCAACTCACTCATGGCCAAGACGGCGACGCTGGAGACGCTGTTCGCCAAGGCGATCACGCTCCTGTCGGGCGGCTCGATGCGTTCCGAGGGCTACAACAAGGGCGACATCAATCTCGAAGAGGTGAAGCGAGGCTTCTATTTTGATTCCCTGGGATATAGCGAATGGCAAAAACTGAAGGCAAGGGCCGCGTTTCTCATCGACGCCACCGTAAGCGGATCATTCATCTCCGAAGAGTTCTCTACGCAGAAAGCCAACTCAACGGAAGTCCCGATAACCATCCCGCAGCTTCCGGTGAATCTAGGTTTTACCAAGGACTGGTTCATTGTCCTGATGGACATAATTGAACAGTCATACTCCTCATCAGACGGGTTCTATACCGTCCCTTGCACAGGAAGATACAAGGGGACGGCGTTCAGTCAGATCGTCCTTGACACGAACATTCCGAGAAATCCCTATGCGGTTCCCATCCTGTATCTGAAAAATGGAGTCCTGCATTATCTGACCGGCACTGATTCGGACATACCGTCCGGGTGCGATACGCTATGGATCGATACAGTGCGATCTACTGATGACGTCACATGTACGCTCTCCAACGGAGCGACGAGAACACCGATTCTGAATATGGTGAGTGGAGATTCCTTTTTAAGTTTGTTCAGCGCGGTATCATCAGGAGGACCATATGCTTTCACGGGGACTTTCGGTTTCAGTATGGCGGTGCTTGGCATGTATCTTCCAGATTATGGGAGCGAAACCGTCTCAACCTACTCCATTGACAGCCAGCCCTCGGCTCCGATGATGCTGCGCTATTCCGCCGCGAATGATACTCTGATGGCAATCAATCCGGACGGGACGCCGCTCGTCATGATATCCCAAAACTCCTGTCTGAGGGATGTCGTACCCGGCGCGGTCACGGTACTGATGTCCACGCCCGGAATCAAGACGATGAACGTCATTCCCGTCAACGACGATGCGTACAGCATAGGGGTGGAGGGACGCCGCTTCAAAGAGGTGCATGCGGTTACGGTGAACGGCAACGTGAACTCTCAGGGTACGGACAATGAGGTATGGGGGGCGGTGGCGAACTGACATGGCATTCACACAAGGACAACTGATAACGGCGGATGAGCTGAACAACGTGAACGACAGGGCGAGCAGGAGCATATCGTTCCCGACCGCAGCCGACTGGATACAGGACTACATCGGCAACGGGGGAAAGTTCTACTCGCACCGCAAATCAGGGACCGCCATATTCAGGATGCGGCTGGACTGCGGATGGTTCGGCGGGGGTAACATACTTGTGGAGAAGCTTGACGCAAGCGGTAATGTGATAGCGACACTGTTGAGAAGTAACTATGGCTGGAGTACCCATACGACGGTGACGGTCAACTCCACCGGCCCCGGATGGTACCGGGCGAGAAGCGATACCGCGTTCCAATTCGACGCGACGACCATCTATCTGTGGGAATTTCAGAACGACTGCACGCCGGGGAAACAGTTGACGTACTACGACAATCCCGCCACAAGCGGGAATCGTATTACAGGGACACCTCTGACCGTCAGCGTCCTCAATTCGGGGCGGGCCGGGACGATAAACACACCATAAGGAGCAGATATGAAAGCGACAATCAAGAAAGGTATCAATGGAGAAATGTTGCTCGACCATGAGATCAGCAGATATTCGATTAGCGACGGGCGGATAACGGCGACGCTTACCGGGGGACTGGTGTCGTTGCCCATCCCCTATGGGGCCACCGCCAGCATCACGATCTCAGACCAGACAAACGGCAATATCGAAAAGACATGCAAATATGTGTCATACAATTTTGTCGTATACAACAACCCGGCTGACGGCTCGACCGTCATTGGAGACAATACGATGATGTTCGAGGTTCTTGACATCTGACGGGCGGGAGCCAGAGCCCGAATCAACGAGATGAAACGAGTGAAGCATTTCGCGATTTTCCCGATCTGATTTCGCGAAAAGGACGGCGGGCTACAGTGGGAACCGGTAAACGCTTTTCGCCATATCTGTTTTCCTGGCGTTTAAATCAGCGTTTACTGGTTTGTAAACATTCATAAACATTTCTGGTAAACATGGGATAAACGGGGCTTGAACTCAATTTCTGCCCGTCTATTTCGCGATTCTTTCAACTCTATCTGGATAAATCCGCTCAATCTATTCTGGATTCAACAGCTGTTCATCGTCGGTTCATTATCCATTGCCTGTGGCCGGTTGCGTATACAAAGTCGTATGTATCAGATCCTTGATCTTTTCGAAACACTCCATGATGTTCGGGTTGAATGCCCCGCATTCCCCGCCAATGATCATCCGTACCGCCTGTTCATGGCTGTAGCTGGCTTTATAGACGCGCTCGCTGACCAATGCGTCGTAGACATCAGCCAGGGAGACGACCTGCGCCCAAATGGAAATCTCGGAGCCACACAGACCATCGGGATAGCCCCTGCCATCCCAACGCTCATGATGATGCCGGCAAATATCGTATGCATATTTGTAGAGAGGGCTTTCATGAATCGACGGAATACTCTCCAGAATTTCGCATCCCCTGAGTGAATGGGTCTTCATGATCTTGAACTCTTCCGAAGTGAGCTTCGCCGGTTTGTTAAGAATAGCGTCGGGAATCGCGATCTTGCCAACGTCATGCATGACCGCCGCGTCCGAAATGAGCGGCAGCTCCTCCGGTTGCAATTCGTATTGCGGGTATTGCTTCGACATATGATCAAGGAGCAGTCGGGTCAGACTCCTGATGCGTTTGACATGTTCACCCGATTCACAGTTCCTGAATTCAATGACCGTGGACAAAGCGTCGATGATTGAACTGTTGGTCTCCAGGAGCTTCTGGGCCTGCTCTTCCAGCTGTCCGGCCTGCCGTCGCAACGCAATATCCTGCTCGTCGATGACAAGCTTCAACGCCCGTCTGGTCTTGTACAGCTCAATGACGTTGCCGATCCGTTTGCGGATGAAGCCCGGCATGAACGGTTTGCTGATGATATCGACAACGCCTAGTTCATAACCATGGCGTAGATAAGCGTGGTCGCTCTCCGATGTAATGAGGAATACCGGAATATCTTCCTGGGCATGCTGCCGGTTCAACGCCTCAAGGACCTCGAAACCGTTCATGACCGGCATGGCGAGATCGAGCAGTATGGCCGCGATGCCATCTCTGTCGGCATCCAGCTTTTCAAGAGCCTCTTCGCCATTCTTGGCTTCGATGATATCGTATGTATCCTGGAACGTCTCCCTCAACAGCATCCTGTTCAGTTCAGCGTCATCTACGACGAGTATCGCCTTTTTGACCTTCATCTCGGCCAGTCTGGGATATCTCTCCATGAACATATTCCCGAATCTCCTTTCGAAAAGACCCGAAGGCTCGCTATTCGTCCAACGCCTGGATATTGGCTATGACTTGTTCATAGGCAACCTTGACAGCCTCGTACCGCGCTTGGATATCGTCGGATGTTTCATTCCGTATCGCGCATACCAACGCATCGCTGGCCTGGGCCAGCGTAATGAAACCAAGGTTCGCGGCTATGCCCTTCAAAGTATGCGCGGTCCTGAGCATCGTTTCATGGTCGTTTTTTGCAACGGCGGCGCACAATTCCCCATAGGTCTGATCCTGGAGAAACTTCTTGATGAACCTTTCCAACAATGCGGCATTGTTCATGAACCTGTACAAGGTGGATTCATATCCTCCGCCGGCGGCCTGTAGCAATGTTTCCTGCGTCATGGCGTCATTCCCTTATCTGTGAACAAAATGATTGACACAGACGAAACAGACTATACTGCAATTCCATGTGGCTTGCAACCGACGTCCCTGTGAAAACTAGGGGCGGAAACGAGAAGGATCGCATGCCGCGGCGGTTTTGAGATACGCCGCCCCAAGTCATTGCTTCAAGTCATTATTCTTCGGAACATCTATGCCGTCGGCACTGGTTTTATTCATCTTATTCTATAATGCATGAACATATGACATTTGTTTATTTATAAGTATTTTTTTTGAATATCAACAATTGGATACTATTACTGATATTTTTTATCGAAGTGGCATGAGTTTTTGTTGCTATCTATTGACAGATGTAAGCCTATGTAAATATACTATATGTGTCAATGCGAAGGTGAACCTCCTGTCAAGGGGTAAGGAGCAGAGCTTAATGAATCGTAAAGATTTTAAATATTGTCGATCGCTTGCACTGATCGTCATGTTATGTCTATCGGGCGTCCTGTTCGCTCAGAGCGCGTTGGGGCCGGAGCAGATACAGCTTCGGGCGGTGATGCCCATCGAAGATACTTTTTCCGTGGAACCCTACACAGGTTCCCAGTCCATCGACCTTGTTTCCTCCAGAGGGAAAAGCATCAAGGTCGGTACCTATACGTTGGCTTCCAACCGTACTAATTCGTCGTACAGCCTGAACGTCCTCCCAGGAGAGACCGGGGCTGATTCTGCGTTTTATTTTACAGCTGAAGACGTAGGCGCCGCCAGCAGGATCGATTCAAGGATAGAATACGACCTTTCGATCAGGTCCTCCACGGAGAACGGGTCCAGTATAGAACGCGCCAGAAGCGTGGCGTCCAAGTCCCTTGGAGTCCGGGACGCCCAGGATACTATCGGCATAGTGTACGAGACAGGGGAGATTTTCGCCAATATCCCCGATTTCGATACCGCGATGCTGCCTACCGGCTGGTATGCTTCCGCGATACAGTTCCAGGTACTAATCAACTAGGGCCACCTCTCGTAACGGCGATATCCGAGCTGCTGAAAGATGTATGCACGGATGTTCGTAAGCACGAGCGAATGCGCACACGCATGCATGAACGAATACACGAATGCCCGGATGGATGCACGCACGGACGCATGAACGGACGCACGGACGAATGCGCACATGCATTCGCATGCTCGGCTGTCCTGATGGATGTTGCCGCCAAGGAAGGGTAGCCGGATAGCTTTTCCACGACCTTGGAGGATTCAAAGTCGATACCGTCTCAAGAAATTCCTTTCCACTCCGCCGGAGCCGACCCGCTCCCGATGCGGCCTCTGCGCAAGACGCCTCGCGTCGGCGTTCCCATGGAAATATGTCGCCTTCCGAACGTGACGCACGTACAGGGAGAACGCCGTCCCGCGCCGACATGGACTTGTGGTCAGCCGAGGCGAAACCTGAGAAGGACGGGTTCCTCAACTACACTCCAACTCCTTGATGAGCTGGCAAATCCGGGATATCGTCTCTTGCCGTTGCATGGCGGGGGAGAGCGGCGATTCCGTCACTCTCGCCAGGTATTCCCGGCAGGCTTCCGCGATATATGGCTGCGAGATTTCAAAGACTGTCAGAGGCGTCCCCGGACGTAGCAGAAGCGCCTGCCGTCCGTCCTTGACCAGCAGCGCATGAATCTGTTCATCCCTCCGACGGAGTACGACATGGCATTTTTCATATCGTTCCATATGGTCGAGGATGCTTCTGAGATGGAGCGCATAGGTTTCCGGAGTATGGCGTACCGGCGCCGTCTGCCGCAGGTACGCCACAGAGATCGGTACGACCCCCGCGCGTACCTCCTCCGCTGTAGCGAGCGCATGGATATCGATCGTTTCATAGTCGAGAAGGCTTTGCTTGAATACTTCTTGGGCTTTGCCCATCGTACCTATGATATCGGCCGCTTCCTGGGGCGGCAGCGCATCGGCGGTAAGCAGGCTCCTGTCGTGGTGAGCCGGAACATCGAGTATCATTTCGGCGGGGCGCGCGTACTTTTGGCCGAAGACAACGCCATGAACATGGAGGTCACCAAAAAGATACTGGGATCCGTCCATTTGACGGTGGATAGCGTCCTGAACGGCAGGGCGGCGGTATCGAAGTTTGAGAACGCCCCGCCCGGAACGTACAAGGCCATCCTCATGGATGTCCAGATGCCTGAAATGGATGGGTACGAGGCTACCCAGACGATTCGTGCGTCGTCCCACCCGGAGGCGGGTACCATTCCAATCATCGCCATGACCGCGGACGCCTTTGCCGAGAATGTCGCGCAAGCGCTGGCCGCCGGCATGAACGACCATGTGTCCAAGCCGATTGACATGCCGAAATTGTTCGGGATACTGAATCAATATATACCCAATACGCTGTAACGTCCTGGCCCCAGGACGCCGACCTGCGCCCGCTCTTCGCCAGGCAGGTTCAACCGGGACGGTTATCTGGCAAAGGTCCTCGGCGGGCGACGGCGTTCACCTCTCGTGGGATTGTCCGGCCTGATATTCCCGCTTGGCCATACATGCATACATGGGGGCGCGTCCCTGTGCGGCAGCCCTCTGCCCTGGGCGACAGGAGGAAAGAGCCGTCCATATGGCGTATGGCGTCGAAACCCGCAGTATCGGTTTGACGGCCACGGGGTTTTAGCTGTAGACTTGGGATACCGCCGGTTTCGGGAACCCTCCCGTGCATCCTTGGACGCGTACCGGCGGAAGATAGAAAAGAGGAGCGATTCATGAAACCTGTATTGCTGGTACTCGCAGCCGGGATGGGAAGTCGGTACGGCGGCGTCAAACAGATTGATTCCGTGGGAATGCATGGGGAGACCCTGCTCGATTTCGGAGTATACGACGCTCACAAGAGCGGCTATGGCAAAGTGGTGTTCATCATCCGCAAGGATATCGAGAAGGATTTCCGGGAACGGCTGTTCGACCGCATCGCCCGGAACATGGATGCGGAGTATGTGTTTCAGAGCCTTGATTCACTGCTGACTACGCAACAGGTCGCTTTGTCCAAGGACCGGAAGAAACCGTGGGGGACGATTCACGCCGTGCTGTGCGCCCGGGACGCCGTGCGGGCTCCGTTCACGGTGATCAACGCCGACGACTATTATGGCCGGGACGCGTTCCAGACCATGGAAGGGCATCTGTCCAAGCTTGACAATGAAAGCGTCGAGCATGCGATGGTCGGCTATGTGCTGGAGAACACGATGAGCCGCAGCGGTTCAGTATCCCGCGCCGTCTGTACCGTCAAGGACGACTATCTGGTGTCGATGCGGGAGAATACGAAGATCGAATATGTCGGGGACGGGATCATCAGCCATATCGACGACAAGGACGTGCCTTTGACCGGCAAGGAATGGGTGTCGATGAACTTCTTCGGTTTCACTCCCGCCGCGTTCTCTGATTTCGACGCCTACTTCCAGAAGTTTATCGCGAAGAACATTGCCGCGGAAAAGACGGAATGCTATCTGCCCGAGGGCGCCAGCGACATCGTCACGTCGGGAGCCGGCAAGATCAAGTTCTATACAACGCAGGAAAAATGGTTCGGAATGACCTATAGCGAAGACCGCGAACTGGTTCGCCAGGCTTTGGCCCGGAAGATCGCGGAAGGATATTATCCAGAGAAGCTGTGGGATCGCTAGGAATTTGAGGTGAAGCATACGGGCTGCCGTCCATTGGATCTGGCGGCCCTTTCTATATGTGCGTCCACGCCGGAGAGGGTATGGACACAGGAAACGGAGGTTCAGCAATGGGATATGGCGTACAGCATCGGATCGTGGTACTTGACGGATATACGGAAAACCCCGGAGACCTTTCCTGGGTTCCTCTAGGGGAATTGGGGAAACTGACGGTCTATGACCGAACCTCTTTGGCGGACATCATACCCCGTATCGCCGACGCCGATGTGGTGTTCACCAACAAGACTCCTCTCGACAGGGCTACGTTGTCGGCTGTTCCTTCCGTCCGGTACATAGGCGTTCTCGCGACAGGCTACAATGTCGTGGATGTCGCTGCGGCGAAGGAATTCGGTATCACCGTCACCAATATCCCGACCTACGGGACCGCCGCGGTGGCTCAGTTCGCCATAGCGATGCTGTTGGAGATATGCCATCATTTCGCCCACCATAGCGACGCCGTCCATGCGGGACGGTGGGAAAGCTGCCCGGACTTCTGTTTCTGGGACTATCCGTTGATAGAGCTTGCCGGTAAGACCATGGGGATCATCGGATACGGTCGGATCGGACAGTCTACGGGCCGTATCGCCCAGGCGCTGGGCATGAATGTCCTGGCGTTCGACGCTTACCATGATCCTGCGCTGGAAAACGGACAGTGCCGGTATGTGGAGCTGGACGAGCTGTTTGCAGCTTCGGATGTGATCAGCCTGCACTGTCCATTGTTTCCCCAGACCAAGGGGATCATCAACAAGGATACCATCGCGAAAATGAAGGACGGCGTGATCATATTGAACAACAGCCGGGGGCCGCTGATCGTGGAACAGGATCTCGCCGACGCCCTGGACGCGGGAAAGGTCTACGCCGCCGCCGTGGATGTCGTATCGACGGAGCCGATCAAAGCGGACAACCCCTTGCTCAAGGCCCGCAATTGCCTTATCTCTCCCCATATCAGCTGGGCGCCGAAGGAAAGCCGTCAGCGGTTGATGGATATCGCCGTGGAGAATCTCAGACAATTTTGTCTCGGTACTCCCGTCAACGTGGTGAACGGATAGGGGAACCGCATGATGGTTTGTGACTCTTTGGAGCAGTCGCAGACATACGCTTCTTACCTGCCGCAGCTCCTCAGCGGGGTACGTCCGGGCTTCTATGCTCCTGATTGTCCGGCTTCTGTCTCGACATCTGGGTCACGTCGGACTGTGAGGCGAGGGCGGCCTTCGCTATCGGGGTGAAGCCCTCCCCAAGCACCTGATACGCCTCCTGGACGATCATGAACGCCTTGTCGTCTATCTCATGGACAATATTCGTCAGCCGGGATATCTTCTGGTTTGGCACCACCGTCATGATCACCGTCCTGTCGTTACCCGTATACATGCCCGTCGCATGAAGCAACGTCCCCCCATGCCCAAGCTCCTCCAGGATCGCCTGGCTGATCTGCTCCCGTTGGTCGCTGATGATATATACCGTCTTCGCATACCTCGTCCCCATGGACAGCACGACTTTGTCTATGACCACTCCCGTGATATATACGGTGATGATGGCGTAGAGGGCGCTTTCAATGCCGAAGGTGAACGCCGACGCTACGATGATGACCGCATCCACGAGGAACAGCGATGTTCCCAGCGTCAACTTGGTATAACGGGCGAGTATCTGGGCTATGATGTCCGTCCCGCCCGTGTTCGAGCCGCTTTTCATGACCAGGCCGATGCCCGTTCCCATGATGACCCCTCCGAACAAGGCGGAGAGCAGCACGCTCATCGGATGGTCGTAGCTGAGGATACCGTCATAGCCTATCATCAGGCAGATTCCGCTGGTGAACGCGGAAAGCAGCAATGTCCCGATCAAAGACTTCAGGCCATATTGAGCGCCGAATATCTTCATGCCGACCAGAAACAGCGGAACGCTCTGGACCATAATCATGAGGCCGGGATCCCAGCCGAACGAGTGGTAGAGGATGGTCGCTACTCCGCTGACCCCTCCGCTGGCGATCTTCGCCGGGTTGGCGAAAACGGCGACTCCGACCGCCGTGATGAATGAGCCTACCGCTATATAGAAATATTCAGTGACCTTGTGACGTTTTATCTCCATATCGCAAGTATACATCAACCCGCTTGTATAGACCACACCTTGACCGCGGAGGCTTGTGGGGGTATGGTCAATACATGAAAACTGTGGCCAGGAGGTGTCCCATGGAATGCCAGCGGACGATTGAACCTACGTACCTTGAGTTCTGCCGGGAAGCGCTGTCGATACGGAGTCTGTCTGGAGAGGAGCGACAGGTAGCCTCCTTTCTGATGGACGGAATGCGCCGCGCCGGATTCGACGATGTGACCTCCGACCGGTATGGGAACATCATCGGGACTGTGCATGGTTCTGCGGGCGGTCCGGTCGTGGTCATGGAGGGGCACATGGATACCGTCCCCGTGCCTCTGCCCGAGCAATGGTCTCATGCGCCTTTTGAATCCATTGTAGTTGACGGTAGGCTGTATGGCCGGGGCGCCGCGGACATGAAGTGCGCGCTGTGCGCCATGATCTGGGCCGTCGGGGATCTGTTGGCGGCTGGCTGGCGTCCCTCCGGCGACGTCCATGTCGTAGGAGTCGTCTATGAAGAGGTGTTCGAGGGAATCGCCTTCGGCAAGGTGCTGGACGTTCTGCGTCCCGACCTGGTGATCCTTGGCGAGGCAACGGAGCTGCAGGTCTATACCGCGCAGAAAGGGCGGGCGGAGATCCTGTTGGAGACCTTCGGGCGGAACGCCCATTCCGCGAATCCTGAGAAAGGAGTCAACGCCGCCGATGCCTTGGTCAGTTTATTGTCCTGTGTGAAAGAGCTGCCCTGTCCTTCTGATTCCCTGGTAGGGGAAGGCCTCATGGTCCTGACCGATATCATGAGCCTGCCGTATCCCGGAAAATCCGTCATTCCGCACAGGGCGAAGGCGACCTACGACCGTCGTCTGGTAGTAGGGGAGACCGAACATGACGTTCTGTCTCCGATCCAGCGTCTCATCGACGCTTTGTCCGCCAAGGACGAAACCTTTTCCGCAACGGTATCGATCGCCAGCGACGAACAGGTCTGCTACACCGGTGAGCGTATCGGAGGACATCGGTTCTTTCCCGCCTGGAGTCTGGATCGCTCCCACCGTTTGGTCCGTTGCGCCGTCGATGCGGTAGCGGGGATTACTGGGATTGCTGAGTCGGTCGGTTCGTATTACTTTTGCACCGACGGGAGCGAGAGCGCCGGACGCAGAGGGGTTGCCACGATCGGAATCGGCCCTTCGTCGCAGAAGCTCGCCCATGTGACCGACGAATATGTCCCGTTGGACCATCTGACGAAGGTTCGGGCGATCTACGCCCAGACGTTGAGGAATCTATATGCGTAGAAATTCCATCAGATGATTTTCTCCGGCAACGCGACCTCTTGCGCGCTCATTCGTTCCAGCAGGCGCGAAGGATTGTCGTCTACCAGAAGGGAATCAACGACGACGGGTTTGACGAAGCCCGCTTCACAGCTGTGGCGCAGGAAATCGAGCAGTCCGTCGTAGAAGCCTGCGACATTGAGAAGCGCCACGGGTTTTGAATGATACCGGAGCTGCTGCCAGGTGAATATCTCAAGGATTTCCTCGAAGGTCCCTATTCCGCCCGGCAACGCTATGAAGCCGTCGGCCCGACGGTACATTTCCGCCTTTCGTTGATGCATGCCCTCTACGACGACAAGCTCGTCGTGTACGGTTCTGTTGCAGATTTTCGGAAGATGCAGTTTTTCCGGAATGACTCCGACTACTGAGCCCCCCGAGCCGTGGACCGTTTCCGCGACTTTCCCCATCAGGCCGATGTTTCCACCGCCATAGACCAGTCCGATTCCATGCTCTATCATTGCGTTCGCCATATCTATGGCCGCCGTTTCGTACCGTGCGTCGTTACCGAGTGAGGAACCGCAGAATACCGCGATTCGTTCCAGCTTTCCCATGCAGATGCCCTCCTCGGGACAGCCTACCATATCTGGAGAAGGTGTGATAAGGGTTGCGTATGTATTTGGTCGCAGATATAGTTTCTGTTTTTTTACAGGGATTCCTGTCACCGGAACGAAGTTTGTTTGTTGTCATATGGAATTGTGTTGTAGTATACTGTGTCTGTTAAGGTTGAAGTTGCCGTTACTGTCTGAAATTGGCACTTGTTCCGTTAGAGGAGAAAAATATGATTAAGAACAACGGTATGAAAAAATTGATCGCGGTTCTGTTGGCCCTGTTGGTATTGGTACCGGCCAGCTTGTTCGCGGTTCCCGTCGTCATTACTTGGGAATGGCTGATGGAAGATCCCGAGGTGACGGCGTTCCGGTATCAGGTAGATGGGGAAAATCCCGATTCATGGACCGTGGTTGATTCGAGTGTGACTAGCTATACCGTCGAGGGTATTGAAGGTTCTGTTATCCATTCCTTGTATCTTCAGCAGTCCTACGATGGCGAGAATTGGAGCGTAAGTGCAATTTCTCGTGTTGAGCCATTGGTCACGGAACCGGCTTCCGCGCCTGTGGTAACTCCTGCCGCCGAACCCGCCAAGGCGACAGAACCTGTTGCGGCGGTCGAACCCGCTAAGGTAGCCGAACCCGTCAAAGCGGCCGAACCTGTCAAGGCAGCCGAGCCTGTCAAGGCAGCCGAACCTGTCAAGGCAGCCGAACCTGTCAAAGCGGCTGAACCTGTCAAAGCGGCCGAACCTGTCAAAGCGGCCGAACCTGTCAAGGCGGTCGAACCTGTCAAGGCGGCTGAACCTGTCAAGGCGGCTGAACCTGCCCCTGTCGTAGCGGCCCCTGCTCCTGCGGCTGTTCCTGCCAAGACCGCCGAAGCAAAGCCTGCGTATAACGATTTCTCTTTCGGCCTTGACTTTTCCCTTGGCGTCATGGTGAACAAATGGATGCCGACGGTTCCTGGCTCCGCCAACTACAAGTCGCTTTCCAATCTTTCCCCCGCGGCTTCGTTGGGCTTCAAGTTCAACAACATCGTCAGTCTCGGCAATAACTTCGGCGTCGGTCTCCGTGTTGACGCCGGGTATATGATGATGGTCAGCAACGGCTGGGGATCCTTCTTCCGGAACATCTTCAGTGATTTCAGCAATACGATGAAGAACGCTACCCATGTCGCGACGGTCAGCTTGATGCCTAAGTTTGATATCGCGTTCGGAAGCAAGGCCGGCATGGCTATCGAAGCTGGTGCGGAAGGCTTCTTCTCCTTCCCGCCGATCAAGACCGCCGACGCCGCCAAGAAGGTCGGTATCGACTGGGGTCTTGCCGCCGGCGTCCAGTTCGATTTCATGCTGAATGATTGGTTCTCCTTGGGGCTCAACGCCCGTTACCACTACATCTGGGACTATCGGCACTACGTCGATGGCAGGTTGGTGTTGGGGTTCCATTTCTAAGACCCGGCTATAGGATCGGGTAGACGAGGAGCTGTGCGAGGTCCGACGACGGACCGGACACAGCTCTTTTTTTGTCCATCGTCAATATCGATCCGCCAATGATAAAAACCTTTCAACGGTTTCCACGCTTTCTAGCAGGTTGCTCAGGATAATGATCCAGTAGGTACGGCGTTGATCTGAATTGTCCGACGTTTTCCCTTCCATTGTGTTCCTGTCGGACATTCATCATCATGTATGTCTATATACTGTCATTTGTTAGTACGTTTGCATATTGTCGGGTGGCGCACTGGCGGTTACCATATAGATGTTCCTATAGAACAACAGATCAATATAGGAAAGGAGTGTGTGGCGTCTATGCAGAAGCTGTTTATCGTAACCGGAGCCAACGGACATCTCGGCGGTACGATCATCCGGCAACTGAGGGGAAGCGAAACGTGTGTACGGGGGCTGATACTTCCATCTGAACAAGGACGGCCCCAGGCCAATGTCTCCTATATCAAGGGCGATGTTCGCGACAAAGCGTCTTTGGAGCCTCTGTTCGTCCATACGGAGGGGATGGAGGTCATAGTGATACATACCGCGGGAATCGTCGATATAGCGGGGGACGTATCTCCGGTCATGTATGACGTGAACGTCGGCGGAACCCGTAATATCGTGGAATTATGCATGAAGCACCAAGTGAAACGGTTGCTGTATGTAAGCTCGGTCCATGCGATTCCTGAGAAGGACAAGCTTCAGGTTCTGGAGGAGGTCGACCGTTTTTCCGCCGACGAAGTGGTCGGGGGCTATGCCAAGACGAAGGCCGAGGCCACGCAGATCGTCCTTGATGCAGTGCGGACGGGGCTCGATGCCGTAATCGTCCATCCGTCGGGAATCCTTGGCCCGTACGATTCGTCCCACAACCATCTTGTGCAGCTGGTCAGCGACTATATCCATGGAAAGCTTCCCGCCTGTGTCAACGGAGGCTACGATTTCGTCGATGTCAGGGATGTCGCGGCGGGTTGTCTGTCCGCCATAGAGAAGGGGCGGCGCGGGGAGTGCTTTATCCTGTCGAACCGACATTATGAGATCAAGGATATCCTTGGAATGGTCAAATCCATATGGGGCGGCCGAAAACTCCCCGTGCTGCCGATGTGGCTGGCCCACGCCTTCGCCCCTGTGTACGGCTGGTTCGCCCGTCTGCGGAAAAAACGACCGCTCTACACAAGATATTCATTGTATACGCTGAACAGCAACGACCGGTTCTCCCATGACAAGGCGACGATTGAATTGGGTTACCAGCCAAGGGACCTGTACCAGACCATATTGGATACCGTCGCCTGGTTGACGGGGAAATCGAGGAAAAAGCTCAGGCTCGCTTGAGAAGCGTATCGACGGCGGGACTTGCGGATCGTATGCGTATAAGCCAATCTTGATAATGTCCGGCTTGTGGCGTGGACGACAGATATGGGTTTCAACGGCCGGTACGGAAGACTTCGGTGACGCCGGTAGTGTTTGGAAGTTCCCTTCACATGCACCAAGCAGCCGGAATTTGCGTAGCCGTCCAAGAATGGCGCGCGGTTCAATTTCTCCCTTGACCAGTCTCGCCCGCTATAGGTATCATTGACCGTATGAAACAGGAGACATTGGATGCGGTTCGTACGTTCCGCGATGAACGGAATTGGCAGCGGTTCCACACGGCGAAGGATTTGGCGATATCCATATCGCTGGAAGCTTCGGAATTGCTGGAATTATTCCAATGGGTCGATTCCGACGAAGCCGTAGCGCATGACAAGGGTGAAATGGCGGATGAATTTGCCGACGTGCTGATCTATCTGGTACAGTTCGCCGATCTGCTCGGCTTGGATATCGACGCGGTGGTCATGGAGAAGCTTCGCAAGAACGCTGAGAAGTATCCGGCGGACACAGTGAAGGCATGCCGGGACAAATATGACCTTTCCCCTTGTCTCCGATCAAAAGGACGGTGATGGCGTAATGAAATCAGGCCGAATGCAAGCGTGCATCGACTATATCAGATTCAATCAGGAAGCCGAGGGCTTTTCATTGGAAGAGAGGGAAGAGGATGTCCTTCGGGAAGTCCTCGATGAAGACCGTACCGCGGATGACGCCATAGAGGCGCTGGTCGAGGAGCTGAGGCTTCCCGCCGAATATGTCCCGTCCTCGGACGAAGGGGATGTCTATCCCGGTACCGGTTGCCTGACAAATTTCTTCAATATCACGGAGAGGGATCGGTTGCGTGAGGTGGAGGCGCGGTTCGTCAATATCAGAACGGCGGAAATCCTGTTGGAGTTCACCGGCACTCAGTTTGATTTCGACCGTCTGAAATCTATCCATGAACGGCTGTTCGGCGACATCTATCCGAGTAGCGGACAAATCCGTGAGGTCGCCGCGGCGAAACGGACGGTGTTCTGTCAGCCTGACTTCATCGACGACATGGCTTCTGAGATTTTTGGAAAACTTTGCGACGACCATTATCTGAAGAACCTGGGCCGGGACGAGTTCATCAATGATTTCGCTTTCTACATGGGGGAGGTCGAGGCGTTGCATCCGTTCAGGGACGGCAACGGCCGCGCCGCGCGGCTGTTCTTCTATCAACTCGCCTTGAACGCGGGCTACGATATCGAATGGTACAAGGTCGATCCCGACAGGATGCTCGAAGCCGACATCTCAGCTATCGATGGCGACTATCAGCTGTTGATAGACGTTCTCTCCGAGGTCGTAGTCCCCATCTGGTGAACATTGTTGTCTTTTTGTGAATTTTTCGTGTGAAGTATTGACGTCTCGTTGCGCAGTCCCTATATTTGTTACCGAAAATTCGGTAACAAATGGGGATCGTCGTGCCACGGGATACAAAAGAGAGAATATTGAGGGAGACCCTGCTAGCCTTCAGTTCGTTGCGGTTTGAAGATATTTCGCTGGCTACGATCGCGAAGCGGGTGGGTATTTCCAAAACGGCGATATTCCGGCATTTCAAGAACAAGCAGGAGCTGTTCGATACCTTGGACGCCAGAGTTCTGGAACAGGTCGTCGTTCTGCGCGATCAGTTGTTGGCGATCGACCGGGCCGTTTTGTCTGAGGCCGGATATCGGTCAAAGGTGTTTGAAACCCTCGCCTTTTTTTTCAGTGGAAAACCCGAATTGCTGCCGTACCTTCTTCAGAAAACCTTCAATCCGCAGACTAGCGTCGTGACTACGATGTTGCTGGAGGTGTTTGAATCGAGGAAGGCGGTCCATTCCATCCATGATGGCTTCGACATGTCCACAATGTGTTTCTTCCTTACGCAGATGGTCTGCGATTATCCAGGCGACTCAGTCACGATCCACAGGTACGCCGATGCTGTATCGCAGCTGATAGAGAACGGTTTTTCATGTTTTGAAGAGCTTGCCGACCGACGTATGGAGGAACTGGATGAACTGACGACCGTATCCGCCGAGGAAACGACGCAGGATCGGTTTTTCATAGCGCTTGACGAAGTAATGAAACAGTACGGGCCCTTTGGAATTTCAGTGGAGCGGATAGCGGACGAGCTGGGGTTGGCCAACAGTACCATATACGCCACGTATGTCAGCAAGGAGATGATGATCCGCCAGACCGTGATCAAGGAGTTCCTTCATTTCGGCAAGGTCCTGTCAAAGCGGCTGGTCTACGCCAGGTCGTTGTCGGAAGCCATCTATATCATTTTGGCGACCGCTTCATCCTACTGCTCGCAGTCGATTCCCCTTTCTGTGGGCATCATCTGCTGGATATGCCTGAACGGCAAACTGGACTGCAACAGCGACGACTTTGAGCGGTTTGATTTCCAGCCGCGTCAGAACCCTGAGCTTGGCGCGTTCTATGAACAATTTCAGAAGATCTGCGACGACAAGTCCGTGGATGTGAATCTGATTTCCCGTTGGATCATGTTTCTGCCGTTCAGCTATTTCCTCATGCAACGGCTTTGTCCAGAAGCCCGTCTTGCCGCCTATGCCGACAAGCTTCTCTATCGTCTGATACGGGGCGGTGTGGAAGGGTCCCGCGATACGCCTTCATGCGCAGAGGAGATGACTGAATGAGCAAGGCTAAGGGGCTTCTGGACTATGGAATCCCGCCGTGGCGTGGCGGAGGCGGGGAAGGCTTTCACCCGACAGGGGGCGTCGTGCCGCGGATGCGGTCGCGCCGAAAGAGACAATAGTATACGACCGGTGGATTCCGGTCCGTCATATATCGTGGAGAAGAGAACATATGGGAATACAGAAAAAAGCCATTGTCATATTGGCTATGTTGTGCGTCATGGCTTCCATTTGGGCGATAACGCTGACGGAGGACCAGGCGGTGGAGTATGCGCTGCAAAACAGTGGCAGCCTGGAGCTTGCCGCCATGGACCTCGCGATGCAGGCCCGTGCCGACAAGAACGGTTGGAACGGATTGCTTCCGACGGTCCAGGTCTCGGCGACGCTGAGCAGAAGCAACCAGGCGTCGTTGTCTTCCATAGGGATACAAGATCCGACAATCAATTTTGTCGGTGGAATATCCGCTTCATGGAATTTCAATCCGGCGTTGATCACCAACATAGATCTTGCCCACAGGCAATATGAGGCGGGGCTGATCACATACGAAGAACAACGCCAGCAGACGATTCTCAATGTCCGCAAGCTCTTTTACGGTTTGCTCCTGCAGCAGGAGAGCCTGGAGCTTCAGCGGGAGTCGTTGAAGAACACGGAGTCCAGGAAAACCCAGGCGGAGGAGAACTTCAAGGCCGGCTACGTCCCTGAGCTGACGGTATTGCAGGCCCAGACCACCTATGATAACGCTGTGTCGAGTTTCCAGAAGCAGGAACAGGCGTTCGTCCAGCAGAAGAGGACCTTCGCCATGCTGCTTGGTCTTCCGGCTGACGAATCCATCATCCTTCAGGGAGAGATCGGGCTGGAGTTCTATGATATCGATACGGAGACCAGCCTGTCTTCGTTGGACAACCGGTTCGACATCGCCAAGCTCAGCAAGCAGGCGGAAGTGCTGAAGACTCAGGAGAAGGCGTTGAAGATGCAGGTCAATGTTCCCACGGTCTCTTTGAGCGCGTCGTATCAACCGGTGATCAAGGATATTACCAAGGATTGGAACGGTACGCTGGGGGCCTATCCGCTCAGCACGAACAACTACTCCGACAACGGCAGCATGAGCGTGACGGTGGCCATGAACCTCACCAATCTGCTTCCATGGTCCAGCGCTCGGCAGGGTCTGAAGGACTTGCAGGACAATATCGGCAAGCTGGCGACCAGCGAGCTTGTGCTGCGGCAAAGCGCTACCGTCGAAATCCTCAACCTGCTTACTACGCTTGAACAGTCCCGGCTGGCTATTGAGAACAGCGAACGAAGCATCGCCTTGACCCAGAAGGTCTATGACCTGACCGAAGAATCCTATCGGTACGGTTCCACTGAATTGCTGGACGTCCGCGACGCGCAATTGCAGCTGGACCAGGCGAAGCTTGGGCGGCTGAGCGAACAATACACATACTTGTCGGCTTTGCTCGACCTTGAATACGCGATACAGAGGAGTATCATCAAATGAATAAGAAGCAGTACTGCAAGAGTACCATAGTACTTTGTCTCATAGCCTTGGTAATGATGGTCGGGCTGGCCGGTTGTTCCGGACAGGGGGCGGCGAAGGCCGCGGCCCAGCCCGCCGTTGCGCCCGTGGCGCCGGAAACGGCTGTCATTCCTGTCCAGGTCTACGATGTCGTGCCTCAATCCATCACATCCTATCTGCGGTTCAGCGGGGATGTCTCGGCCGCTGTCAGCGTCGATATACTTCCCGAGCTTTCCGGCAAGGTGGCGAACGTGTACGTCGGTGTCGGCGACCGGGTTGTCAAGGATCAGGTATTGCTCGATATCGACCCCTCCCGTCCCGGGACGACCTACAACCTCAGCCAGGTCAAGGCGATCAAGGACGGGACCGTCACCGCCTTCGCTCCGGTCGTCGGAGTGACGGTAGCTCCCTCCATGTCGTTGGGCAAGATCAGCGATACCGAGCATCTGGAGATAACCTTCAACGTCGTGGAACGGTATGTGTCCCAGATTCAGGTGGGGCAGAAGGCCGAGATCGCGTTCACCGCGTATCCCGGGGAGACGTTCGCCGCGACCATTACGAAGATCAGCCCGACGTTGGATATCGCGAGCCGCACGTTGAAGGTCACCTGTACGCTCGATGAACCGGACGACAGGATCATTATCGGCATGTATGCCAAGATACAGGTATTCACCGAGCATAAGGAAAACTGCGTCGTCGTACCGTACAGCGCCGTGCTGACGAGCGACCGGCAGGCCTATATGTTCGTAGTGGACGAAAAGAAGAATCCGGCAGTCGCCGAACGGCGGAACGTGACCCTCGGCGTACGGACCGGCGATGTAGTGGAGATACTTGAGGGCGTCCAGGTCGGCGACAGGGTGGTCGTCAAGGGGCAGAACCTGCTCGCCGACGGCAGCGCGGTCAATGTGGCTTCCACCATAGAGGAGATTCGCTGATGTCCTTGTCTAAACTAGCGGTACGAAAACCTACTACCGTACTGATCATATTCATCGTGCTGACTGCGTTGGGCATCTATGCCACGACGCTGTTGCCGATCGACCTGTTCCCGGAAATGGAGATGCCGTACATCGTTGTTTCAACGACGTACACTAACGCAAGTCCGGAAGAGGTGGAAGAGAAGGTCACGCGTACTTTGGAAAGCTCCCTGTCGGGTATATCCGGCCTGAAGACGATGCAATCGGTCTCGGGACAGGGCTCCAGCATGATCATGCTGGAGTTCACCGACGGTACCGATTTGGCGGAAGCGACAAACATGGTCCGCGACCGCATCGATCTGGTCCGGAACTATCTCCCAAGTGAGGTCACGTCCCCTGTCATTCTGAAAATGGATCCCTCCATGATTCCTATCATGGAGATAGCCTTGACCGGCGAACGTTCCTTGGAGGAATTGCGGCAGGTCGCCGAAGATGTCGTCCAGCCGCGGCTGGAACAGATCGACGGCGTCGCCTCGGTAGCGATCAGCGGCGGCCGTGAAAAGGCCATCAACATCGACATTTCCCGAGACAGCCTCGAAGCGTATGGGCTGACGATCACGCAGGTGGGTCAGATGCTGTCGGCGCAGAACATCCGTTCCGCCAGCGGTTCCATCACGGAGAGCGGGATGGACTACAGCGTCACCACCAGCGGCCAGTTCCAGTCGTTGGACGATATCCGCAATACCGTAGTCGCCTACAAGGCCGGTACCCCCACATCGTCCGGCGTGGAGGTCCACCGTATCCTGCTGGGGGACGTCGCCGAGGTATCCGAGGGCTACAAGCCCATCAGTACCTACGCCTACCTCAATGGCTCTCCTTGCGTGTTGCTCTCGGTGCAGAAGCAGAGCAGCAAGAATTCAGTGCAGACCGTCGGTCAAATCCGCGAGGAGCTTCCGAGTATTCTGGAAAACATGCCGGCAGGCGTCGAACTGGTGGAGACCTCCAATACTACCGACATCATCAACGAAGCGATCTCGACCGTTCTCAACTCCGCGATCCAGGGTGCGGTCCTGGCGGTCCTCGTGTTGCTATTCTTCCTCAGAAGCTTCAAGAGTACCGGCATCATCGGCCTGACGATTCCTGTTTCATTGATTGTTACGCTGGGAATCATGTATTTCGCCGGCCATACCCTGAACATGATGACCCTGGCGGGTCTGGCGCTCGGCGTCGGCATGCTGGTCGATAACTCGATCGTCATATTGGAGAATATCTACAGTTACCGCGAAAAGGGCGCGAAGCCCGACGTCGCGGCGATTCTCGGTTCCCAGGAAATGACCATGGCGATCACCAGCAGCACGCTGACTACGATCTGCGTATTCCTGCCGATGATCATGTTCGGTTCCCGTCTGGGGATGATGAAGCAGGTCTTCATGGGGCTCGCTTTTACCGTCGTCATTTCGTTGGTATGCAGTCTTCTGTTCGCCATCGTGCTGGTTCCCGTACTCGCCTCTAAATATTTGAAGCTGGAGAACGTCAAGAAGCGCAACAAGAAGGGGTTGAACAAGGTCATGACCCGTTTCTTCGATGCGGTTGACAACGGTTATTCCAAGGCGGTGCGGTTCTCGGTGCGCCATAAGCTGTTGATTATCGCCATCGTCCTGATCGCGTTGGTCCTGAGCGTGATGGCGATTCCCCGTATCGGCTTCGTCTATATGCCCGAACAGGAGGATACGACCCTTACCGTCAATCTGACGATGCCCCAAGGTACTAATATCGAGGTTACGAACGAGACGATATGTACGTTTGAGGCGCTTGTTCGGCAGAACATCACTGGGGTGAAGAGCAGCACCGTCTCTATCGGCGGGTCGTCGATCATGGGCGGCGGAACGAACAGCGCGACACTGACGCTGTCGTTCTATTCCCCAGAGGAACGGAAAGGCTTCGATGCCGCGCAGGTCGCGACGTGGGATACTGTGAACACCGCCAAAGAGAAGCTCCGGCCCTTGTTCAATGTGTTCCCCGGCGCCAATTTCACCATTTCCAGTTCTTCGTTGAACAGTCTCAGCGGAGGTGGGGTCGATATCGCCGTCAAGGGCGACGATATGGACGCTGTACGCGCCATGACCCAGCAGATCAAGACTCTGCTGCAGGAGGAGGGCGGAGAGTTCGTCACCGACGTAGGGACTTCCATGACCGAAGGGTTGCCGCAGGTGGAGCTTGTTATCGACCGCGAGCGTATGTACGCCCTTGGTCTGACGATCGCCGGCGTCAATTCTGAATTGAAGGCCAATATCGACGGTCTGACGATCGGCAGATACTACAAAGGCGGGGAGGAAATCGACATCATCATCGGACTGCCCGATTCCGATAAGGCTCGGCTGGTCGATCTGGAGCAGGTTTCCGTGACCAACAGCAGCGGCACGAAGGTTTCTCTCTCCAACTTCGCCACATATGTGGAGACTACTTCCCCGACTTCGATCCTCCGTGAGAATCAGGCCCGCTCCATCCACGTCACCGCGATACCCGCGCCGGGCCTGAGCATCGATCAGGTTCAGAAGCAGGTCGAAAACCTGATCAATACGCGAATTCCTGCCGATGATTCTGTGTTCATCTCCTTCGGCGGCGACTACAAGATGCTTATGGAGGGGCTTGAGACTTTCTTCCTGATCATCATCATGGCGGTCATCCTTGTGTTCGCCGTCATGGCGAGCCAGTTCGAGTCCTTCAAGGATCCGTTCATCGTGCTGTTCACCATTCCGCTGTCGGTCGTCGGAATCGTGGTCGTCTATCTGCTGATGGGCAAGACGTTGAGCATGATCACCGCTATCGGCGCGCTGATTCTCGTCGGTATCATCGTCAACAACGGTATTGTTCTGATCGACTACATGAACCTGCTGCGTAAGCGCGGCTACGGTCTGGAGGACGCCTGTGTGGCGGCGGCGAAGAGCCGTCTGCGCCCGATCCTGATGACCACGCTGACCACGGTGCTGGCACTGGTGCCTATGACGTTCTCCTCCAGCGGCAACGCCGCGCTGGTCCAGCCTATCGGTATGACGGTCCTGGGCGGGCTCTCCTTCGGTACCCTGATGACGTTGTTCCTGATGCCGGTGCTGTACTATCTCTTCAACCATGGCAAGGACAAACGGATGCGGAAGAAGCGGAAAATAATGGAAGCTGCGGCCGAGGCTTCGGTCTATGATGTCCTGCGGCCGTCTACCGCCGCCGAAAACGATAACGCTGGCGTCGTTGATGCTGTCGTTTCGTCCGAATCCGACGAAGGGCAATGCGCCCCGACGGAAGCGGTCGCACCGGAAACTGATATGCCGGAAACGGATGTACCGGAACGGGTCACGCAGAAACCGGAGTACGATGCGCCGGAGAGCGGGCTGGCCATTGATGCGGCCGAGGAGGCTTCCTCCACGGATCATGCGTCGGTAAGTAACGCAGGCGCTCCTCTGGTGTCCGTTGAACGGATTGTGTTCGATTCCGTGAAAAACGCCGGACCGGCTTCGCCGCAGGGACCGGCACGGAACGATGGCGGCCCTGCCGGCGCTGACGATGGAGCTTCGGCTACGGTTTCAGGTCATTCCGTCAGATGGTCGAATCCCGGCGACGGCAAGGAGGAGAAACGATGAAGATGAAACGTATGGATATCATACTGAGCCAGGCGCTTGAAGCGGATTTCATCTACCAATGCCAGTTGCTTCATGTCGCGGACAAGTACACGAAGGTTCCCAACGTGATGGGGCGCGGCTGCAGCAATCCCAAGATGGGTGACAGCGTGTGGCCGCAGCTGAATTCATGGTACATGATGGTCGTCTCTGCCGACGACGCTTTCAAACTGAAAAAGCTTGTCGAAAGCCTCCGCCGGGAGTATCCCGACGAAGGGGTCGGTTGCTTTGAGTCCGAGGTTGAAGTGCTGTAGGCGGCTTCCTCATGGTCTCTTGAC
This sequence comes from Spirochaetota bacterium, assembly GCA_023401595.1. Classification (GTDB taxonomy): domain Bacteria; phylum Spirochaetota; class Spirochaetia; order Sphaerochaetales; family Sphaerochaetaceae; genus Spiro-02. Next base: position 85,676 of record JAEXDQ010000030.1, read on the forward strand.
GCTTGAACGGGCTGCCGCACTCTGTTTGATGAATTCACACAGGTGCGACGGCCTTTTTTGTACGGACCGATCATCCCTGTGGTCAGCCCAATAGCCCCAGATGCTCCAACAGTATTTTCAGACCCATCAGAATCAGAATCACGCCGCCGAAAAGCTCCGCCTTGGATTTGTATTTGGTTCCGAACACGTTGCCGATCTTGACGCCCGCCGCTGAAAACAGGAATGTGGTCACACCGATTGCACAGACGGCGGGAATGATGTTCACCTGCAGGAACGCGAAGGAGATTCCGACGGCCAGTGCATCGATGCTGGTGGCGACGGCCAGAGGCAGCATCGTCTTGAAATTGAAGGAAGCGTTGCAGCATTCCTCCTGTGAACGGGATTCCCGTATCATGTTGAACCCGATCAAACCGAGGAGAATGAAGGCGATCCAATGATCGACGCTGGTAATCAAGGTTTGAAACTGAATACCCAGCAAGTATCCTAATGCAGGCATCAAAGCCTGAAAACCTCCGAAGTAGAGTCCTGCTATCAACATGTGCTTGACGCTGACCTTTTGAACCGAAAGCCCTTTGCAGATTGAAACCGCGAAGGCGTCCATTGAAAGACCGACAGCGATGACGATTAATTCTCCAATGCCCATCCTGTCCTCCTAGAGATAGTTTTCCGACGTCAGACGGCATAAAAAAAGACCCATCTGTCATCTACAGATAAGTCTCGTCATTTAAAACAAAGCCAGGAGACATAGCCGTCTCCAGTATGTTGACTCCGTCACGCCGTCAGGCGCTGACTACTCCCTTACGCACCGCCTTACAATTGCATTCCTTCCAAGGTTTGTCAAGTATCGGCGACCGTTATTCCCCATGCGTTCGTGTTCCCCATCTCTTGTCATGTCGTGACTCTGTTGATAGCGCAATGATGATGATGTATATTAGGATCGTTGCGTTGGAACTACGGAGGCCGAGCGTATGAAGATAACATCCAGATTCACTGTGGCGGTTCATACCTTGCTAGCGATACATACGTTCGCCAAGGACTATAAGACGACCTCCGAGTTCATCGCATCCAGTGTGAACGTCAACCCCGTGATCATCCGCCGGACACTAGGGTCATTGAAAGACGCCGGCATCGTGTCGGTCAAGGCGGGAAGCGGGGGTGCGACGATCATCAAGCCCTTGGAGGACATTACGTTGCTGGACGTCTACCGGGCGGTGGACAGCGTAGAGGACGGTCTTTTCAACTTTCATGACGATCCTAATCCTGCATGTCCTGTCGGAAGGAATATCCATGCGGTCTTGGACGGACGCTTGTTCGATGCGCAAGATGCCATGGAACGTGAACTCCAGAAGGTCACGTTCGCCGATCTGACCCGCGAACTTGACATGCGCGTCAAGCGAGAATAATCCCCCTCGCCAATTCCTCCGGCTTTTTCAAAAAACCGTTCGATCGGTTTCCCTTCCTTTCCGACTCTGTCATGGATGACGGTTTCCGGTTCCCGTGAGCGACTTTTCGTACAAGCTCCGTCCGGCAAGTATATTCTCCCCATGGCGAGCCATGATAACGCCCCCAGCTCATCGATATACGGCGCACGCATCTACGGTGTCGCCCGTCGGACTACGTGACCGCCCTTGTCGATTCAATATGGCCCCGCTCGGCGTAAGATTTCGGCGGAGAATTAGCTGTAACAATTGACATTACGACAGAGATGATGATATTGTTGTAAGCGTAGTGATTACAACTGTATGTCGATCAGTTTTACTCTGCACGTCAGGTCTTTTGCTTTTTCAGCGGAAAAGAGCGGCGGCGATAGGGGGGGGATAGGAATATGGATACCGTAGATACGCTTGATAGATTGCTTGAGCTGCTGTCCGCCGAGCGCGACGAACAGCTTCCCAGGGGGATGACCCTGGAGCAGAAGGCTATGTATTTTCGGGCTTTCTGCAATGTACGGCCTCCACGGCCCGTCTCTGAGGAATTCCTTGCGCTCCAGGATTCGTACCTGTCGGCGCGTACCGTGGAACGAAAGACCGTCCATGTCGATGAGCTTCCGTTTGATCAAGGAATCGCCTTGTGGCGCGGCGATATTACCCGTCTGGACGCCGATGCGATCATGAACGCCTGTAATTCAGCTTTGTTGGGATGCTTTCATCCGTTGCATGACTGTATAGACAATATCATCCATTCCAACGCGGGAGTACAGGTCAGACTCGATTGCGACAGACTCATGGCGGGACGGCTTGAACCAAATGGACAGGTCAAAGTCACGAGCGCATACAATCTGCCCAGCCGGTACATCTTTCATACGGTCGGATCTATCGTGGAAAACGGGGTGACGGAGACGAATCTCAAAGACCTCCGCAACTGTTATCGTTCTTGCCTCAGGAAGGCCGATGAGCTTGGGCTGGAGACTCTTGCCTGTTGCTGCCTTTCGACAGGTGTGTATAGGTTTCCACAGGAATTGGCAGCCGAGGTCGCCGTTGGGACGGTAAAATCGTATCTGAACGAAACTCATTCTCAGCTCAAGGTGGTATTCGATGTTTTTACAGAAAAAGACCGGAACATATACGAACGGCTTCTCAGAACGGCTGAAACGGCTTGCGTCTGAACTGGAGAGCGCCGATGCGATAATCGTCGGCGCTGGAGCCGGTCTTTCCACATCAGCCGGTTTTGTTTATACGGGAGAACGCTTTCAAGAGAACTTCCACGACTTTGCAGAGAAATATCACTTCAACGATATGTACTCCGGCGGTTTTTACCCCTACGATACCTTGGAGGAACACTGGGCATACTGGAGCCGCTATATCTGGCTGAATCGTTACACGCAGGCGCCGAAGCCCTTGTACGATGAGCTGTTCGCACTGGTAAAGGACAAGGACTACTTTGTACTGACAACCAATGTTGACCATCAGTTTCAGAAGGCAGGCTTTGATAAAAAGCGACTGTTCTATACGCAGGGCGATTACGGCCTGTTCCAGTGCAGTGAACCGTGTTGCCAGAGAACCTATGACAATGAGGAAATCGTCCGTCAGATGGTAGAACAGCAAACGGAAATGCGTGTGCCGAGTGAACTTGTACCTCACTGCCCGGTCTGTGGCAAACCTATGAGCATGAACCTACGGGCAGACAATACCTTCGTCGAGGACGAGGGCTGGCATGCCGCGGCCGGACGGTATGCCTCGTTCCTGCAAGAGCGATCCAGCTCGCATCTGCTGTTCCTTGAACTCGGAGTAGGCGGCAATACCCCCGGGATCATCAAATATCCGTTTCTCAGAATGACGATGCAAAACCCACGTGCGGTCTATGCCTGTGTGAATCTGAACGACGCCTGTACTATACCAGAACTGGAAACGCGCTCAATCTGTCTCGATTGTGATATAGCAAATGTCCTGGAAGGGTTACGGGATATGCTCATATGATATAAATTGCATTATAATATTCCTTATTCGGTATATTATAATGTGATATTATCGAGCAATTGACTATTGCACAGTATTTCGATCTGCATCAGAGAGGGCAAGGATTCCTGAGCCCCGCCCTTGTGCTGAAGCGAAACCGCGGCGGCGGCCTGCGCGAAATAGACCGTGTCCTGGATATCGTCCCCGCGTCCAATGGCGAAGGCGAAAGCCGCGTTGAAGATATCCCCCGCGTTCGTCGCGTCCACGACCTTGAGATCCCTGTACGCACTGAAATACTGACCGTTTTCTTTGTCGAAATAGTACAAGCCGTCGGCGCCGCAGGTCAGGACGACATGCCGGACGCCTTTTTTCATGAACCAGGCCGCCGCCCGTTTCGCGCTCGTCCCGTCCACGACCTCGACGCCGGTCAGGGCCTTCGCCTCTTCCTGGTTCGGGGTGATGAAGTCGAGCATGTCATAGATGACTGATGGATATTTGGTATTCACCCCAGGGTCGAGGAATATCGTCTTGCCCGCTTTCCGCGCCAGTTCCTTCGCCAGGAGCGCGGTCTGCGCCGGGATGTCTCCTTGAAGCAACAGATAGTCGCATTGGCGCAATGTATCGGCGTGGAGGCTGAGATAGGCGTCGTCGAGCTTGCTGTTCGCCCCCGCGTATATCAGCTCCGTTTTTTGTCCTGAGGCGTCTATGTTCTGCAATGACATTCCGGTAGGGCATTTCGGTTCGACCTTGATGTCCGCGGTCTGGACCCCCAGCTTTTGCAATGAATCCATGTAGGACTTTCCGAAGCTATCCGACCCGACCTTGCCAATGAAGCTGACCTTCGCGCCGAACTTTGCCAACGCCGCTGCGATATTCCCCCCTTGTCCGCCGAAGGACGGGCTGAGGCTGTCTACTTGGATATGCTCGCCGGGTTGGGGAAAGTTCTTGCACTTCGCGGTCAGGCTGTAATAGAGACTTCCGATGACACAATACGTACTCATGCCCACGATTCAACATGAACGACAATTCTTTGTAAACCCCTTTCTGAACTTTCGTAGGCGATAGACCGGTTTATTTGTATATTTTGCGCGTGAGGAGAACAAGAACATGGAAACAATCAAAGTCGCGTTCTACGATACCAAACCATACGACAGGATATGGTTCGACAAGCTCAAAGGCCGATATCATCTGGACATTACATATTTTGAACATAAGCTGAACAAGAATACCGCCGGTACGGCCAAGGGCTACGATGTGGCGGTCGCGTTCGTCAACGATACCGTCGACGGCGAAGTCATCGATACCCTGGTCCGTGATGGCGTCAAGCTTCTGGCCATGCGGTGCGCAGGCTACAACAACATAGACTTCAAACAGGCGTTCGGGAAACTGCATGTCGTGCGGGTTCCCGCATATTCGCCGTATGCGGTGGCCGAACATGCCATGGCGCTGTTGTTGACATTGGTCCGGCGTCTCCAACATGCATATGTCCGCACCCGTGAATTCAATTTCAGCCTCAACGGGCTGACGGGGTTCGATCTCCATGGCAAGACGGTCGGCGTGATCGGTACGGGGAAAATCGGACGAGTATTCATCGACATCTGCAAAGGGTTCGGAATGAAGGTCGTCGCATATGACCCGTATCCCGCCAAAGATCTCGATGTCGAATATCTCAGCGTCGAGGAGCTGTGCGGTCGAAGCGACATCATTTCGCTGCATTGTCCGTTGACGCCCGAGACACGGCATATCATCAACGCAAAGACGCTTTCCCTGATGAAGCCCGATGTCTATATCATCAACACCTCGCGAGGCGCGCTGGTGGACAGCGAGGCGCTCCTTGATGCGATCAAGGCGAAGAAGGTCGCGGGCGCGGGACTGGATGTCTATGAGGAAGAGGGTGATCTTTTCTATGAGGACCAGTCCTCGTCCATTATCCAGGATGATATACTCGCCCTGCTGATCGCGATGCCGAATGTGATCGTCACCAGTCATCAGGCGTTCCTGACCGACGAAGCCCTGCACAATATCGCCGAAACGACCGTCGAGAACATCCGCCAGTTTTTCGAGGGCGAGGTAATGCCCAACGAAATCTGCTACCGGTGTCTGGAAAGCGGAACCTGTCCGAAGGACCACAAGAAACGGTGCTTCTGAGTTGTTCCTTCTGGACGGTCCGTTGTATCCCGGTAGTAAGTCAGCCATCCTGACTTATTGCCGGATTGTATGTTCCGCCGTGGTGCTGACAGTCGGTCGTAATGACGCCCATGTACGGTATGCGCTATCTTTATGAACTAATAATTTTATATGATACAGTAATATAGATATGTTGATAAGGAATCCGTACTAATTTGTTCGCATGGTGTATGGAAGCTTTGGCCCGTTTCTGGAAGCCGCCGCCTGCCTGCCGGATCCTGAATCGACGTTCATGGCGGAGCGGGGCTGATACCGCTGTGATACGATGTCCGCTACATAAAAAAGGCGACGCCGGAGTATCTCCAAAACATCGCCTTTTTTCACCATAACCGGCGCAAAGCTATTTTTCTTCTGTCTTGAGCAAATCCCTGATTTCGGTGAGCAGGACGATATCGGCGGGAGGAGCCGGCGGCGCCACCGGAGCGGCGGGGGCTTCTTCCTTCTTTCTGCGCAGCCTGTTGATTCCTCTGACCATCAGGAACACGACGAAGGCAATCAACAGGAAGTTGATGCATTTCTGGATGAACGCGCCGTAGTTGAGCGTGACGGCCGCGGCGTCGCCGATTGCCGGAGTGATTACCCATTTCAGCTCGGAAAAATTGATTCCGCCGATGACCAGCCCAATGATCGGCATGAGCAGGTCGTTGACCATTGACTGGACGATCGCCGTAAACGCGCTGCCTACGATGATACCTACCGCCATATCCATGACATTGCCGCGGGAGATGAATTCCTTGAATTCGCCGAAGAATTTACCTTTAGCCATTGTCTGTTTTCCTCCAGATAGTGTTTTTTCCAATACATCCTTTCGTAAGAATTATACTCTGAAAATGATTTATTACAAGCATGACTGAATCCGCATGGGACGGGGTTCGAGATGGATGAGCGGCAACGCAATCCTCCGCACCGATCTTCCGCCCCTCATGCCCATCCGAGTCAGTATGTATGACGGCAGGTTGTGTATCACGGATGATATGCTCAAGACGGGCGTTTACAGCGGCATGACCCGTTCGCGCGCCGACATGATGTACGCACCGGCATGATGTACTACGCATAGGGCAGACGTCGGCTTGTTGCGGGCTGGGGATTATCCATCGTTCGGCAAATCGTGGATGGCCTGGGAGGGCCTACGCGCCGCGGGGGAGGCGAGCAAGGGGCGATGAAGGTTCTCCGGACGTGCGTCGTTCGGACGCCGCCGGAGCGTTCATCATCACCCCCGTCAAGAATCCTGGAAGGCTCAGTCCAGGGGCTTCTTCAGTATGGCCTTGCGGATGGTGCGGATTTCGGGCTGGGCCTTCTGCGGCGTCACCTTCCGGTGTCGGATCAGGAAGCACTTGTGGATCTTTTCATCCCGTTTGAAATCGTCCCCAATCGTTTCCAGCGAGATGTCCTGGACGTCGAACTGCTCATAGAGCCGTTCGTCCAACTGGAATCTCCTGTAGTTGTTCGAGAAGATGAGCGTACCGTTTTTCTCCAGGTGCATCATGCAAGCGCGTATCAGCTTGACCTGGTCCTGGTCTACGTCGAAGGTCCTCCGGCTCTTGCTGTTGCTGAAAGTCGGGGGATCGCAGAAGATCAGGTCGAACCTGTCGTAGGTGTCGAACAGCCATTCGATACAGTCTCCCCGGTAGAAGAAATGGTTCATGCCGGTGAACCCGTTGAGCTCCATGTTCTTCAACGCCCAGTCGAGGTATGTGCTGGAGGCATCGACGCTGACGGTACTGACGGCCTTGCCCGCCGCGGCGTATGCTGTCGCGGTCCCTGTGTAGCAGAATAGGTTGAGGAACCGTTTGCCTTCGGCCATTTCCCTGATCATGCGGCGTACCGGCCGGTGGTCCAGGAATATCCCCGTGTCAAGGTAATCGGTAAAATTCACCATGAACTTCAATCCGTTCTCACGCATGATGAAAAACCTGTTTGAGGCTCCTAGCTTCTCATACTGGCTGAGGCCCTTCTGCTGAGTCCTCTGTTTGACGAATATCAGATCCCTGTCGATGCCGGTCACCCGTTCGGTAGCGTCTATCAGCTCCTCAAGACGCCTGATGGCGTCGTCCGGATCGATGGATGATGGAGCCGCATACTCCTGTAGCGATATCCACCGGTTTTCGTACAAGTCGATCGCCGCCGAGTATTCGGGCATATCGGCGTCGTAGATGCGGTAGCTGGATACGTTCTGTTCTGCCATCAGCGGCTTGAGCGCCGCGAGATTCTTCCTCAGTCGGTTCGCGGCCATTTCAGCGCCGGGGGTGAGGGGGGCCGCGAGACGTTCCCGCCGTTTCTGCTCCGCCTTCGCTATCATCTCGGCCCGCTCTTCCTCAGTGAATACATAGTAGTGGGCGATCTGGCAGGATATGCCGCCGTTGAACAACGTATTGGTCCTGTCCGGCTTCATGTCCACATAGGAAAGCAGCTGCTGGTCCCCGCAGAGGATCGCGATCTTCCAGCCGGCGAACAGACTGTTGAACTGGCGGCCCATGGCGATATACAGCGTTTCAATGTTTTCGTCCTCCAACCGTACCCCATAGGGAGGGTCTGTGACGATATAGCCGCATTTCGCCGGTACATCCTCAATGGCGATCTCCCTGATATCGTGTTGGGCGAATTCAATGATATCGTCTACACCCGCTGCCTGCGCATTCGTCCTGGCGATCTTCAGCGCTTTGGGATCCTTGTCCCAGGCATATATGCGCACCTTGCGTTTTCGTCCCTCTTCTTGGCGGGCCGCCGCTTCATCCAGTATGTCTTCCCAGATATCAGGATCATGGATCGGCAGCTTGAAGAACGCGAACTTGCTGGTGTTCAGAAGTCCGGGAGCCGTATCGGTCGCTATCCATGCGGCCTCTATGCAGATGGTTCCCGAACCGCAGAACGGGTCGAGCAATGCCCCCGGACCGTTCTCTCCGTCCAACGACTTGTACCAGTCGGAGCGATAGAGCAGGGCGGCGGCGATGTATTCGGTGAGTATGGCGTCGGTCTGCATCTTCCTATAGCCCCGTTTATGCAGCGACTTGCCGGAGAAATCGACGTACCAGACAACACGCTCGCCGTCCACGTGGATATGAAACGTCATGTCAGGGGCGTCCCGATCCACGTTCGGCCTTTTGTCCTCGAAATGCTCCCTGATCCGGTCAACGATCGCGTCCTTCACCCTCAGCGCGGCGAAATGCGAATTCTTGAGCCAGCGGCAGTCCGTGACCGTCTCCGTCACGGCGAACGTATTTTCCGGCGTGAGCCAGTTCTCCCATGGAATCTGGATGGAAGAATCGTAGAGTTCGTCGGCGCTGGTCACGCTCTCATCCTGAAAAAGGGCGAGCAATACCCGTGTCGCGGTCCTCGTCCAGAGGCAGAAGCGGTATGCGGTGGCGAGATCCGCCTCGAATTCGACGCCTCCGTTGGTGACATATACATTCGTCGAGCCCGCCTGACGGGCCTCCATCTCTACGAGATCGTTCTGATTGGCAGAAGCCGTAGCATACAATATCATCTTCTCTCCCTACCTGAAAGCAATGTTAATTTCTGTGCGTCATTATTCAGCATGATGTCCTGATTTGAACAAATCATGCAGTTCTTTCTTGTCAAAGCTGTAGATTGTACCACAGTTGAAGCATTCCAACTGCAACGGGAACGGTCCTTGCTCGATGATTTCCCGTTTCTCCTTGTCCGGTAGGCCGCAGAGATATCCCTCGAAGTGCTTCCTGTCGCAGGGGCACGAAAAACCGACGGCCAGACGGGCGAGATGCTCAGGCTTTTCACTTGCGAATTCCTGGAGGACATATTCCTTGATCGTCGTTCCCGCCGCGAGCGTCCTGCCGATAGGGGCGAGCTTCGGAGCCAGTCCCTGGAGTCTGTCCAAGGTATCGTCAGGACAACCCGGCATGGCCTGGAGGAACAAGCCGCCCGCTCCGGCGACCCGGCCTTCCTTGTCGAACTGGATGCTCAGCGAGAACAGGCTGGGCGTCTGTTCCGACTGGCGGTAATATGCCGCGAGATCCTGGGCGAGGTTACCGTACTGGAGCATGACCTGACCCGTGAACGGCTGTCCGCTCCCCTCGATCAGCTTGGTGATGGTAAGGAAGCCGGGGCCGTAGAACATGGAGAGGTCGAAGCTTTCCAACGGCTTGTCTACCGGAATCGGTACGTTCTTAAGATATCCCCGTACCGCTCCGCAGGCCCAAGCCTCCACATAGACGCCCCCGATGGGGCCTCCGCATTCAATGGTGAGCTGGATACGGTCGTTGTCCTTCACCGTGGAGGCGAGCAGGCCTCCCGCGATATAGGCTTGACCCAGGACTACGGTCTCCAAGATGCCCAGGCCATGGTTCGCGCGCATCTGGTTGACCATTACGGTTCCCTGCAAGGCCGTCAGACGAACCTTGCCGTCGTCCAAAAGAAACACCTCCCTGCCGTCATCGGACAAGGAGGCGAGATGTTCAATCAATACAGGATCTTCAATTTGTTTTCGAAACACCTTCGTCTCCATCGGTAGCGGCAACTGCCCGGTATCATCCCGACACAGCGCTCAGCGGCTGAATATATCCCACATGGCGCCGCTACCTGTTCATTCATATATTGTCCGCCGCCGAAGACCAAGGACGATTTCGTATCGTGTCTTGGCCGGCAGGCCGGACTCTGTCGGAAACAGCTTAGACAATGACCTCGTTTTTGGCAATAGCTTCGAACTCGGATCCTTCGATTACTTCGTTTTCAAGCAACCTGCCGGTGATCTTCTCCAACGCGGCGCGATTCTTCTCAAGCTTTCCCTTGACGATATCGTACCGTTCGTTGACGATCCTTGCCGTCTCCGTGTCGATATATTCCTGCGCTTTCTCCGAATACTCCCTCGCTCCGGCCACACCGGCGATACCGCTTTGCGTCGTCGGCAACGTAATGTTGCGGTATTTGTCGCTCATGCCGAATTCGGTGATCATCCTGCGGACCAAGTCGCTCGCACGGCTTATGTCGTTGCCTGCGCCGGTGGATATCTCCCCGAACACGACGTCTTCCGCCGCTCGCCCGCCGAGCAACGTATCGATGTTCCCCAGCAGCTCGCTCTCAGAGAGAAGGAACCGGTCCTCGGTGGGGTATTGGAGCGTGTATCCCAATGCGCCGAGCCCCCTGGGAATGATCGATATCTTCGATACCGGTTGCGCTCCGGGCGTCATGTAGGCGGTCAGGGCGTGCCCCGTCTCATGGTATGCGACTTTTTTCCGTTCGTCCTCGGTAAGTATCCTGCTCTTGCGCTGGAGCCCCGCCACGGATTTCTCGATGGCTTCCTCAAGGTCCGACTGGTTGACTCTCTTGCGACCGGCACGGACCGCCATCAAGGCCGCTTCGTTGGCGATATTCGCGAGATCGGCGCCTGCAAGCCCCGCCGCCGCTTGAGCGATCTTCCTCAGGTCGACGTCCGTAGCCAGTTTGATGTTCTTCGTATGGATCTTGAGGATCGCCACGCGCCCTTCGAGGTCGGGCTTGTCGATCAACACCTGGCGGTCGAAACGTCCTGGACGGAGCAGGGCGGGATCGAGTATCTCCGGCCTGTTGGTCGCGGCGAGGATAATGACCCCCGTGCGGGAATCAAAGCCGTCCATCTCGACCAGCAGCTGGTTGAGGGTCTGTTCCCGTTCGTCGTTGCCGCCGATGCCCGCCGATACTCGGGATCGTCCTATCGCGTCAATTTCGTCGATGAAGATGATACACGGGGAATTCTCCCTGGCCTGCCGGAACAGGTCCCTGACCCTTGCGGCTCCGACGCCGACGAACATCTCGACGAAATCCGCGCCGCTCATCTTGAAGAACGGTACGCCGGCTTCTCCTGCGACCGCCTTCGCCAACAGGGTCTTTCCCGTTCCGGGAGGACCTACCAGCAACACGCCCTTCGGTATCTTGCCGCCGATTTCGGTATACTTGTCGGGATGCTTGAGGAAATCGACGACCTCTTCCAGCTCGTATTTGCTTTCATCGGCCCCCGCCACATCGGAGAACCGTACTCCGGTATCTCCCTCCGCGACGATCTTCGCCTTGTTCTGGTTAAAGGAAAGCACACCCTGTCCTCCCTGTCCCATTTTCGCGAACAGGAATCTCCATAACAGGAAGAATAGCGCGAAAGGCAGTATCCAGCTCAACAGCGTCGAGACCAGCCCCGGTCTTGCGGGCGCCGTAGCGTAGTATTCAACCCCCATCTCGTCCAGCAGGGGAATCAACGACGGGTCGTCCAGGGAATAAGTGGAGTAGGCCGTCGGGGCCGGAACCGTCGGGTCCGTGGAACCGGTCCTCGATGTGTTCATGTTGAACAGCGACAGCGAGGTTTTGAAATCTTCTACGATCTGTCCCTTCGAATAGGTGTAGCCGATATACTGGTCGCTTTCTATCGCCACCCGTTTGATGGTGCCGTTCTTGATCAGGCTCTTGAACTGGTTGTAGTCCACCGATGTGACATTGCTGTTCTGCGAGAAAAAGAAGCTGTTGATCAGCATCAGCGCCATGAGGATGATGAAGAAATACCAGAAGGAGAACTTGAATTTCTTTTTCGTCCCGGGATCTACCCCGCCTTTGTGTATTCCCGGCTCTTCGGAGAACTTGTTTTTCTTTTTGTCGTCCTGTCCGTTCTGTGATGCGTAATGCCGCTCGAGGTTCTCTATTTCGTTCGGATTGTTTTCTGTTGCCATGTGTCTCCCTTCCGGTCCGTCTGGAAACGGACTTCCTCATGGGTATAAAAGAGGATATATGAAAAGTATACTCATGGTTGTCGAAATCGGCAATTTGCTTTACCCCCGTATCGGATTAATTCCGCATTAATTTTTTCTATCCGGCGTTGGTTCCGTCCGCTTGCCGGAATGCAAGTCGAGTCTTTACATGATTCGATGCGGGATACGCGACGTGCCGTGAGGCGTGACGCGATGGATGATGCGAGGGGCGGTGCGATGGATGAGGCGAGGGGCGATGCGAAGGACGACGTGAAGGACGACGTGATGGATGACGTGAAGCCTCAACGTGAAGGATAAGGCGCGGCGGTGAACCTGACGGATTCTCTTGTTCCTCTTCGTATTTCGCAGTATATTGTGAAATAATTGCTCAGTGTGTGTGTTTTTCCTACGATACCTGCTAACGATTTGCACGGATGCTGTCCATTGGTGCGCAAGAAATACCGCTTATCGACAGGACCATCCGCGACATGTGGACGGGATATATGGTGATTGTGTGTATTTTGTGATTTTTCTTCACATTCCGGTTGCCGTTGGCATGTGTTTTGCACATCATGAGGTACGTATAATGAGAGGCATGTTATGAAAACATCTACGAAACGCCGGTACGTCGGGCTCCTGCTGGCGACCTGCTGCGCGCTGTCGCCGTTGTTCGCGGTCGAACTGGATCAGTTGATGTCCATGGCAAAGGAGAGAAGCCCGCAGATGCAGACCTACCTCCTGACCAAACAGAACAGTGAAATCGCCAATACGCTTACGGATACCAAGGATGCGCTCGGCATAGAGGTGTCTTCCGGCAATACGACGGTAGCGTATACACAGGAAACGACGAACGCCACGACTGGGCGGACCACTCCCGGCTATATCGCCACATCGACCAGCCCGTCGATCACCTTTACGTTGCCGAACGACGGCAAGACGAAGATTTCGATAGGATCCGGCGCCGGAGTGAATTTCCTCGACGGGGGAGGGCGATCCTATTCGCTGACGCCTACCGTCGCGGCCTCCCATACGTTCACGTTCGGTGAAACGGGAGACGCCCGTTCCGACCTGTTGTATTCCCAGAACGCGCTGCTGGCTAGCCAGACCTATTCCAACAGCGTCCTGAATTTTGAAAACCAAGTATATCAGAGACTTTCATCGATCCTGGCTTTGGAGCAGCAGATCCTTTCGACGCAGAAGAAAATCGACGACCTGCGGACTTCGATGGACAATGCGATCAAGCTGGGGACGACCGCCAAGGATACGGTGGCCTACCGCAACCAGGAACTCCAGCTGACGTCATACCAGAACACGCTGGACAACCTCATGCTCTCCCATACCTACAACCTGGAGCTATACGAGGCCCTGACGGGACTGGCCTACGAACCCGTGACCGGTATCCGTGAGGTTTCGTTGGATTTCACCCCCTTGCCGTCCGGGAACACCTCTGTGGTCCTCAAACAGCTTTCATTGCAGATAGCGCAAGAGGACTTGAAGATAGAGAAGGCGCGGCAGACCAACACGACCCTTGGGATCAATGGGACGGTAGGCACCCCGGTAACGAGGACGAACGGACAGAATTCCTATTCCCTCAGCGGTTCCGCGGGGGCGACGCTCGCTGGTTCCGGCTTTTCCGTCTCGGCCTCTACAAAAATGGATTATTCGATTACCAACGACAAGTTCTCCCCGTCGGTCACAGTCGCCGGCACCTGGAAGAACAACGCGGGGCAGACCTCCGATACCATGAAGCTGCAACAGCTGGAGAACAAGGTCCTCCTCGCCCAGCTCGCCTACGAGGAGGCGTTGCTTTCCTATCAAACCAGCGCCGTCTCGTTGCAGAACGACGTCCAGAACTGGAACCTGTCCCTGGCTCAGCAGAAGGGCCTGATGGAATACCATAAACAGCTTCTGGCGCAGAATGAAATCTTGCTTGAAAAAGGGCTGGGCAAGCAGTCGGAAGTGGACAATGTGAAGTTCACCATTGAACAGGACCAATATGATCTGGACAAACTGTTGCTGGACGGCCTGGTGTTGGAAAACAAAGTCCGTATGATCCGGCTATAAGACAAGGAGTGGATGAAAGACCATGGCTAGGAATAAAGACAAGAACAACGCACCTGTTTCCACGGAGGATCAGGTCCGCGGTACATTACGCCGCCGCATGGCTCGTAAACGAGTGAAGAAGACGATCATCTGGATCCTCGTCATCGCGATCGTCATGGGCGGATATTATCTCTACGATTTCTATAAGAAGAACAGCCGGTTGCCATGGGCGGCGGCGAAACCGGCGGTGTCCCTGTACACGACCGAAGAGGCGAAGGTCTATGAAAGCACCTATAACACGACGATAGACCTGTCGGGCTATGTAGCGCCGTTCGAGGAACAGAAGGTTAAGTTTCGTTCCACCGGCGCTATCACCGGCGTGTATGTCAAGGCCGGACAGTCGGTGAAGAAAGGTGATCTGCTCGTGACGATCGACGATACGAACCAGCAGTATGTGCTTGCCAATCTCGAATCGCAGATTGAACAAGCCAAGATCGAAGGCAGCGCCCGTTCGTTGAAGCTGCTGGAGCTACAGAAGAAGACCGCCGAGAACAACCTCGACTATACCCGGTCATACGCCAATTTCGATGGAGTCGTGGCTTCCGTCGATGTGTCGGTCGGCGACTATTTCGAAGCGGGGGCCTCCGCCATGACGGTGATCAACCGCAGCAAGCTCAAGGCTACCGTGGAGATCGACGAGATAGACATGCAGTATGTCAAGCTCGGACAGAAGGCTGTGCTTACGTTCGATTCCCTGCCGGGACAAAACGTTGAAGCCATCGTGACATACATCCCTATGATAGGACGCTATACGACCCAAGGGATCGGGGTGATGGATGTAAAGATCACCATAGACGATCCTCCCGCCGGTCTCGCTCCCGGCTATACCTTTGAGGGGCGGATCGACGTAGAAGGCGAGATATCCATGGTATTGGTCCCCCAGGCGGCGGTCACTACCCGCAGGGGTACCAGCACCGTCGAGAAGAAGATGTCCGACGGTTCCACGCAGACGGTTACGGTCTCCGTGAAATACCTTGGGGAGGGGCTCTGCCAGGTATTGGGCGGCACTCTGAAAGTAGGGGATACGGTAATCGTCAAGAAATCGACGTTGCCGTCCGATTCCGTCTCGAGCATGATGGTGTCCGTGGACGGGCCGGCTCCCGACGGCCCTGGACCGCGTTGACGGAGACAAGCTGAAATGGATGAAAGCATGAAAGATATAGAGGCGTCGCCGTATGGGGCGCGGCCTGTCGCGTCCAAGCCTGCGTCTGGGTTGCGGACAGATCCCGTGTCGCCTCCAGCCGCCGGGGGCATGTCCGCGCAGACCCCTCCGCCGCAGCGAAGGCCGATCATTACGCTGAGGGACGTGAAACGGTACTTCATGGTCGGTGATTTCGTCGTGAGGGCCTTGGACGGTGTGTCGTTGGACATCCAGAAGGGGGATTTCGCGGCGATCATGGGCCCCTCCGGCTCAGGAAAGTCAACCATGATGAACCTGATTGGGTGCCTGGACACCCCTACGAGCGGAGATATACGGATAGACGGCGAGGATACGTCGGGCATGAATGAAACGGAGCTGGCGTTCGTCCGCAACCAGAAGGTCGGGTTCGTGTTCCAGCAGTTCAACCTGCTGGGAAAGCTCTCCGCTTTGGAAAACGTGGTCACTCCGCTGCTCTATGCGGGCATATCCGTCAAGGAGAGGAAGGAACGCGCCATGACTGCGTTGGAACGGGTAGGACTGTCCGATAGAATGAAGCACCGGCCCAATGAATTGTCCGGAGGTCAGAAGCAACGGGTGGCCATCGCCCGGGCCTTGGTGAACAATCCCGCGATCCTGCTGGCGGACGAGCCTACCGGCGCGTTGGATTCCAACACCGGCAACCAGATCATGGAACTGTTCGAGGAACTGAACAGCGAAGGCCGTACCGTCGTGTTCGTCACCCATGACCGCGAACTCGGCATGAGATGCCACAGGCAGATCCGCATCCGCGACGGACTGCTGGAGGAATGACATGTTCATAGAGAATATCAAGCTGGCGTTCGCCGCAATGCGTGGCAACAAGCTCAGGACGTTGCTTTCCCTGCTCGGGATCATCATCGGTGTTGGATCCGTGGTGGCGATCCTTACGTTGGGACAGAGCGCTACGGAGAGCATCACGGATTCCATTTCCTCCGGCGGACTGAACATGATTTCTATTTTCCCAGTCGCCAACCAGAAGACCACGGCGGTCTTTACCGAGGATTTCGGCGATACCCTGATGCGCAATGTCGATGGCCTTGAATCGGTCCTGCCGCAGGTCAGCAGCAACGCCTACGTCCGCAATGGGCAGAAGCGTAAGAGCGTGACGGTCAACGGAGTGCTGTCGTCTTATGCCTCGGTACAGAACTATGAAGCCGATGAAGGGGAATTCTTCAGCAGCATGGACAATATCAACCGGCGGCAGGTCGTCGTGCTGGGAGCTGATGTAGCCAAAGAACTGTTCCCGTACGGCGATGCGGTAGGGCAATATGTTAGTCTGTTCCGCAACCAGGCGAAGAGCTATCTTGTCGTGGGGGTGATGAAGAAGAAGGATGCCTCGTTCAGCGGCTCGTATGACGCTGGCGTCTATATTCCCTACAACACCTATCAGCAGCGGTTCCGCCGTACTACTACGGTGGGTTCCTATGCGGTCGAGGTAAATGAGGACTTCGATACCATCGCGGTCTCCGACAAGATCACCCTGTATCTGGACAACCTTGTGGGGACGGACGCCTACGGGCTGTTCTCCCCCGCCACGTTGGTGGAGATGTCCAAGCAGATCACGGGGACCTTCAGCTCCTTCCTCGCGGCCATCGCGGCGATTTCCCTATTGGTCGGCGGAATCGGCATCATGAACATCATGCTGGTGTCGGTGGCCGAGCGGACGAAGGAGATTGGAATTCGCAAAGCGCTCGGCGCGTCGCCCTCTACGATCAGGGGACAGTTCCTGACCGAGGCGATTACATTGACGTTGATAGGCGGCGTCCTGGGGATCGTCCTGGGGGCGGGCATCAGCGTTGCGTTGACGAACCTCGTGAAATGGTCGCTGCATCTATCCTATTTCTCTTTTGTGTTCGCCATGGGCTTCTCAATGTGCGTGGGGGTGTTCTTCGGGTGGTATCCCGCCATGAAGGCCTCCAAGCTTGATCCCATCGAGGCTTTGAACTACGAATAATGGAGGACTTTTCGCCACGTCGTCGATATATTTCGTAAGGGAAGGGAGATTGCAATCGTGAAAAAGAAGGAAAGGAAGCGAAGATGGTCGATCGCCAACGGCAAGGAGCCCATATTTGTCGTTTCAGGGCTCATGGCCGCGTTTCTACTTCTTATCTGTCTGGTATTGTTTTTGTCGTACAATATCATCAAGACGGAAAACCTGAATATCCAGCTGCGGGCTGAACGGGCGTTCAACTCTGTATACGTCACCCTGTCTACTATAACGGGAGGTTCCTCCTATTCCAGCTCGGCGTTCGATACCTACGCCATATCGAAGGCGACGCGGGTCATGCAGGAGGAGGGGGTACGGGCGATAGGCATCTATGAGGACAACGGAAGGTTCAGCTTCGGTCTCGGCGCCGCTCCGTACTCCCTTTCGTTGGAGCATCTGAACATCCTGCGCAACAATGAAGACAACATCCAGTCCGGCATCCTGACCTACAACAGGGAGACGGGAATGATCGAATACCTTCGTTTCGCCCGTCAGATATTGCTTGATATCGGAACATTCAGCTTTTCCGACAACAGCCTGATCAGCAATCCGGTCGAGTTTCCCAATATCCTCTATATCCTGTTCGACGGCCATGCCTACCAGCGGAGGCTCACGATGGTCAAGGCGTTCTCGTTTTTCACGATTATGGCTATCGGGGTGTTTTTCCTGATAGTCGTCAATATCTATCAAAGCAACCGGCAGTACCGGGTTACTTTGGCCAAGCAGGAAAGCCTCGTGAACCTGGGCGAAGCGGCCCGGACGCTGACCCATGAAATCAAGAATCCGTTGAGCGCCATCACCATCCAGATCGCTTTGCTGAAGAAGATGCTGCCCCCCGAGCATAAGGAGGACCTGCAAGTCGTGGATCTCGAGGTGCAGCGGCTGATTCAGCTTACAAACAAGGTCAGCGATTTCCTGCGCAATCCTCTGGGAACGCCCGAGACGCTTGATCTGCCTCCGTTCATCGGGACGATTGCCCAACGCTTCCCGATGCCGGTTGTGTTCTCATTGAAAAGCCTGGAGCATGTTTCGGTCGATTTCGATGTCGACAGGGCCAGGTCCGTATTCGAGAATCTGCTGAAGAACGCGATGGAAAGCTGTCATGACAGGGATCCCCAGGTCGAGGTAGAGATCAGTCTGGATAAACGGGATCTCGTCCATGTCTATGTCCGCGACCGTGGCGACGGAATCCCGGAAGGCGAGGAGAAAAAGATATTCGATCCGTTCTTTACGACGAAGATACATGGTTCAGGAATCGGATTGTCTATCTCCAGACAGTTTGTGAAAGCCCGCGGCGGCAATATCCGCCTCTATCCGAGAGAAGGAGGAGGCACGGTGGCCGAGGTCGTCCTGCCTCGGTCCTCGCATAAGCAGGGTATATTGGAAGCGTAGTCCGCCATAGTGAACAGGATAAAAGAAAGGAACGAATGATGAAGATCTTGATTGTTGATGATGAACCGAATATCAGGGAACTCATGAGGAAGTACCTTGGACTTGAAGGTATCGACAGCGATGGTGCGGAAAATGGGTTTTCTGCCCAGCGTCTGCTGAAGGAGACTCCATACGACGCTTGTCTGGTCGATCTGAAGATGCCTGGAATGGATGGCCTGCAGTTGATCATCTGGTTGCGGCAGGAAGGCTTCCGGATGCCCGTGATCATGATTTCCGCCCATGGGGAGATCAACGACGCGGTTTCCGCGTTGAAGGAAGGCGCCCAGGACTATATCGTGAAACCGTTCGACCCTGAGGAGCTGACCATCAGGCTGAAGAAGCTGGTCGAAGCCCAGAACCTGCGCAACCTCGTTGAATCGGAATCCAGGGCGAACGAAGACGGCGGGCAGAGCGGCTTTATCGGGGATTCCCTGCCGATCCGCAAGATCAAGGAGGTGATCGGCCGTATCGCCGACAGTCCCGCCACCGTGCTGATCACAGGCGAAAGCGGTACCGGCAAGGAGGTAGTGGCCCGTGAAATCCATGCCTCCTCGTTGTTGAAGGACGGTCCGTTTGTCGCGATCAATATCGGCGGAGTACCCGAGAACCTGTTGGAAAGTGAATTGTTCGGATACGAAAAGGGCGCTTTCACCGGCGCCATGAGCCGTAAGCCCGGTATGTTTGAACTTGCTTCCGGGGGGACTTTGTTCCTCGATGAAATCGGCGATATGCCGTTGTCTTTGCAGGTGAAGATACTCCGCGTCCTGCAGGATCACAAGATAACCCGTCTGGGCGGGACTACTCCGATCCCGATCAACGCGAGGATCATCGCCGCGACCAACAAGAATCTTGAGGACATGGTCCGACAGGGAAATTTCCGGGAGGATCTGTTCTATCGTCTGAACGTCGTCCGTATCGAGATACCTCCTTTGAGAGAACGCCGGGACGACGTCCCGCTGCTTGTCGCGGGAATCATCCGGCGGCTGAACCGTCAGATGGGCCATAAGATAGAGGGGCTTTCCCCGGAAGCTTTGGAGATGCTGAAGCATCATAATTTCTACGGGAACGTCCGTGAGCTTGAAAACATTCTGGAACGCGCGGTGATCTTCGCCGACGGTTCTCTGATCCGGACGGACGATCTGGATCTTCGTGGAAGCGTCTCGCGGCCCGACAGCCAGTCGGCGTCGAACGCCGTATACGCCGATGTCGTTTCCAGCGAGGCTCGCAGTCTCAAGGAGATGGAGGAGGACGCTATCATCAGGGCGTTGCACCGTTGGGAAGGCAATCGCACCCGGGCCGCCGAGGAGCTTGGCATCAGCCGACGCACGCTGATCAACAAGATCGCTGAATACGGACTGGATCTGTAGCGTCCCCGAATCGGTCTCCTTTTGACTGCCGGTATTCCGCGTCTTTTCGCGTCCTTCCGCGTCAGATGCCGGGCGGCCCTGTCGCAATCGTATATGTGTTGACTGGCGAACTGGGAGACCGTACACTGGCTATGTCCTGAATCGGAGGGTGTTCCATATCCTCCGTTTTTTGCCATGAAGGAGTCTACCGCGATGCAAACGTTGCCCCGTTGGGATATCAGTCCCATCTATCCTGGAATAAAAAGTGATGAGTTCCTTTCCGACCTCGCCCATATGGGCGAGCTTGCTTCCCGCCTTGACCTGATGCTGGACGATGAATCCTCCCGCAAGGCGGACCTGACGGAATGGTTGGCGAGGGTCCTGGCGACATACCAGGACATGCTCGACCATCTGGAGACCTTGAACGCCTACGCCAGCGCTGTGCTGACCACCGATACCGCCGACGTCGACGCCATGAACGGCCTGAACAAGGTCGAAGAGGCGGCGTTGCAGGTACAGGCGGTGGATGTGAAGCTTCTCAACGCCTTCGCGGCTGAGCAGGATGGAATAGAACGCCTGCTCGTCTCGAAGGATGAATTCAAGCCATATGCCTATGTGGTCGGAGAATTGTTCAAGGCGCAGAAGCATCAGATGTCCCCCGCCGAGGAAGCGCTGGCCGCCGATCTCAACCGTAGCGGTACCGATGCCTGGAGCCGGTTGCAGGAGGCTGTCTCTTCTTCCGCCACGGCTGTCTGGGATGAATCCACCGGCGAACGCAAGACGGTGATTCAGCTCAGGGCCTTGGCCACCGACGCCGACCGCGCGGTCAGGGAGAAGGCGTACCGAAAGGAGCTTGAGGTCTGGAAGGAGCATGAGGTCGATATGGCCTATTCGTTATGCGGGGTCAAAGGCGCTACCATTACGCTTGACAGACGGCGCGGCTGGCATGATCCCTTGGACCGCGCCGTAAGCCAGGCCCGTATCGACAGAACCGTGCTGGACGCCTTGATCCATACGTTGGAAAAGAACCTTCCGATGTTCCGCAAGTATCTTATGAGCAAGGCGAAGCTGCTGGGGGTCGGCCGGTGCGCTTTCTACGATCTGTTCGCTCCTGTAGGGACTTCCACGAAGAAGTGGTCTTTCAACGAGGCCCGGGAGTTCATTATCCGTCAATTCTCGGCGTTCAGCCCCGCCATGGGCGCGTTCGCGAAGTCGGCGTTCGAGCGGAACTGGATAGACGCTGAGCCTCGCCACGGGAAGGTCGGGGGCGCATATGATACCGCGTTCCCGCTTCGCAGGCAGAGTCGGATCCTTTCAAATTTCGATTACAGCTTTTCCGGTGTATCGACATTGGCTCATGAGCTTGGGCATGCATACCATGACAGCATCGTGCTGGGATATCCCTCGTTGCTGCGGACCTATCCCATGACGTTGGCTGAGACCGCGTCGATTTTCAGTGAGTTCATCGTGTTCCAAGGCGCTCTGGCCGATAGCGACGTCGAGGGCGGGGTGGCTTTGATCGAGCATTTCCTACAGGACGCCTGTCAGGTCTGCGTCGATATCCTTTGCCGGTTCTACTTTGAGAACGCGGTGTTCGCACGTCGTCAGGAAGGTGATCTCATGGCGGATGAGCTTTGTGCCATGATGCTCGACTGTCAGAAGAAGACCTATGGGGAAGGTCTGGACCCTGAGGCTTTGCACCCCTACATGTGGGCGGTCAAGGGACATTACTACAGCAGCGATCTCTCCTTCTACAATTTTCCCTATGCGTTCGGCCAGCTGTTCGGTCTGGGGCTGTACGCCCGCAGCAAGGAGGATGCGTCGTTCCCCGAGAGCTATGTCAAGCTGTTGCGCAAGACCGGTAGCGACAGCGCGGTGAACGTAGCGGCCACCGCGGGCTGCGATATCACCGGCGAGGCGTTCTGGCAGGAGGGAATGGATATCATTTCCTCGTATTGCGAACAGTTCTGCGCCTTCGCGGACGGACAGGGTCGGTAATGGACCGTCTCGACGTTCGGATACAGAAATTGGTTCAAGGGGGCGATGGCTTCGCCGTCGCTCCCGATGGCCGGGCTATGTTTGTCGCCGGCGCGCTGCCCGGCGAACTGGTTTCCTGCCGGACGACGCAGCAGAAGAAGAATTACCTCAGGGCGGAGGTTCTGGAAATACTGGAGCCTTCTTCGGAGCGCGTCGAGCCCCCCTGTCCCTATTACGGCAGATGCGGAGGCTGCAACCTCATGCATCTGGCTTCCGGCGCGCAAGCCGCGGCGAAACGTTCCATAGTCTTGGAGAATCTGCGACGAATCGGTGGTTTATCTCAAAATGATGACCTGCTCATTAATGATTGTGAAGAAAACGGTATTAATAATCCTTGTTGGGGCTATCGAAGCAGGGTGAGATTTCATGTAGATCAGATAACCGGTTCCGTTGGCTTTCTCGGCGCGGGCAGCGCTGACCTTGTTGATATCCGCCATTGTCCCGTATTGACGCCGGCCTTGGAAGGGCTATTGGACGGGGGCCGCGAGGAGCTTGTCCGCCGGGCGGTTCCCATGTCGTCCGGCCTTGGACATGACGGGCGGCGGCCTGGACCGACGCGTACCGGAGCCTCCCGGCGTTATGCCGAGATTCCCGTTATCGCCGGAGACATGGAGCTGTCGTTCAATTCCGACATCGTAGGGCTGACTGTGGCGGGGCGGATGTTCTATGTCGATTCTTCTGTGTTCTTCCAATCCAACCGGTTCGTATTGCCGTCCTTGGTGTCCTTTGTCACTGCCCATGTGGTCGGTACCAGGGTAATGGACCTCTACTCCGGGGTGGGAACGTTCAGCGCGTTCCTTGAGCGGGAAGGGTTGGAGGTCGTGGCGGTCGAACGGGAGCCCCGGTGCCTTGAACTCGCCCGTCGCAATCTTTCCCGGACGGAGTTCTTTACTGGCGCGGTGGAGCGTTGGGGCGTCGGAAGACATCCCGCCGTGGATACCGTGGTGGTCGATCCTCCCCGGGTCGGTCTCGACGCGGGTGTTCCAGGTATGATAGCCTCCTGGCGACCCCGTAGGATCATCTATGTATCCTGCGACAGCGTTACGCTCGCCCGAGACTTGCAGAAATTCATCCAACAAGGGTATAGTCCAGTCATGGTGAAGGTCTTCGATTTCTATCCCCAGACGTTTCATCAGGAGACGGTTCTGGTCTTGGATAGGGAATGAAGCTCCGGCGACTGTGCGCCATAGGGGCGCGCGCTGGTTCATAAGCGAGGAAAAAGATGAGAGATGGCTTCATAAGCTGCGCCGCGGTTTCTCCGAGTCTCAGGGTCGCGGATTGCTCCTACAACGGGGCTCGGATCATCGAGGCTATCGACGCCGCCTGCGAAAAGCGGGTGAGTCTGCTTGTATTCCCGGAACTCGCCGTCACGGGCTACACCTGCGCCGATCTGTTCCTGCAGCAATCCCTGGTGCGGGCCGCGGAGCGGACGTTGCTGGAGATCGTCGCGCATACGGAGGGGCGGCGGATCGTGGTGGTGGTCGGCGTTCCTTTCGCCGACGGCTCAAAGCTCTACAATTGCGCCGCGGTTATCTGTTGTGGCGAGCTGCTCGGCGTAGTGCCGAAGACGAATCTTCCGAATTATCAGGAATTCTATGAGCGCAGGTGGTTCAATCCCGCGCCGTCGCAGCTCGGGACGATCCTTGTCGGAGGAGTGGAATTCCCTTTTGGCGCCAATCTGTTGTTCCGTTGTGAGGATATGCCGGAATTCTGTCTCGCCGTCGAGGTCTGCGAGGATCTGTGGGTTCCTTGTCCCCCCTCGATTTCCCATGCGCAGGCGGGAGCGACGATCATTGCCAATGTGTCCGCGAGCGATGAGACCGTCGGCAAAGCGGAGTACCGCAGGTCGTTGGTCGAAGGGCAGTCGGCCCGTTTGCTCTGCGGATACATCTACTGCGACGCGGGGGAGGGGGAATCCACCACCGATCTGGTGTTCATTGGAAACGATCTGATCTGTGAGGACGGCGTCTGCCTCGCGGAGCATTCCCGCTTGCCTGATACGCTGCTGACGACTGAGATAGACGTCCAGAAGCTGACTTTGGAACGCCGGCGGCTGACGACGTTCGAAGAACTGCCCCGGCGGGATGATTATTTTGAAATTGTCTTCAGGCTTCCGATTGCCCCCTGCCGGTTGACCCGGCCGGTCTCCCGCCTCCCGTTCGTCCCCGCGGAGGGTGCGGACAGGGCTCGGCGATGCGAGACGATCCTGACCCTGCAGGCTCTTGGTTTAAAGCAACGGCTTGAACACACCCACGCGGCCTGCGCCGTAGTCGGCCTTTCCGGCGGACTTGATTCTACGTTGGCGCTGCTGGTCGCAACGCGGGCGTTCGACATGCTCGGTTGGAGCCGTGAACGGATCGTGGCCGTCACCATGCCCGGATTCGGGACGACGAAACGCACCAAGGGCAACGCCGAAACCTTGGCGGAGGCGTCGGGCGTTGCGTTGCGGGTAGTCGATATCAGCGAATCGGTCCGACTCCATTTCGAGGATATCGGTCATGATCCTGGAAAGCTGGACGTGACGTATGAGAACAGCCAGGCCCGTGAACGTACCCAGGTGCTGATGGACATCGCCAACCAGTGCAACGGTCTGGTCGTCGGTACCGGCGATCTCTCTGAGCTTGCGTTGGGATGGGCTACGTACAACGGCGACCATATGTCGATGTATGGCGTAAACGCGTCTATTCCCAAGACGTTGGTCCGGCATTTGGTCCGGCATGTGGCGGATATCGGCGAACCTGTCTTGCAGAAAGTCCTGTATGATATCCTCGACACGCCCGTAAGCCCCGAATTGCTGCCTGCTTCTGCGGATGGCGCTATCAGTCAGGTAACAGAGGATATCGTCGGTCCGTATGAGCTTCATGACTTCTTCCTGTACCAGATCGTCCGTTGGGGGTTCTCCCCTGCGAAGGTGTTGCGGCTCGCCTTGTACGCTTTTGATTCCGTCTATGACGTCGCCGTTATCCAGAAATGGTTGAAGACGTTCTACCGGCGGTTCTTCTCCCAGCAGTTCAAACGATCCTGTCTGCCCGATGGTCCGAAGGTCGGTTCCGTGACGCTTTCGCCTCGTGGCGATTGGCGGATGCCGAGCGATGCTTCCGTATCGCTGTGGATGCAGGAGCTTGAGGCCGTTTGCACGGATCAGGCTTCCGTTCATTGATAATTGATAGAAGAACTCCGTTTGTCCTGGCTTGCCGGAGGAAAGTTTCGGTCGTCGGCCGTCCTTTCCTTGTGCCCGTTGGCTGAATTGCGCGAATATTTGAATATATATTAAAAATATGTATCCAAATAGCTATTCAGATGTTATATAATTACAATATGAGATAGCAATCGGTATTCTCCATATGCCGGATTGCGAGGAAAGTTTGGCGATATGAAGAAAACGGCGTTGCTGTTGGCGGCGTTATTGTTGTTGATTCCCGCTGTGGCGGGGGCTAGGGAGCTGTTCGACATGCGTCTCGGCTTTACCGGGATGTATGTGGCGCCGACGGTTTCAGTCAATGGCGAGGAACCTGACGGTTTCTTCGAAGGAATCAAGGAGGGCGAGAATTGGGGGTTCGGCGGTGAACTGTCGATGCGGCTTTCCGTCGTTCGTCTGTCCGCGACTTTGTTCTCCACGCAGCTGCAGCCGGGTCAGCTGGATCGGACGCAGATGAGCGAGGCGGGGTTGTCCGTTCCTGGGTCGTCGACCGGCGGTATCAGGATGCTGGCCACCCTGGGGCTCAGTCTGCCGATCATCAACAATTACCTGGACCTGGAGCTTGGGACTGGGCTGGGGATGAGGTTCATGTTGCCTAAGACGGGGGAGGCCTATTGTGCGTTTCCCGATTATGACAGCGGCGGATATGTCGGAATTCCGATGTCGTCCGTCTCGTTTGTGGATGTATTGACGAAATCCCCATGGCATTTTCGTATCGGGCTTGACTTGACCGTCGGGCCGTTCGGAATAGGAGCCTACTATCTGATGGAAACGAAGGCTTCTGTCGAGGGATTCGACGCCGCGGGCGGCTGGTCCAGATTGTTCCAGCAGAATACCGGATCCCTGGGGGTCGGAATCACCCTGTCGTTGTTCTAGAATCTGATCATCCTGTTGATGGATTAAGATATTAGGAGTATTGAGATGAAAAAAACGTTGATCGTGTTGCTTGCCCTGCTGATGATTCTTCCTATGGCTCTTTTCGCGGCCAGCGATTGGTATGATATGAGTCTGGGAGCTACCGTGCAGTGGCAGCCCGTTCCCAACTACAGCAATTGGGAAGACGCCAAGAAGGATTTGCTGAAGATCGACAACTGGTCGTTCGGGGTTGATTTCCGAAATAGAGTGGCCCTGTTTGAGGTGGATCTGGTCGGCATGTATAATTATTCAAAGCCGCTGGATGTGACCACCCATACGATTTCTGTG
Source organism: Spirochaetota bacterium (assembly GCA_023401595.1). Lineage (GTDB taxonomy): Bacteria > Spirochaetota > Spirochaetia > Sphaerochaetales > Sphaerochaetaceae > Spiro-02. The sequence continues at coordinate 112,427 of JAEXDQ010000030.1, forward strand.
CTTGGAACCGCCGGCTTGGTCTTCGACGTCTATGATGTGGTTCGTCTCGGTATCGGCCTTGGTCCCAGCTTCAACTTCATTATCCAGAACGGGAAGCTGCAGGTCCATGACGCTACGGGCGCATTGGTCGGCGCCGAAAATCTTGGCGAGAGTTTCTCCCGCGCTCCGCTGAACTATCGGTTGACCGCCGACTTCATGTTGGGGTCCGTCTTGATCGGCGCGAACTATACGCTGCCTTCCGGTTGGTCGTTCGCCGATCCTACCTGGAAGGGATTGCTTCCTCCTGACTGGGGCAAGGGCAAGATAGGGGTTTCCGTTCTGTATACGATCCTGTGACAGGGGTTTCGGATTTTGTTTGACAACACAACGGGCCGCCGGTTCTGACGGCCCGTTGTCATCGTACGAGACTAAAGGAGATACGTGGAATGAAAAAAAGGATTTGCATTGTTCTGGTCGTCATCGCGATGCTTGTTCCGTCCTTCGCCTTCGCCCAGATGTTTGACGTAAGTTTGGGAGCCACCTCGCAGGTTCTGGTCCGTGACTATGGCAGTTTCAATTTTGGCGATACGTTCGGCAAAATCAACAATTACAATTTTGGCGCCGAGCTTCGGTTGAAGCTCACCCTTGTTGAAATCGACGCTGTCGGGCTGTATTCTCCACAACAGGTGCTTGGCGGTTCTGTGATCCATCGGGTGATGTTCATGCCTACGGCCGGCCTGTCGTTCGATATCGTCGATGTCGTCCGGCTCGGACTGGGAATGGGGCCGATGATGTCGTGGGATTTCCAGGACGGCCACCAGTATCCTGATATGAGTTTCGGCGACATGTTCATGCAAGCCCCCTTCTGGTACCGCGCCACCGTTGATTTCTTGGCGGATCCCGTGATGATCGGGGTGAGCTATGGCGTTCCGACTACGTTCAATATCAAGACCCACGATGCGAAAGGGCTCAAGCCTGAATTCAAGACCGGCATGATCGGAATTTCCGTCCTGTACTCTTTCCTATGAGCCTGAAGCGGGGATTGACGGAACCGTGCGGACGGTTGTTCCTCATGGTTTTTGTAGCGTCGTTTGTTTCTAAGAAATGACTAAGGGAGAATGCTTTCGATTCATGTATGGTAAGATGAATTTTTTTGGTTTTGTTTGATAACGAAGAGGATGACGCTTGACTGTTACCTCTTATTGTCGAAAAATATGTGGAAAGGAGAATCATAAGATGAAAAAGAAGATTTGTATTATTGTGATTGCCATCGCAATGCTCGTTCCGTCCTTCGCTTTCGCAAAAATGTTCGATATCAGTCTGGGCGCCACGGCGCAATACGGCGCGAACCCTATGGCCGATCCCAACAAGGGATGGGATTGGAGCGGTATGGGCAAAATCGAGAACTGGTTTTTTGGCGGAGAACTCCGGTTTAAAGTGACGCTTCTCGAAATAGACGTGGTCGGACTGTACAACCAGTATGACATTGCGGGTGGAAAGCAGCAGGTGATTTCCGGCATGTTCACCGGCGGTCTGTCGCTGGACTTGTTCGATATCGTCCGTCTCGGTGTCGGCATGGGGCCGAATGCTTCCTGGAACATCACCCAGGGCCGTTTCATCGTAGGTACGGACGAAGTCAGCAACTTGTCTGATTTCGGTCAGGGCTTCATGAACGCTCCGATGAACTACCGTGCGACGGCCGACGTAATGCTCGGACCCGTGATGCTCGGCGCGAACTACACCGTACCCACTAGCTTCACCTTCTCGAATCTTGACGCTAAGAAATTGGAGCCGCTGTGGGACCATGGCCGTTTCGGCGTGTCCGTCCTGATTTCGTTCTTCTAGAATTGTCCATGCGGGGGATAGGCCGTGCGGGGGATGATGAGTTCCCCGCGCGGCTTTTTTCTTTTGTGAACGACAGTCTTTCAACGGACGGGCGGGGGAACGGGCCGATTGATTTCCATCTCCTAGCCCCCATGACTGAATTATGATAGTATTGAACTATCTTGTAGCAGGAGCATCGACATGGCGAGACGTGGTTTTTTCGGTTCTCTATTTACGGCGTTGACCATAGCGGCGGTTGTGTTTCTTTGTCTGTATTTCTTCGTTCCCTCATTCAGCGAACGTTTCTTCGGTATCAGCTGGAGTATGCGACGCACAGGCATGACGATCGGGCAGAACGTCGAGTTGAAGGAATTGTCGGACGATCTCTCCGCCTTTATGGAGGATGCCGGGCTTTCCAAGAATGAAATAAAGAAGGTCCAGAAAACCTTGCAGGAGAAGATGAAATCAGTTGATTTCCGTGAGCAAGTCTCGAATGCGGTATCGGCGGGCAAGGACGCGGTGACCCATTTGCTGGACGAAATGAAATGACGGTCGATATTACCTTTCTCGGGACCGGTACGAGTCATGGGGTGCCGGTAATCGGTTGTTCTTGTCCTGTGTGTACGTCGCAGGATCCTCGGGACCAGCGGTACAGGTCTTCAATACTGATTCAGGCGGAGGGCCGGAACCTACTGGTCGATACTGGGCCTGAGTTCAGGTTGCAAGCCCTCCGGGCCGGTATCAAGCGTCTGGATGCGGTTCTGTATACCCACGATCATGCCGACCATCTCAACGGTATCGATGACCTGCGGGTGTTTACACATGACGCCACGTTGCCCGTCTATGGCAACCAGCGGTTGGTGGACTGCATCAGCGGCAGGTTCGGCTATGTGCTTGGACATTGTGAATTCGCCGGCGGTTTGCCGCATCTGCAAACGACGGTGCTGGAAGGCTCCGTTCCCGCCATGGTCGCCGGAATCGAAATCCAGCCGGTGCCGATCCGCCACGGCGATCTGACGATCTTCGGGTATCGGGTCGGCAATTTCGCATATCTGACCGATTGCAGCGGGATTCCCGACGATTCCTGGCGGTTGCTGGAAGGCGTGGACACCCTTGTGATCGGCGCCCTGCGCAGGAAACCTCACCCGACCCATTTTTCAATCGGTCAGGCTGTGGAGGCGGCGCAAAGGATCGGCGCGCGCCAGACGTACCTGACGCATCTCTGCCATGAGTGTCTGCACCAGGAGCTTGAGGAGTCTTTGCCCGAATCGGTCCATGTGGCGTTCGATACCTTGAGACTGCATGTTTCCGGCTGACGCCTGGCAATGAGGAAAGAGGAGCTTTCGAATGAGTGATTATCAAGACTGCGAATTGTTTTCTGAACAGGATTACGACCAGGCGTCGCCGCAGGAGGTTCCGTCAGGGGGGGCTGGCGAGCCTGTCTCGCCCTCCGTAGCTCCCGCCATGGTTCAGTCTGCTCCTCTGGAAGAATCTCCGGAAACAGTCGGCGCGGAAAAAGTACAGGACGATGCTCTGGAATCTCCGGACGCTAGCGAAAATCAGCCGGAAGCTCCGAAATATTCCGCGAACAGGAAGCGGCTCTATATCATAGACGGGTATGGCCTGATCTACCGTTCCTATTTTGCGTTCATCAACCGGCCCTTGCGGGACGGCGAAGGAAAGAACGTTTCGGCGTTGTTCGGCTTCTTCAATACGCTCCTGATGCTGTTACGGGACTACAGGCCGGACTATCTGGTCGTTGCGATGGATACCAAAGGGCCGACGTTCCGGCATGAGATGTACGAGCCTTACAAAGCCAACCGGGACGCCGCTCCGCCTGATCTCCACGAACAAGTCCCCCGGATCATCGAGGTGCTTGAAGCCCTCGGCATTCCCCAGATCAGCAAGCAGGGGGTGGAGGCCGACGATATCATCGCCACCCTGTGCGAAAATGCGAAACGGTTCGATATCGAAAGCATCATGGTCACCGGCGACAAGGACCTGCTTCAGCTGGTCGATTTCCATACGTTCGCGCTGCGTCCCCCCAAGAAGGGCGAGACGTCTTATCGGTTGTTCGGCGAGAAGGAGGTCGAGGAGGAGTTCGGGGTCGCCGCGTCTCAGATCGTCGACTACCTGTCCCTGTTGGGCGATAGCTCCGACAACGTTCCCGGGGTCTCCGGAATCGGAGAGAAGGGCGCGGTCAAGCTGTTGCAGGAATACGGGGATCTGGACGGTATCTATGCGCATCTGGAGAATTGCTCCAAAGGGGTGAAGGCCAAGCTGGAGGCGGGCAGGGAGATGGCCTCGCTCAGCAGGAAACTGGTCGCGTTGCGTAACGACATCTTCCACGTCGATTCCTTCGACACCTCTGAGTTCCTTGTCGAGACGGTGCATTACGATCAGGCCATCCCCCTGTTGGAGAAGGCCAATACGAAGAGCCTTGTCTCCGGCATGAAGAAGATGATGGCCTCGGTTTCCTCCCCGGTTTCCAAGAACGCCGGTTCCGACCCAGCCGAGCTGTCGGAGGCGGAGCCATCGGAGGAGGCGGTCTTACCTCTGGAGGACATGAAGTCCTGCGGGTGTTCCTATGAACCGGTCGCCTCGCTTGAACGTCTGGAGGAGCTGCTGGCGCGCATGGAGGGCGAGGGGGGCGTCATGGCGCTGGATCTGGAAACGACAAGCGTCGAGGCGATGGAGGCCGTTCCTGTGGGCTTCTCCTTTACCAACGCTGAGAAACGGGCCTGGTACGTGCCGCTTGTTGCGGACGGAATCCGGGTTTTGGAGGATGAGCCTGTGAGACGGTTGCTCCGGTCGTATCTTGAGACCGGACGGATCGCCGTGGTCGGTCAGAATATCAAGTATGATTACAAAGTGCTGTGCCGCTGGGGTGTCCGTCCCTCCAAGGTCGTGTTTGACACCATGGTCGCCGCATGGCTGCTGGACAGCTCCAGAATGTCCTACAACATGGATATCCTCGCCGAATACCATCTCCATTACAAGACGATTCACTATACCGACGTCGTTCCGGAGGGCAAGCTGTTCTCCGATGTTCCGCTTGACGCGGCCACCGCGTACGGGGCCGAGGATTCCGATGTGACCTGGCGGCTCTATCTCCGTTTTCGCAGGATGCTTGAAGAACGGGGGATGTCGAAGCTGATGTCCGACCTGGAGATGCCGTTGCTGACGATCCTTGCCGACATGGAGCTGACGGGGGTGAGGCTCGACGCTTCGCGGCTGTCGGATTTCGGAGATGAAGTCGGCCAGCGGCTGGAGACGATTCAGAAGGAGATCTATACGGTCTGCGGCCATGAGTTCAACATCAACTCTCCGTTGCAGCTTCAACAGGTGCTGTTCGTCGAGCGCAACCTGCCGACGGGAAAGAAGACCCGGACGGGTTTCTCCACGGCGACCGATACGCTGGAAAGCCTTGCCGACCTTGACCCTGTTCCGGCGTTGATCTTGCAGCATCGCGGGCTCGCCAAACTGAAGAATACGTATATCGACACCTTGCCGTCGCTGATAGACGCTTCTACGGGGCGGGTGCATCCCACGTTCATCCAGACCGGGACCGCTACCGGCAGGTTGTCCTGCCGTAATCCCAACCTTCAGAATATTCCTGTACGGAGCGACGACGGACGTCGTATCCGCGATGCGTTCATACCCGCCGACGGCTGCCGGTTCCTTTCCGCCGACTATTCCCAGATTGAACTGGTCGTACTGGCCCATATGGCCGACGACCCCGGCTTGAAGGAGGCGTTCCTTTCCGGTGTCGATGTCCACCGTCATACCGCTTCGCTGATATTCGGCGTGCCTGGCGACGAAGTGACCGCCGACCAGCGTAGGATCGCCAAGACCATCAATTTCGGGGTCATGTACGGGATGTCGTCGTTCCGGCTTTCCAATGAGCTGAAGATCAAGCGGGCCGAGGCGCAGGCGTTCATAGACGCCTATTTCTCCCGGTACAGCGGGGTGAAGAGCTTTGTCGAAAAGACGCGGGTCGAAGCTGAACGGACGGGGATGGTCAGGACCTTGCTCGGGCATGAACGCGCCGTTCCTGAAATCCGTAGCGCGAACAAGATGGAGAAGGCCGGCGCGGAACGTGTGGTGGTCAATACCGTCATACAGGGAACCGCCGCCGATATCATGAAGCTGGCGATGCTCCATATCGTCGAACGTATGGCCGTAGAGCGGGTCAAGTCGAAGCTGTTGCTCCAGGTGCACGACGAATTGATCTTCGAGGTGCCGGAAGCGGAGCTGGAACAGATGCGCGGGCTTGTCTGCGAGGAGATGGAGCGCGCCGTCAAGCTATCGATTCCGTTGAAGGCCAGCGTTGAGTTCGGCCATAGCTGGGGGGAGATGCACTGATGCTGGTGATTGGGTTGACTGGCCGTTCCTGCGCGGGGAAGGACCGTTTCGCGGATGAGTTCGCTGCGTTGGGTATCGGGGTGATCGATGTCGATGGGCTGGGGCACGGGGCGCTGGCCGCCCAAGCGGTTCGTGTCGCCGAGGCTTTCGGGCCTCAGGTGATGGCGGCGAACGGTTCCATCGACCGGAAGGTCTTGGGCAAGATCGTGTTCGGCGACCCTTCCCAGCTGAAGAGGCTGGAGGCGATCAGCCACCCCTGGATGGTGAACGAATGCCGTCGGCTGATAGCGGAGGCGAAAGCCGCCGGTGAACCTGCGGTTGTACTGAATGCGGCGTTGCTCTACCGGATGCGTCTTGATATGCTATGCGATGCCGTCGTGTTCATACGTGTGCCTTTCTACACCCGGTACCGTCGTGCGAAAGAGCGGGACAAGGTTTCCTGGGAGGCGTTCAGGGCGCGGGAAAAGGCTCAGGCTGATATCAATCCGGACGTTTTCAAGGGCCGTATTCCGGTAGTGGTCATGGGCAATGATGGTGATCCTGCGTTAATTCATCGACAAGTTATGGAGTTTTGTGATACGATGAATATCAGGATGTCCTTGCCACAGGGATAATTGTGGTATGCCTGCCGGCTGATGGCGAAGGATAGTGTTATGACGAGACAGAAATTGGTAAATATTCTGACGATCACCGTAGTGGTGTCCATATTCTGCTTTACGGGGATGTGTATCATTGGCTATAGCGGGGTCTCCGAGGATTTTCTTGAAGCCGCTCGTACCAGACAGACCAAGCCGTTGCTGGAGATTCCTGAACCGGAGCGTCTCAAACCTCAACCGGTAGAGACTGTCGTGCCCGCGCCCGCCGCGTCCGTTGATACCGACGCATTGATGGAGGAATTGCTTCCGCGGTTGGCCGATGAGCTTGCCCCCGTTCTGGCCGACCGGCTGAAGTCGGACGCCCAAGTTGACCAGGCTCAGCTGATAGAGGCCATGCAGCCTCAGCTTGAAGATGCGCTGTTTGCCCGTTTGGAGCCGCGGCTGGTGGCTCGTGCCGAAGAGTATCTTCCTGATCTTGAGGCCTTGTTGCTGACGAAGCTCGAACCGGAGCTGGTGGCCAGGGCGGAAGGCTATATCCCGGCGCTTGAAGAGATTTTGCTGAAGGAGCTTGAACCTCAGCTGGTCGCCAAGGCCGAGTCTTATATCCCGCAGCTTGAAGCGGTTCTGCTGGCGGACCTTGAGCCCCGGTTGATCGAGAAAGCGGAGTCCTATGTTCCCCAGCTTGAAGCGATTCTGCTGAAAGACCTTGAACCCCGGTTGGTCGCGAGGGCCGAGGCGTATATCCCGCAGCTGGTCGATGCGTTGATTCCCCAAGTGGTGCCTCAGGTAGTCGCGGCGCTTGAAGCGAACCTCGATTCCTATATGCCCGCGGTGGCCGAGGCGTTGAAGCCCCATTTGGATTATTTGACGATGCAGGATTTGACTGCGGCCTATGAGCAGTACAAGCCCCAGATCGTCGGCGATCTTGTTCCGTTGATCGTACCTAAGGTTTTGGATGCCATAGAGGCTTCCGTGGTGTCCTCCTCGCCTAAGGTGGCTTCCGAGAAATCCGTTGAGCCTGTCCCGGTGACCAAGCCTACGCCCGCGGCGCCTGTTGTCGCCGAACCCGTTGTCGCGAAGTCCGCTCCGGCCGTGGCCGAGAACCTGCCCGCTTCCGTCCCTGCGGCTCCGACTTCCATAACGCCGAAATGGTCTATTCCCGAGGTCGAAGAGGGTACGTTTACCTATCTTGATCCCGATACCTACGCCGCTGAACGTGATATGTTGCGGCAACAGGAGATCCAGAAGGTATTGGATTTGCTGCAGGACTGACAATACTGGCTTATTAACTTTCCGTGCGACAGGCACGTGCCAAGGGGTATCGTTGAAACCATGCTGTATGATTTCAACGATACTCCTTTTTTTATTGAATGACGTGCGGATTTCACTTGCTATGGCCATAGGCGTAGGAGCGATGGCGTTTGACTTGTCGCTTGTCTCCTTGTCTTGCGTCCCAGAAGCTTACTTGCCATGGCACGCTCCTGTCTGTTGACGCTCTATCGGTTGACCCGGCAGATGGCCGTATCCTTCGTTCTGGGCGTTTGCAACCGGCCTATGACGGCGTAGTCGCTGATATGACGTCCCTGTTCCTTCATTGGTGTCACATGTCCCCCTGTTCTTGGGCGGTTTCTGCGTGTCCCCGCGCGGGCCTCGCCCCGTCCTGCCGACATATCATGACCGTCGGTGATGAATGTGATGAACTTTTGTCAAATGTTATATTGTTGCATTGTATCGAATTGTAGATATTTCGTGGGTTTTTTAAAAAATATTTGAAAAATTTTACACGATGTATTGACATAAGTCCGCCGTACAGGTATATTGTGGATGTGCTTAGGGATGAGCACTTGAAAATTGCACAATCGATAAAGGGAAACAAAAATGAAAAAGTCAATCGCAATCCTGTTGGTATTGGTAACCGCGTTCGTCTCCGCCTTCGCCGCCGA
>JAEXDQ010000006.1 GCA_023401595.1 Spirochaetota bacterium
GGTTGCAACTATGAACAAGCTCATACGCACTCTTTTCATCCTCTTGACCAGAGGTGAAAAGTACTGTGAGGAGAAAGTCTGATCTTTTTTTCAGATTACTCATTCTTTATAGTTGACTCCTTCTCGGTCTTTGTGTTCATGGCGGCGTCACTACGTCCACTCACATAGTTATACTATGCTCATGGTCTTGTTCCTTGCCATAACCACAAATCCCGTCGAAAACCCTCCGGATACGTGGGGTATCCTGCGTCATTACTCCAAGGCCGTGCGGTAGCACTGTCCTTGTCATGTTTCCTTGTTGCAAACCCTTTTCTCCTTCGAATATCTTCCCTGTACGGTAACCGAATCTTGGCAACCGGAGCTTGTATCCGTTTCTTGTATGCCGCCCATCCAGTCGTTTCGTACCATCTGGTTCCGAAGGAACGCTACCGCCCGGATATCAACAGACAGGTCGGAACAGGACGTTCCATTTCATCGTTCGTCTCCAACTGTCGGTCGGAGATCTTCAACAACCGGCGGCCATCTGAAACGATCTGGGCGGAACCGCCGCCGTCAAGATTGACCAGATCGCTGAGTCCGAGTCCTTTGCAATACCTGGCGAATTCAGGGAGAACGCTTCCGGTACTCTCTTCCCCCCTCCTATACCCCAGCTTGCCAAAACCCTCAGCCCACAGGAGCAACGGTTCGCCCTTCCGTACACCTATGCCCATCCGGGCGGCCGCTACGCTGTCGTACGGCAGGGAAAACACCGTCGGAGGATACGCCACCCCCTCTCCACCATAGAAAGGACAACGGAAATAGTCAATCAGCGTGCCAGCATCGACCATCGCAGGCCCTACCTGGACACCGAACGCACAATCCTCCATCCCGCGATAGGTTACCGATACATCATGTACCTCGACCGTTTCATCGCTCTGGATGATGAATCCAGCCATCGGCACCACGGCGGAACCTCCTGGCTTCACCGCGACGACACGATCATTCACTACCAATATCGCCGTACCACGGCATGGGGGAGTCACCCTGCACCGGGGCCTGTCGTAGAAGGAACAATTCTGACCGTCCCTGTACTCCCGGCCGTCGATCACGACGCCAAGCTCCGTCAGCTCCGGATATCCTACCTTCACCCGGCCAGACCGATCGACAAGAAGCGCCTCCCGATGGTTCAACGGAGGCTGCGAAACCACTCCGTCCTTCACCGCCAAGCCATACGGGGTACCGAGGACGTCGTACGGCGACTCCCGGTCGGAGACCTCCATCAGGAAAAAATGGGCGTTGCATACTAACGGGGACGGCCCGGCCCCTGCGCGGTGGACTTTTTCAATCCTGCTCGGGAAATCCATCAGGGAAGAGACCGGCAGATACTGCGGACGGGCGGCCGCCCCATGCACGACGACAAGATATCCAGAATCGGCTAGAAGTCGGAAAAAACCGTTGACTGACGTATCGGAGGAACGGAGCCGGCCATCATGAACCGTGACGCTACCACAAGATATCAACTTCGACACATGGTACGTCACCAACGCTTGCCGGTCGAGGAAGACACCGTCGCCCGTCCTCGCGGCGAATGAAGCGGGAACGGGGATATGTTCCGGCACATGACAAAAACACAAGGCTCCGTATGACCTCGGAGCCTTCGGGATGATGAAAGTCCTGTACAACGAAGCCAACGAAGCGACGGCCTCCGCCGTACAATGGCCGGAGACGAACGAAACATCATCCCAGGTGAAACCGGAAACGATCTCATACCTCTGAAATTCTCCGGTCGGATACGCATCGGTGACGACCAGCCGCTCCATAGACGTTATTTTTTCTCCGCGGGCTTTTCAGCAGAAACCTTTTCCCGCTGCTGGTCCTCGTCGCTGAACATGTTGATCAACAGCCTCGCCCCCATCATGTCGGGACTCTCCATAGTCTTCAGGCTGTCCGCGAACTCCTGGAAATCCGCCAACGTCTCAGAGAGCATCAGCCGGACGAAGGATTCATCCTGCTGCTTCGCCGAAAGGGTGAGTTTCATTCCGTTGACGACGGCCATGGTGATGATCGTTTCGTCCTGTCTGATCTGCCAGGCGGGATTCACGCCTTCCAGAGAGGTGATGAAATACCCTTCGCCACGGAATCCGTCGGCAAGCGAACGTCTGACGAAATCGACGGCCCTGCGGTTGGGAAACTCCAGCTCTATGGTGATGATATCCGGTTCTTCCTTGACCGCGAGGGATTTCTTGTAACCGCTGCCGCCCTTGAAGGTCGCGACCAGCAACGGAGGTGCGGCAAGGCTGGCCAGCAGCATCGTCATGACGGCTACGCCGAACATGTCGGGACCGATCGCCCCGGAAGCGAGCCCCAGGCCGGCGACAATCAGGGTCACTTCGCCACGAGGAAGCATGCCGGCGCCGATTCGAAGCGCTCCATGGAGATTGAATCCGACCAGCAAGGAGGGAGCGCCGCAACCGATGAGCTTGCCGACGAACGCGATCAACGCGAACAGGATACCGAAACCAAGCACGGATTTCATAGCTCCGAAATCGACCATCATGCCCATGACCGCGAAAAATACGGGAACGAAATATTCACTGACGGCTTTCGTCCGTTCACTGATTTCATGGGCGACGTCGGTCTGGGACAACGAGAGCCCGGTGATATAGGCGCCGATGATCATGGCGAGCCCCGCCATCTCGGATAGCCCGGCGAGCAACAACGCGATGCCGAACGATACTTCGGCTACAATACCGATGGAACGGATCCGCTTCATCCCTTTGGTAAAACGTGGAGCGAGCAGAATGCCGACCACCATGCACAAGGCCCAGAATCCGACGGCCTTCAACGCGACCAGGCCGATGCCGCTCCAAGCGATGGAGCCGCCGTTCATCTCCACTGTGGAAATACCGACGACCACGGACAGCAGGACGATGCTGATGACGTCGTCCAATACCGCCGCCGCAAGGATGGTGACGCCCTCCGGCATCGATATCTTTTTGTTTTCACTCAAGATACGTGCGGTGATGCCGATGGAGGTCGCAGTACAGACGGTACCAAGGAACAACGCTTCCGGATCCATGATCGAATGGACTTCCGGGTGGAGCAGCACAGTGATCCCGGCCCCCAGCAGGAACGAGATGATCACGCCGCCGAAGCCGACGACCGTAGCTTTCCCGCTGAATTTGAGAAAGGTAGGAAGATCGGTCTCAAGCCCGGAGTTGAACAGAAGGAAAATGGAACCAAGGGTGGAAATTCCGTACAGCTGCACGGATACAGGAACGGAAGAACCCGCCATTACCGGAAACAGGGGGCCGATCCCCGGCAAGGGGATGGCGCCGAGGACATAGGGGCCTATGAGCATACCCGCGACAAGCTCTCCCAACACTTTCGGCTGTTTGAGTTTCTTGGAAAAAAAAGTACCGCAGAACTTAGTGGCGATGATAATCACCCCAAGCTGAAGCACCAGAATCATCATTTCATGAGACATGACGTCCTCCCCAGACGTTGTAATGAAGAAAAACCGCCCGGCAAACGGGGATGTAGATGTTTTCGAAGCAGAACCTTGCGCAACGGCGGCTTTCGTTCAGACGGACAAGACCTACCCCTCCTTTCTTGTTCAAGAAGGATAGTTTCCATATTGAATCGGTCTACAGGCCGAAAACGGACAAAATATCGGAGACGCTTTTGGCGCTGACCAGCCGATCCCGGGCTTCAGGGGTCTTGATCACCATGCTGATCTCCGCAAGGAACTGCACATGGGGGCCGACCCTGTCGTACGGAGAAAGGGTCATGATGAAAATCTTGCTCGGCTCACCGTCCAAGGATTGAAAATCAACTCCTTCCGGCTTGATGCCGATGCAGGCGACGAGATCCTTCACAGCCTTCGTCTTCGCATGGGGGATGGCGACGCCATGCTGTATACCGGTGGACATGGTCTTTTCACGTTCCATCATGTCATGGTACGCCAGCTCGGCGTCCTGCACCTTGCCGTCCTCGACCAACAGGGCGAGCAATTCCTTGATTACTTCTTGTTTTGTAGTCCCATCCAAATGGACCTTCACCAATGTAGGTGAGAGAATGTTTTTTAGCTTCATGCTTTGAATATATCCATTTTTCTTTTAGGACTCAATGCATCTGCACCATATCCGTCATCATTCCTCACGAGAATCCTCTGCCGTCCGGCGCGTTCCATCCTCAAAGCCGTCGGTTTTCCATTGGAGGCTTGAATGGAGGGGCCGCCTACGGAACCGGCGTCCCAGCTATCGGATTCGTAGGTTTTGAATCACCACGGTTTTTTTTACGCATGGTGATGGGCGGAGGCAAAGCCATGACACGAAAAAATGAAATTTCCACGATGTTCATCGCAATCGCGGTGATCGCGATGATTCTCTGCCCGTCCTGCGCGGAGGATCCGACGACGGCTACGTTGAAGCTGCAGCTCTCGACCTCTGATGCGGCGGGCAGGTCGATAGTCCCTTCCGGAGTTCCTCTCGATGTCACGAAGTACGTCGTATCGGGACAGGGGCCTCAGGGAAGCACTTTCAACGTTGAGAGCAAAAACGCGGCGCTGTCCATAGAGGGGCTGCTGATAGGTTCATGGAACCTGACCGCGATAGGCCGGAACAGCAACGGCATAGACCTGATCCAAGGCTCGACAACCTTCCAGCTGACGCCATCGCCATCTACCGCGACGATCACGTTGAACCAGTTGATGGGGAAAGGAACCATGAGAATACACTTCTCCTGGGACACCAGCCGCATACAGTCCCCCAGACTGGAATTGGAGCTGACTACACAGGGAGGCCAGCGAACCGCTGTCAGTCCGACCAGCTGCGACCTGACGGCGGGTACCGCCGTCTACAGCGCAGAGCATGAGGCGGGCTCCTATACCATCCAGGCCAGGCTGTATAGCGACGACACTGTAGTGGCAGGCTGCGCGGAGGCTATCAGGATCGTCGGCAACAGGGTTACCGAAGGGGTCATTACGCTGGATCTGGATAAATATCCCGATAGTCCCGGAACACTCAGACTGATCAACAAGCTGGGGACTCCCATAGACTGTACGATCAAAGGCTTGTCCAGCGAATTGCCGGCCATGGCTCCGACCACCGCGTCGCTGGAAGTACCGGGGATGTCCTCCAGTGATTCCCTGTCGATAAAATGGTATCTGGACGGCGTGGAGAAAAGTACAGGCAATTCCTTCACTTTCACTCCAAAAGCCGGAGAGCATCGGCTGGATGTCGTAGTGCAGGGAGCCATGCTCGCCTCAGCGGGGTCGGCATGCTACCCTTTTCGCGCCACGATCACGGGAACGGCCGGCGTACCGATCCTCGTAGCTGAAATCAACGACGGGACGGGAGGAATCAATCTTTCAGGCGCGACCAGGATCGCATTCCTCTCCGATGGGAAGCTGCTGTTGGGCAATTCCGGACAAAACACCCTACAGGTCGCCAGGTTGATCAGGGACAGCATCCAGCTGCTCCAGACCTATGCGACCGGCGCGGCTTACCACACCAGAGGGATAACGGATATCCTTCCCGTGCCCGATACGGATCTTGTCGTGACGGCGGAATCCGTCGAACCGGGCGTGACTTTGTACCAGTATGATCCAACGACGTATTCCCTCACCAAAAAATACCATCGCGACGGGACCATTGCGGCGGACAAAGCCTTTACAAAAACCAGTTCGCTGTTCTATGACCAGATCCAAGGCGTCGTATTCGTAACGGATCCGCTGGGATGCTATGCGGCGGGACAAAATCCAGGGGCGACGGATGAAAGCGGCTGGAAATATGGATGGATGACATGGAGGAGCAACGCGACCGTTCCGCATACAAAGGGAACCATGGCGGTTACGTCGCCGGGCAACCGATGCCTCGCAGTCATCAGCTCCACGGAAAACTCCATGAAAATCATGAGCAGGAGTCAAAGCGGAGTATTCGGTCTAGCATGCTACCTCGACTACAAGACCTCAGGCGTCACCGGGCTTTCCGGAGTCAGAGCCGTAGGGTTCTCCGACGACAGCAATGTCGTCGCTGGCTCCGGTAATCTGTTGACACGGTTCTCCTACATAAGCGGCAGCCAATGGGAACAGACGCAAACAGTCAAGGCAGGAAGCCCCGCGACCATCCGCGCCATGCAGAACATAGAACAGATCGTCCTGCATCCCACAGGAAAATACCTGTACGTAATCGCCAGCGGTTCAAAAAACGTGAACTGCTTCACGATGAGTTCAGATGGGACGCTCAACCATATCGGAGAACTCGACTGCGGCGCCTTCGTACCGAACCATGGAGCGGTTACACCGAATGGGGAATACCTAGTGCTGGCGTCTGGAAATAGCAATAAGCTATTGCTTTGTAGACTTCCTAAATAGGAATAATAAACTATAATTATATCAGATGAATGAGAAAAGCCGTCTCTTTCATCTGATTGAAACTCTGGCCGGATCCTTTTAGGACCCGGCCTCTTAGGCTCACTCCGGGCTCACTCCGGGCTCATTCTAGGGTCATTCTAGGGTCGCTCTAGCAGTCTCAAAAGGTCGGTGAGGTGTCGCAGTCATCGGAGATTCGGCAGTCTCTTGGTCGTCAAAAAAAGAGGGCGCCGCTCAAGCCAAACGGCTTTTGCAACGCCCTCCCTTGCAAAACCACGCACGGGGGTTAGTGTTTGTAGACCTTCCGCTCCTGATAGGTGGTGTGCAACAGGTGATGGGCCTTTTCGCTCAAGGGTGCGCCAAGGTAGTCGGCGTAGATCTTCTTGATCGAAGGATTCTGGTGGGAGCAGCGGAATTCGCTCTCACGGTCATCCTCGTACAGGCCGTCGATACGTTTTGCACGGACGTCGTCGGTACTGGCGTACGGCTGGCCGCCGCCGGAGATACAACCGCCACGACAGGCCATGACTTCAATGAACTCGTAGGGGGGCTCTGCACCGGCCACACGGGCGGCACGGATCTCCTCCATGATGCTCTTGACGTTCGCCATACCATGGGCAATCGCGACACGAACTTTCTTTCCAGCGACTTCGATTTCACCCTTTCGGATTCCATCCATACCACGGACAGCCTCGACCTCGACGTTCTTCAGCTCCTCGCCGGTGATAGCGAAGTATGCGGTTCTGATCGCCGCTTCCATGACGCCGCCGGTGTTGCCGAAAATCGTACCGGCGCCAGCGTACTCGCCGATCGGACTGTCGGCGGGCTCATCCGGCAGATCGATGAAATCGATACCGGCCGACTTGATTAGTCTCGCCAGCTCGCGCGTGGTAAGAACCAAATCGACATCATTGAAACCGGAAGCCTGCATATTGTCGTCACGGGAAATCTCGAACTTCTTGGCGGTACAAGGCATGATCGCCACCGAGTAGATATTCGCAGGATCAATCTTCGCATTCTCAGCGTAGTACGTCTTCGTGACCGCACCCTGCATCATCATCGGAGACTTTGCGGTAGAGAAGTTGGGGATCATATCGGGATAATATTTCTCCATATAATCCGTCCAAGCGGGGCAGCAGCTCGTAATCTGCGGCAACACGCCGGTACCCTTGGTCAGACGCTGAACAAGTTCGGTCCCCTCCTCCATGATCGTCAGGTCGGCGGAGAAGTTGGTATCGAACACCTTGTCGGCGCCAAGACGGCGCAACGCAGTGTAGATCTTGCCGGTGGTGATGGTTCCGGCGGGCAGATTGAACGCTTCGCCAAGGGCGACACGGACCGCGGGAGCGATCTGGACCACCACATGCTTGTCGGGATCAGCCACGGCCTTGCGGAACGCGGCGGTCTCATCCTTCTCATAGATGGCGCCGACGGGACAGTGGGCGGCGCACTGACCGCACTTGATGCAGGGGCTGTCATCCAGCTGGAGCATCGCGGCGGGAGCCATCACGGTACCATCCCCTCGACCAATGAATTCAAGGGCGAATACACCCTGCATGTCCTGACAGACCTGCACGCAACGACCGCACTTGATGCACTTGGTAGGATCAAGGACGATTGAAGTCGTCGAAGTATCCTTCGGCAACGCCTTGACACGGACCTCATACGGCTGCTCGCGAATGCCGAACTCGGCGGCAAGACGCTGAAGCTCGCACATGCCGTTCCGACCGCAAGTCAGACAGGTCGCGGGGTGAGTGCTGAGCATCAGCTCCAGAATCGTCTTGCGAACCTGGAACAGCTCATCATCGTTGGTGATGAAGCTCTGGCCTTCCCCGACGGGGGTCGCGCAGGCGCGGACGATCTTCGCAGACCCTTCCTGCTTGACGACACACAGACCACAGGAAGCCCAAGGCTTCAGATCCGGGTGATAACACAAGGTGGGGATCGTTACGTTCGCCTTCTTGGCGGCCTGGAGAACGGTCGAACCCTCTTCTACCTCGACAGGGATTCCATTTATCTTTACATGTACCATACTCAATTGATTCCTCCTCAGCCTGGTCCTAGTGGATCTCCACGGCTCCGAACTTACAAGTCTCCTTACAGACTCCGCACTTGATACAAGTGGCGGGGTTGATCGAATGAGGCTGCTTTTTCTCTCCGCTGATAGCGCCTACCGGGCACTTGCGGGCGCAAGCGGTACATCCGATACACTTGGCGGGGTTGATCTGGAACGAGATCAGCTTCTTGCACTTTCCGGAGGGACATTTCTTGTCCAGGATATGGGCCATGTACTCATCCGGGAAGTAGCGCAAAGTGGAGAGAACCGGGTTCGGGGAAGTCTGACCGAGCGCGCACAACGACCCCTTCTTCATGGCGAGGCTGATCTCCTTGAGCCGGTCGATATCCTCCAAAGTGCCGTTTCCACGAGTAATCTTCTCCAGGATATTGCACAACGAACGACCACCGATACGACAGGGAGCGCACTTACCGCAGGATTCATCGACCGTGAAGTTCAGGTAGAACTTGGCGACGTCCACGATACAGTCGTCCTCGTCCATGACGATCATACCGCCGCTACCCATCATGGAGCCGATGCGCTGCAACGACGCATAGTCGATCGGGGTATCAAGGTCCTGCTCGGTGATGACGCCGCCGGAAGGCCCGCCCGTCTGCACAGCCTTGAACTTCTTGCCGTGGGCGATACCGCCGCCGATGTCGAAGACGATCTCACGCAACGTAGTACCCATCGGAACCTCGACGAGGCCGGAGTTGCAGACCTTACCGGTCAATGCGAACACCTTGGTGCCCTTGCTGTCGGCGGTACCGATCTGAGAGAACCATGAACCGCCCTTGGTGATGATCACCGGAATGTTCGCCCAAGTCTCGACGTTGTTGATAACGGTCGGCTTGCCCCACAACCCCTTGACGGCCGGGAACGGCGGGCGAGGCGTAGGCATGCCGCGATGTCCTTCGATGGACTGGAGCAGAGCCGTCTCTTCGCCACAGACGAACGCACCGGCGCCGAGACGAATCTCTATATCGAAATCAAAACCGCTGCCGAGAATGTCCTTGCCGAGCAAGCCGTATTCCCGAGCCTGCTTCATCGCGACTTCAAGACGATGGATGGCCAGAGGATATTCCGCACGAATGTAGATGTATCCCTGATGGGCCCCGATGGTATAACCGCAGATGGTCATGGCCTCAAGCACGGAATGCGGGTCGCCTTCCAGTGTGGAGCGATCCATATAGGCGCCGGGATCGCCCTCGTCGGCGTTACAGACGACATACTTTACATCGCCTTCCGCCTGCTTGGTGAAATTCCACTTCATCCAGGTCGGGAAGCCGGCGCCGCCACGGCCGCGGAGACCAGCGGTCTTCAGTTCGGAGATGACATCGTCCGGAGTCATGTTGAACAACGCCTTCTCAAGGGCCTCATAGCCTTCCCGGGCGATATATTCATCAATGTTCTCAGGATCGATGAAACCGCAGTTGCGCAGGACGATACGGAACTGCTTCTGGTAGAACTTGATGTCCTCCACCTGCGCATGCTTCGTACTCTTGTCCTTGTCATACAGGAGACGCTTGACTTCGCGCCCCTTGATGATATGCTCGGCGACAAGCTCCTTTGCATCCTCGGGCTTGACCTGCACATAGAAGGAATCCTCAGGAAGAATCTTGACGATAGGTCCCTGTTCGCAGAAGCCGAAACAACCGGTTTTTACGACCTGCACTTCTTCAGCGACGCCCTGGGCCTCGCATTCAGCGATAAGGTTCTTGTAGATCTGGTCTGAGCGGCTTGATTCACAACCGGTACCGCCGCAGACCAGGATATAGTTTCTGAACGCCATTATCTGCCCCCGTTCTTGATGATGTCAGCGGAAGGCCGGTCAAATACGTGGTCGGCCACAAGCTGCTTGTCAATGATATGCTGTACGACGATCTTCCGGACCGTGTCCACGTCGACTTTTCCATAGATCGTATCGGGCATGCCGGGGACCAGTACCTCTACGGTCGGCTCGACATAGCACAACCCCATGCATCCGGTCTGCGTAACGGCGACATTGTCGATCTTATGCTCGTCCAGAACCTTCAGGAAGGTATCAAGCACCACTTTTGCTCCAGCGGCGATACCGCAGGTGCCCATTCCGATGATAACCTGGCAGTCCTTGCCATTGATATCACGCTTCTTCAATTCATTCTGCTTGTTCTCTCTCAGTTTTCTGAGTTCTTCAAGTGTCATCTTCGCCATTTGTATCCTAGCCTCCTCAGGCCTGTACACCATGTTGCGACAAGGCGGGGTCATGCACCACCCGTATAGGGTCAAGCTCAGCCTCCTGCGATTGCAGGAACTCTCTGAGCAGGATCAGCGATCCGCTGGTGCTGAGATCACCCAGTACCTCCAGCAATTCCGAACGTCTCGCCTCCCATTCTCCGCTGCCGCGTGGAGTGGAAAGCGTCCGTTTCACGATCACTTCACAGGAAGAAGGGTGTCCGAATATCGCCACCAACGTGGAAGGCAGATCTCCGAACGGCGGCGTATCGACGTTCGTCAGATCAAAGCTGAACCGCACCGTCGTGCCTTTTCCTTCGGCGGACTCCAGGGAAAACTCCCCGCCCGCGCCTCCTACCGATTGCACCAGGAACGGAATGCCGAGACCGACCTTCCGCTTCGCATGCTTGACGCCGTCCGTGTAGAACGGATCCAACACCTTGGCCTGCGTTTCCTTACTCATCCCCTTGCCGTCGTCCACTACCATGAAACGAAACATTTTCCGGTCTTCCGAAATTAAAATCGAAACCGTACCGCTGCCAGCCTCAAGGGAGTTCTGGACAATATCCAGCAGGAAATCGCACAGGAAAACATGCATGCCTCGCTCCCACCTATATCCTTGTGTACGTCCTAGTTGAACTTATCGATGATTCCAGGGACCTGTTCCTTGGTAACCTTTCCGAATACCTCGCCGCTTACGGTCATGACGGGAGCGAGCCCGCAACACCCTACGCAACGGACGGCCTCAAGGGAAAACTTTCCGTCTTCCGTAACAGCGCCGACATCCAGACCGAGCAGCTTGTGCAGCTCCTCAATGATGACGTCTCCACCTTTCAGATAGCATGCGGTACCCAAGCAGACCTGGATATTATGCTCACCGGGCTTGGTAAGCTTGAAGAAGTGGTAGAACGTGACGACACCCCAGATCTTCGCAAGGGGGACATCGAGAAGCTCAGACACCTTGTCCGCAGCTTCGCGGGGGATGTATCCGAACTCTTCCTGTACCTTGTGGAGTATCATGATGAGATTGCCCTGCTTCTCCTTCCATTCGCTGATGTAGGCCATCAGCTCGTCGGAGAACTTGACTTCATTTTGTACAGACATGGAACCTCCAAATTCCAGAATTTTCACACCAGTCCATAGTATCTTAAATCGATAAAAAAGTACACACTAATTCCTATACACAAAAGAGATATCGCACGATCACGGTAAAAAAAGAGAAAATAATATTGTACCACAAAATTGATTCATGTGATTTGATTCACATGAATGATGAAATTTGTATGAACATTGTTAAAAATATTGCATTCAATGGAGTTTTTCAGCAAGTTAAATATCTTATTCCTCCCGTCCTGCATCGGCCGTCCTCACATATCGCACGCTCAATTTTCGGCCCGTCGGCAGAAAGAACGTATGAGGAAAACGTCAACAGGCCGCCGGACATGAGCCTACTGGAGCGTCATGCAGCAGCGGGCCGCCGATTGTCCCGGCGTTCCCGCCGTATATTCACTTGCACTCCGTTGTGATGCCGGTCGGTGCGTCCGCCGTCAGGCTCCCGTAGACGACGCATGCCGTAGAAATATCTCCACGGTAAAAATTTCGTTAAAATAATATTGCACTATATTGCCGATTGATATATCATTTATCACATAAATGAGGAGAAAAGTATGAACAGTGATATGCTTATTCGCATCACAAGATATTTTCGGGCACTTAATCGTCTTAAATCAGTCGGCCTAGAGAAAGTATTTGCACATAATCTGGCCGATGCCGCCGGAGTTTCCGCCGCCGTGGTCCGAAAGGATTTCTCCCAGCTGGAAATCCATGGACAGAAGCGCGGGGGCTATGAGATCAGCGAACTGGTCACCCGGTTGGGAGAAATCCTTGGCAAGGGCGACCCGCAGAACACCATCATCATCGGATGTGGACGTATCGGAAAGGCGTTGATGCACTATAGCGGTTTTGAACCCGATGGAATCCGCGTCGTGGCCGGATTTGATTCCGACCCGTTGGTATACAGCGACGCCTCCTGCCCCGTACCGGTCTATTCAATCAGCCGTATCGAAGAAGTCGTCAACGCGCTCGACGTCAAGGTCGGCATCATCACCGTTCCGGAATCAGCCGCGGCGGACAGCTATGAACGGCTGCTCGACGCCGGCGTCATGGGAATCCTCAATTTCAGCCCCGTGACCCTCAAACCGCAAATTCAACCTGACGGTACGGTACCGGTGGTTCACAACATCAACATCGCCCTGGAGCTGGAACAGATATTCTACGAACTCAAGTT
Organism: Spirochaetota bacterium; assembly: GCA_023401595.1. Lineage (GTDB taxonomy): Bacteria > Spirochaetota > Spirochaetia > Sphaerochaetales > Sphaerochaetaceae > Spiro-02. Next base: position 12,910 of record JAEXDQ010000006.1, read on the forward strand.
CCCGAAGAAACAGGACTGACAGGCAATCCGCTCCAAGCCTTGTTTCAAGAAAGACACGAAAACGCCGACGCCGTTGTACATGATGGCGCCGGCGTTTTTCATCGACATCGTCCGGCGACCCGCAGGATTTCCGAACCAGATGTGAATCACTACGGAGGTTTCAACATCGATGTACGAATCTCCGGAAAATCACTCCGCTTTTCTTATGCACCCTAGGGGAACATAAAGCCCACCCCTCATTCCCGCATGGACAAGCCCCGCGATTCAGAACCGTCGAGGAATGCCGGACACCCCGGTCAATCATAAGGGGCGCGTTTCAACCGTATCCACACAGGAAAATGATCGCTGATACCGATACGGGACCTGGCGTTCCATGCGAAAGGAGTCCCGTCCGGGGAGCGATGGATGTCGGCCACGGACACCCCGCCCCCGTCGAACTCCCACCCAACGCCGTCGAACAGACCGCCGGTCCCCAAAACCTGGTCATACCGGTGCCATCCTCCGGAAAACCAACAGGAACCAGGCCGATCGAACCGTAACGCCATATCGAGCCAAGGCGCGTACAACACCGAAGCATCGCCAGCGACGACCGACCTGTTTCCGCTCACCAGCAATGAACCATGAAGGAAATAATCAAAAGCCTTCGGATGCGAGGCTTCGATGAACGCGGTCTGCCCCGCCGCTCCGTCCGTTGCCGACGCATCAGGATTTTCATTGAAATCGCCGGCGACAAGGACCAACGCCTCAGGCTCCGCCGTTCGCCATTCAGAGACAAGGGTCTGGACCGTCTTCGCGAGTAGAATCCTATCCGCCTCGGTTTCAGCCGCACCCTCCCTACGTGATTTTCCATGAACCGCCAATATGACCAGAACCCCGGCGGGCGTCTGAATCCTGCACTCGAGTACAGGCCGGCAGCCGGGAACCGAGTGGATATTTGCCGCCAGAATCGGAAGCCGGGAGACGACGCCGATTTGTATGGCGCTTCCAGGTACTCCCGTCGCCGCATGCCACAGGAAACCAAGACGGGCAAGCCGTTGCCCGAGCAGATCCTCAAGCACCCTGTCATTCTCGATTTCCTGAAGAACCAGAACATGGGGAAGCGGCGACGCCTTGTCCGTCACGACGGCGGCGCAGTTTTTCAACCGTCTCCGGTACAGGGTGTCGTTCCAGCCGGCATCGGGGAGATATTCATCGTATTCCGTTCCATCCACGACACCGTCCATCAAATTCTGGACGTTCCAGGTCATGACGACCAGACCATCAGCAGAGACGTCTTCCCCACTGATCGGACACCCGCACCACAGGGTGATTCCCCCTGCAAGAACCAACAACAGAATCGGCAAATGAATACTTTTGACTTTCATGACGGCCTCCGCCGCCATATATACAGAAAAACCTGGCCAGCGATTCAATAACGGGGTTTTGATATGTGCGGACGTGGTTTTCGCACCGGAAAACCGGCACACGAAAAAGCGTCATGCCTTGGAGTTTTTCTTCAGGCTGTAGCAGAAATAGAGCTCGGCGAGCGCATCCTGCACGTCGAACAGGGAAAGATCCATCGACGCGGCGGCAAGGATTCCCTGCCGGAGATTCTCGAACCGTTGGTCGAAGGAAACATCAGCGGTATAGGCCATACCAAGACAGATGTCCCGGACCTTCCTCCAATCCTCCGCGCCGAAAGCGGCGAAAATCTCATCGTAATGTTCATCAATATCGGAAATGTCCCGGGCTTCAGTCAGGAAATCGGTCAAGAAATCACTGACGTCCCCGTTGTTCATCAGCTCAAACAGCTTGGCCAGCCGCGGGGACCCAAAATGAAGGAAACTCGCCAGGACGGCATATCTGGTCTGGCGGAACGTAGCGCTGCGCCCCTGACGGACGGACAGGAAAAAATCGCGGTAGAACCTACCCTCGCGGTCCATATACCGCTTCGCGATAAGATAGTCGATTTCTTCGTCGATGTGCCGTGCGTTCATGGAAAGGAGGTTGATGGTATCGAGGTATTCCGGCCCTTCGGTAATCCGTGCGAGCGACTTGCTCGCCACTGACCGCACGGAGGACCATTTGCCGTCCAACAACCCGACCAAAGCGGTCCGAGCCTTCTCGTTCTTGCCATACGCGCCCAAGGCGGCTATCGCGTCAAGCTGCACGAACGAATCGTCGTCAGTGGCGATCCTGATCAAATCATCGACCAACGCCTGACGCGGCCGATAGCCGAGGGACAGTATCACCTCCTGTTTGTCCTCGGAGAACGGCGAAGCCAATTTGGCCCGCAGTTCGCTTGTAGCCACCCCGGTCAGGTTGGATCCGAGCGCCAGCAGCAACGCCTTCCGTTTCGCCGGGTCTTCGGTATGCTCCAGCTTCTCGATCATCGAAACGGCCTGGATACCATGGACGGAGAACACGACGTGCGCGGCCTCGTTGGTGGAATAACTGCCCCGCTCACGGAAACGAAACGCCACGGCCAGTCCAAAAGAAGCGAGGACGAACGCAAAAATGAACATGAATGAGTAATCATTGCCGAATTGGAACGCCCCGACGGTGAACATTCCGTCAATCGAATCGCCAAGATCGACCAGTACGCCGGATATCACACCAGCGACCAATGCGAAGACCGCGATGACGAAGTTCACCATTGAAGTAAAGCTCACCGCCTCATTGTCAGGAATGACGGAGGCGATCAGACGGATATCGAGGATATTGATCAACCACAGGGAAAAATTCGCGAAGAACCCGAAAATGAAGAACGCTATCGCACCGAGCTGAGGCGGCGCGAATATCCAACAGGCCAAGGAGACCAGCAGCAGCCAGCAGGACCAGATGATCAACGGACGGGATCCCAGCCGGTCGGCGAAACGACGGCTTACGATTCCGGCCAACACCACGGCGAGCCCGACCACGACTGAATAGAGGATGACCAGACTTGACCCAAGGAACAGTTCCGTACTCATGAAGGGTACGGACATGCTGAGGACGACTGTCAACGTCAGGAAAATCCAACGCAAAAGCAGGCGCATACGGATATCGATGTCGGCCATGGCTTCCTTGAAGATGACGGAAATGGTCCGCCCCTTCTGGTACTCCACCTTCGCCCGGCAAGGAATTTTCCGGATACAACCGGCCGCGCCGATAAAAGCGAAGACACCGAACATCTGGAGTCCGATCAACCCCGCGAGGCCTGAAAACCGTTGGACGCTGGTAATGATCGAACTGAGGAATTTTACGAAAATGGACGACCCCTGGTAGGCGACGTTGAGATTCGCCACGACACGCCCGCGGTTCGTCACGGAGCTGACGCTTTTCTGGGTGAAATCATTCAATATGATGCCCAGCATCCTGAAGATACAGAAGATGGTATAGGTAGCCAGCAAAACCATGACAGCCAGATTGCCTTGCAGGAAGAACAAAGCGAGATAGGTGAAACAGAACACCCCGCGCAAGACCCACATGACGGTCTGCACCTTGATCATGTTGTGACCGCGAATAATCAACGGAGCCACAGGAAGAATCAGTCCGGCGATGTATATGGCTGATGAAATATAGCCTAGAGCTATATTTCCGGCGCCGAAATGGACGGCAAGGATATATACGATCGTATCCCCCAACAGGCTGAAGCCCACCCCGTTGAAGATCTCCGACCAGTACAGCAGATGACGTCCGTAACGCTTCTCAGCCTCACTCAGATACTTGGTCTTCGGCACTTTCCCTACCCGTCCCACGGCTTCCCCGCCAATGCGGCGGGGGCAGGTACGCTACAGTTCGCTCCGTGTGGTCACGATCCTGCTGACAAGACCATATTGTTTCGCTTCCTCGGCATCCAGCCAATGGTCGCGTTCAGTATCCTTGGTCACCGCATCGACGGTCTTGCCGGTCTGTTCCGCGATCAGCCGGTCCAGTTTGCCGCGCAGCTTCTCTATCTGCCGGGCATGGATCTCTATGTCCGTCGCAACGCCCTTCATCCCACTCATGGGCTGATGAATCAGATAGGTGGAGTTCGGCAACGCAAGCCGCCGCTCGGCGGGTACGGCGAGGTACAGCAACGCGGCGGCGCTGGCGACCAAGCCCATTCCGATCATGAAAACGTCGCAGGAAACGAAACGAACCATGTCGAACATCGCATAACCGGCGTCGACATCGCCTCCGGGGGAATTGATATATATTCGGATCGGCTCGTTGCTTTCCGATTCAAGCACCAGCAGCTGCCGGATCACGCGGTCGGCAAGCTCCTTGTCGATCTCTCCCGATACAAGAATCGACCGAGTCTTCAAGAGCTTCTCGTTCAATACAGGATCATGGGGAACCTGGGGCTTCTGGTCCTCTTCATTATCTGGCATATCTACGCCTCTTTCCATAGAATCCGGCGCAAGAGAGCCCCGGTTGGGAGTAGTATAGGATGAATCTCCCCTCTTGAAAACCCCTTACTCGGAGAATGGTCGCATGGCTTCACGCCTTTCAGCTTGCCGTACACACGGTACTGTCAAGCTTCCGGCGTTTTGCCATGCAGCCATTCTCCTTCGCAACACACCCCCAGGACGGAAGCGGTCTTGGTTCCGCGCCTTGCGTACCAAACTTTCCCCGTCGCGTGATGACAATGGACGGGGCCTCACGCCTTTCAGCTTGCCGTACACGCAGTACTGTCAAGCGCATGCTCAGTCCTCCGCCTATCCAAAGACCTCATCCTGACAGGGGATGGACTCCATTGCGCCGACTCTGGATATTGTGTACGAGGAAGCCAATGTAGCCTTCAAGAGACATTGGGGAACTGACAATCCCCTCAGCCTGGAAGCAAGGAAATACCCAATGAACGTATCCCCGGCAGCGGTGGTGTCCACTACAGGCTTATCAATGATCGCCTGGTAGTAGACATCTTTTTCAAACGCATAATACGCACCGCCCTTGCCCGCGGTCAAAATAATTTCCGTAGCAGGAAAAACAGTCGAGAGAATCGAAAGAAGCTTCTCAAACGAAGTGTCGCAAGGAGCCTTCGCCAGCGCCGCGCCCTCTATCTCGTTTACAATCAGCATATCCACCATATCCAGTGGCAAAGCAAAAACGGACGCATCGAACGGCGCCGGGTTCAGGCAAATAGACAAATGGCGCTCATACGCTCGTTCAATCAAATACGATATCTCATTTATCTCGTTCTGAAGCACCAACAAATCCCCCGGCCCAAAAAACGCCAGCGTCTCGTCAATTTCATCACGTCCAATCCGCATATTCTCACCGGGAAGAAGAATGATCGCATTCTGAGAATGCTCATCAAGCTGGATAATCGCTTGTCCCGAAGGTCTGTCCGTTATCCGGATGAACCGGGTATCAACCCCGTATGAAGAAAGGAGGTCCACAAGAAAACGTCCATCCTGGCCAACCTTGCCCGCATGATACACAGGACAGCCAGCTTTTCCCAACGCGGCAGATTGGTTCGCACCCTTGCCTCCTGCGCTCTTCATCATGGATGTCGAAGCAAGCGTTTCACCCCCCTGTACAAAATGAGGTACAGAAAACACCATATCAATATTCAAAGACCCATAATTTAGAATTTTCATACTGAGAGCTCTCCCCTGGATGGTTTCATTCTTTCTGCGACAAAGACGGATATAATCATGGTGATGATATAATAAACAATGATTAACAGAGACACCTTCATGGCTATCTTGCCATTATCAGGAAAATAAATGGAGGCAAGAGGGATCCCCATACCAAGAGTCTTATGAGCCCCCGTGAATATTGAACAGATACGATCTTCATAGGAAAACTTGAACCATTTGGAAAGCAAGACGATTGAAAATAACAACAGGCAGCAAAGGACAAAACATCCGACAACAGGATAGAGCAGATTTACGAGTTGATGCAAAAAGTCTCCTCGAGCGATGGAAAAACTCAAATTCATATATAAAATGATGAATATCCCATAGAAAGAAACCGTCTTTGGAATTTGACCAAGATACTTTCTGATCGGACGCAATAACTGTCCGATAGTGAAAGGAACAATCATCTTGACACACAGGTTGACTATAACATCACCCAACGGCGTAACTACCGTGTATTGAGTAGCGAGAAACCAAGAAAGGAGCAAAGGTGTCACCAAAATCCCAAGTAATTGAGAGAACATCGCATTGTACAACGCACCGATTTCATTCCCTCCCATTTTCTGAGTCAACATGATGCATGAAGTAAGCGTCGTAGGTATGCACCCTATGAACAGAATACCGATTGCGGCATCCTTACCGCAAAACGGGGATAATACCCGATACAGTAAAAATGCATATATCGGGGCCAGCACGAAAAGGACGGCTTGCACGAACAATATCAACCGCCAACAAGAAAGCCCATGGACCAACTGCCCGGTATCGGTCGACAACCCCATCCCGAGATACATCAACATGATGCAGATGACAGAAAGATATCCAGTCTCCTGCAGTTTCGCGCCAAGAGAAGGAAACAATGCCGCGGCAAGTATGGACACGCATAGGGCGATATAAAAATTGTTCTTTACACGCATACGGGCTATCTTATTGATCTGATTGTATCGATGAGAGAGCAAATCTCTTTCTCTCCCGCAGAAGACAATGGACGCAAAGGAGGGACGGGAATTCCAACAGGATACCCTAGATGCTGAAGCCCCGCCTTGACACAGGCCGCGAGATCATACTTGGCGAAGACCCGATTGATCTCCCATAACTTGGTCTGAAGGTCCATCGCCCTATCCATCTCTTTGTTCCGGTACAGTTCATGGAGCAACAGACATTGGGAGGGAACCAGACATGCGGGGCCGGCCATCCAGCCGACACCCCCCAACATTGATACAAACAACGGAACATGGGCCGACGCGCTGAACAGCTTGAACCTATCGCCGAATCGGTTCCTCAATGTCAGTAACCGTCCCGTATTGCCGAAAGCGTCCTTGTAATACAGAATGTTCGGAACATCCGTGAGACGTTCAAAAACCTCGAAGGGGATATCGCAATGCATGTATTTGGGATTTGAATAGATGATTATCGGGCAATCGGGTACGACTGTGGCGACGTCCCGGTAGAATCCCGCGACCTGGTCGGCATCCAAAGGAAAATAATATTCAAGCATCACGACAAGGGCGTCGACACCAAAGGAAGCGAACGCCAAGGCTTCTTCACACGCTTGTGCGGTTGAATATCCGGCGACACCCGCAATAACAGGCACACGCCCGTGAGCCGCACGCACCACAGTCTGAACGATCACCTGTTTCTGCTTCGCCGTCAGATACGGAAATTCACCTACGCTGCCCAAGACGCACAACCCGTGGACTCCCTCGGTTATCAAATCATCGCATAGACGAGTCAAAGTCTCCGTTTTCACACTTCCATCTGAATTGACCGGAGAAACCAGATATGGAATGATTCCTTCAAGATTTTTCATATTTCAGCTCCTGGTGAACAAACAATCAAATGTATTGAATACTTTTTCCCGGTCGACACCAACGGCAATTCTATGCTGATTTCGTTCCGTCGCATCTCCCAGCACCATCATTCCCCGCGCAGGGCCGCAACCTGTCTCGACATCGACGGAGTGCCGTTCCACTGTAACATAGCCGGAATCGGCCAAGACGAGATACGCAAGCAAATCATGCAACGGCATCAGAGACGCCCCACCTTTGCATACATGGGCGCGACAACAAGCGAGAGCGACATCTCGAATGAAAGGATCCCGACATCGAGCGGCCATGGGATCGTCGACCGCCACTTGCAATGTGACATCCAGAGGAACCACCACTATGTCCTGGCAATGGGAAAATACGATTTTCGCAGCTTCCGGGTCGTTGTATATGTTTGCTTCTGCCACAGGGGAACTATTCCCACGCCGTCCATGGACACCCCCCATCATCACCACCTCTCCCAATCTATCTGGAAACCCAGGATCAAGCAGTATTGCCAAAGCGACATTCGTCAACGGACCGGTACAAAGAAGAGAGAGGTTTTTCCGTTCCTTGCTTTTCTCAACGAGAAACTGGGCGGCATGGAAATGAGAAAGGATTGGATTGGCATATCGCTTCGTGGGACTCCAGCGCATTTTCATATCCTGCATGGCGTCGTCGCAAAACGTGCAGCCAACAAGCGGAGCCTGCAGAAGCGGGGCGTTGGAACCAGCGACCAAAGGAACACCGACCGCCCCATGGTCTTCAAGAAAGACCTGGGCGATTCGGCACCGATCCAGCGAACTGGTACGACGTCCATAGGAGGTCACTCCAACGATCTCCGCTGAATCATACACCATCGCATACAAAGCCATCAAATCATCGCCCAACAAATCAGAATCGAACAGGATGTGCTTCATATCAGAATCCCTTGATATCTCGATATCCATCGGATACCCTATTCAGAATCAACGAGAACACTTTCTCCTCGTCCACATCCGCTGCGTACTGATGCCGTGCATCGCAAGCCAGGATCTTCGTGTCTATCACCGTGACCCCTCTGGTGAGGAATCCCGATGTATCTACAGAAATGGAGCACGGGACCATTTCAAACAACTCGGGATTTGAGAGATAGATTACTGGCAAGGCGTCATGGAAAAAGGCGTATGGTTCGTCGTATCCATCACGTTTTGCTCGAAAATGCATGAATGCTTCGGAGGCATCATGAAGATATCGCAGGAATGGAGAATCGCCCCTATCCCATTGAACGATGTCTTCCGGACGGACTGTCTTCTTCTTTGTGACATCAAGGCCGAACATCAATATATCAATCGGCAAACACATCACCAACGCAGCGGCTTCGGGATCCGCCTTAATATTGAACTCGGCAGGTCCGCCGGATACCCCCGGAGTCCTAAAGGATCCGCCCATCATGACCAGCTTTCGCACTTTCTTGCAAAGTTCCGGCTCCGTGACCAACGCCAAGGCGATATTCGTCAGAGGACCTAGCGAAATCAGCGTGATTGGTACGGAACTTTCGCGCAATGTTTTGCGAATCAAGTCAGAGGAGGTGAACGAGCAATCCTGACCTAGGATATCTTCCTGTTCCTGTTGTCGCCAACGAGCGTCCACCCACAGAGTAGCATCCAATGGACGGCTCATCGAAAAACAATGAGGAATATCCGATTTCCCTAACAGCTTGAGCAACCTGTCGATATTACGGCACGAATGATCGACTGATACATTCCCACCACTACCCGTTATCGCAAGGACATCGAGAGACGGATTATCCAAAGCCAACAGGATAGCTATCGCATCGTCTATATCAGCATGTGAAGACCCCAGCGCCATATCGGAATCTATGATAATCGGCGTACGCTCCATGGCTCACTCCTTGATACCGGAACTCGCGATACCCATGATGTAATATTTCTGCAACGGAAGAACTATCATGACAGGTACGATGATGGACAATGTACAGGCTGCAAAAATCTGATTCCAATAAATCTCATTGTCCTGGGACAGATCGGCGATGGCAACTTGGATAACCTTCATCGAAGGGGAACGACCGGCGAGCAACGGCCAGAGAAAAGCTTCCCACTGATCCATGAATATGATGATTCCGGCGCTGACGATGATTGGAATCGACATGCGCATGAAAATGCTACCGTATATTGTCGGCCATTTCGCACCATCCAACCTTGCCGCATCAAGGTAGGAGGTAGGAATATCCATGAAAAACTGCCGGAACAAGAATATCGACATTCCATTTGCGACCGCAGGCAATATCAACCCCCAGTAGGTGTCAATCATATGCAGCTTGCTGACAATCTGATACAACGGCAACGCAATCGAGCTGAACGGAATCATGAACGTGACCAGCACGAGCCCGAACAGGAAGTTTTTCCCCTTGAATTCAAATACGGAAAACGAGAAGGCGCACAACGACGTGACCAGTACACCAAGGGCAACAGATGAAAACGTCACAAAAAAGCTGTTGAAAATCGCCTGCCCGAAATTGCGATGTACCCAGATATCCTTGAAAGCTCCAAAATAGAGTTCCTTATCGAACAAAAGCGCCTGTCCGCTGAATGGCATCAACGATGCGAAAATAGACTTGTCCGTTTTGAACGAAGAAACCATGACCCAATAGATGGGGAGCAAAAATATTAATGCAAATATACAGAGAAAGATATATTTGAAAACCTTCCCCACGATCATTTGTCTTGTAGCCATGGCATTCAATCCTTTGTCTTAATAAACTTGAATTCGAAAAACACAACAGCCAAAATCAACAGGATGATGAGCATCACCATCGCGTTTCCAACCCCGCGGTCGGCATAAATGAATACATTCTTATACGCCTCATACATAGCGACATTGGTGGAACCTTGCGGGCCGCCTCCGGTCAGGATATACATCGGTGTGAACATAAGAAAATTCTGCGTAGTGTCGGCGACAATGACGAACAGAAACGTTTTTTTCATCATCGGCAATGTGATATGCAGAAAACTTTGATGCGCCCTAGCACCGTCTATCCAAGCGGATTCGTAAAGACTGCGGGAAATATTCTGCAATCCACTGATCAAAAAAATCATCCAATATCCTACGCAACGCCAAGAGACAAGGAAGATAATGCTCCCCATAGCCTGTTTGGGGCTTGTAAGAAATTCCATCGGCCCCAATTTGACCAGACCCATCAACGCATTCACGAAACCGCCATTCGGGTTGAACATGATACCCCAGATTGTGGAAGTAATTGCCAACGATATCGTGAACGGAACGAAAAAGATCGTCCTGAACGCTCCCATACCCTTTCCCGGACGATAGACCATCAGCGCAAGCACAAACGCCCAGATGATTTCGACCGGATTGACAATCAACGTAAAAACCAATGTATTTTTCAAAGAATTGAGAAATACCGGATCCGTCAAAGCAAATACATAATTTTTGAAGCCACAGAAACTCTTGTGAGCGCCGCCGGAATATGTCACCGTAGTGAAACTATCGAACAAGGAAGATACGACCGGTGACAGCCGAAATACCAGCAACCCTAGGAAAGCGGGAATCAGAAACAAATAGGGGACATACCATTCCTTTTTGGAACAAGTCATCGGAATCTCCTTTATATGTGCCGGCGAAACCGCCGGCACAAAACGATAAACAGGAATCTAGCGGTATTTCTGCAAAGTCCGATCAATACGGGTTTCCGTATCAGTAAGAATGGACTTGATGTCGCCGCCATTACGGATATCTTCAAATGCATTGGTCAACATAGATTCATACTCAAGATATCCAGGACTCAACGGACGGGGAATCGCAGTGTTGTTTGACTCATAGTTGATGAGCTTGAATATGTCGAACGGCCATTCATTGTATTTGTCCTGAGAGTTCACGAATTCAATAGTCTTCTTGTTCGACGGAAGGTGTCCGTCAAGTTGGAACCAATCAATGCAACCGGGTTCCAATGTAAGGAACTTGATCAACCTGACCGCGGCCTCCTTGCTCTTGGAAGACTTGTTGACCCCAAGACTCCAGCTTCCGGTCGGAGTAACGGGGACGCCCTCGGCAAAATACGGATATGGAGCATAATCCCATTCCAAATCGCTGGCCTTGTAGGCGAGATGGTTGTAGTCGGGGCCGAGCAGCATGGCGATTTTCTCAGACGGGAAATACGCAAGCATGTCGGTGGCACTCACCCCCTTCGGGGCGACCTTATGGACATTGAACAGATCGGACATGAACTGACAGGCCTTCAGCCACGCTTCGTCAGTCAAAACTCCTTTGACGGTAAGGCCATCAGCGCCAATCGGCTTGCCGCCCAAGGATTCCGGCATGGTAAGCATCTGATACGGCCGGCTGATCTGGGAGATACCAAGTCCGAATACTTCTGGAGTTCCGTCATTGTCTTTATCGATGGTCAGTTTCTTGGCAAGTTCCACGACCTCTTCCCATGTAAGGCGGTCAGCGGGATCTTTTGACAACCGGGGAATACCGGCCTCATCGAACATCCTTGTATTATAATACAGGACCTGTGATGAGTTTACAAAAGGCGCCGCATAGAAAGAGCCGTTAACAGTACCATAATTGCGGCAGACATCAACATACTGATCGAGTTCATCTTTTGCAAAATACTTGTCGAGCGGTTCCAGATACCCCTTCATTACATATGCGGTAATCAAAGGACTATCGGTGAACAAAACATCTGGGGTTGATTCCTTCGCTCCCAATTTGACTTCCACGACTTCCCAAATGCTCTTGGTAGGCAACATTTCAAGCTTTACTTTGATGTCAGGATTCTGGCGTTCAAACTCAGCAATCATCTGTGGCATAGCGGTATCGTATGGTTTCACAGAACTACTCAGAAATGTTATCTCAGTCACACCTTTTGTCGCAGATACAGGACTTGATGCCGATGATTCCGAAGTTCCTGTTGCAAACAGCATGGAAGAAACAATGCAAATACAACAAATCAGTAAAAAAGTTTTTTTCATTTTTTACTCTCCTTTGTTTTCATTATTTTTCTTAATTATTCAATCTGTCAAATTGAAATTTACAATATTTTTTTCAATATAATGAGAAATAATAAAATTTGAATTACACAAATATTTATTTATATAAAATATAATAATTCAAAACTAATATATAATTATGAAAAAATTATAATGCCTTAAATATTTCAATTTATAAATATTTTGAAATATTTTGATTATAAATTTATAATCCTGTGTTATATTTTACTTACAGAAAGGAGAACAACTATGGCAAATCAGATAACGCTCAAAGAAATATCGATTCTTTCAGGCGTCTCTATTGCCACGGCCTCCAGATTCTTGGCGGACCCAAATCAAGTGAAGCCTTCCACCAGAAGGAAAATCGAAAACGCATTGAAAATTCACAAAGACCGACAAGGTAGAGGAAAATCCAATCTCATCGCTTTCGTCATCCCCGATATTTCAAATCCGTTTTTTCCACTTCTGTTAAAAGGTATAGAAAGCATTTCCCGATCCCAAGGATATACGCTCATCCTATGCAATTCAGAAGGGAGTGCAAACAATGAAGAAAAGATACTTGCGAATCTCCTTGATATCGATGTTGCAGGTATCGTATTCATCTGTGCAGGAGAACCAACTCGCACATTGATGGAAATTGTAAAAGACAATATAGTCCCATTGATCTTCCTTGATCGTATTCCAAATTTATCGGGAATACAAACTGTAACAGCCGGAAATTTTGAAGGGATGTATCAATCAGCAAAATATCTTATCACTCTGGGCCATAGAAACATTCTGTACATAGGAGGCCCAGAGGAATTATCTACGGAACAGGAACGTTACAAAGGCTTTGAATCAGCCTATATCGACGCTGGACTATCCATTCAGCTAGTGAAGAAAATTCATGCGGGATACAGCAAGGACAACGCCTACTCACAGGTCAAGGCTCTCCTCGACATGGGAGATTTCCATCATTCCGCAATTTGCGCATCCAATGACCTGATGGCTTTCGGCGCATATAGCGCAATAACAGAACATCGACTCAGAGTTCCTGAAGACATCTCATTGATTGGATACGACGACCTACCTACCGCAGGACTTCTCAGACTTACGACAATTCGACAACCGTTTGAGGAGATGGGCAGAACCGCCATGCTTCAGTTGGCTTCAGCGATAGCGGATCCCTATCTTCCCAAGAAAGATCTCGTTCTCTCAACAAGTATCATACTGCGAAATTCCTGTCAGGCCATATTTTCCGGCGACCGAGATGGACTCACACAGTAAAACAGATATGGCAATCGATACTGATCACACCCTACTTAGACAGGATGTCCGCCTTGCGCTCCAATAGTTCGTCGCAGGTCAACCTCCGTTGCACATATTCCACGCCAAGACGATCGACCATATTGCCGAAACGCTCCCCCGCCAGCCCCTCGCTCTTGAACAGCAGCAACGCTTTCTCGATCATGTCCAAAGCCTCGGCCTTCGTGTACAGCCCTTGGAGGCTCGTACCCATACGAATCTGTTTTCCCCACCGTCCGCCGACATATATCCTGAACAGCGTCTCCTTTCTGGCGACGGCCTTGAACGGACAATTTCCGACACATCTGCCGCAATTATTGCAGACCGAGGGATCGATGGAGACCTTTCCATCGGCAGAACGCTTTACCGCATGCATCGGACAGTTCATTTCAACCTGGCATTTCCGACAAGTCTTGCAGACCGCTTCATCGAGAACCGGAACAGCCTGGCCTACGATTCCAAAATCATTTATATCGGGCTTCACGCAATTGTTGGGGCATCCGCCGCAGGCGATCTTAAACTTATGAGGCAGCGCGATATTGTGGTAGCCCTCATAGAAACGTTCATGAATCTCCGCGCAGAGGCCTTGGGTGTCATACAGACCGAACACGCAAGTGGAGCCTTTGCAACAGACGACGGGACGAACCTTCGCCCCGGTACCGCCGGTAACCATGCCCTCCCGGGCGATGTATTCCTGAAATTTCGGAATATCGTTGAAATGGATGCCGGGAAACTCAATCGTCATACGGCTTGTGAACGCCATGGTACCGTCGCCGAACTTCTCGGCCGCTTCACAGGCGCATTGCATCTGCTTCGCGGACAAGGTACCGTTCCCGGTCACGACCCGGCCCGAAAACATGTCGGTCCCTCGATTGAGCAGGAACCCCTCGCCCTTCACCCTCTTGATCTCTTTTGGATCGATAGCCATTCTTCTCCCCCAAATATTCTGAACGCGATTTGTGCAGTATAGGGATTGCGCATTATAAAGTAAATGCTATTATTTTCATAATACTCATGTATGAACATACATATGATGAACGGCGGTTCAAACGCCGGCTCAGGAGGATGACATGACGTTGCGAGAGCTTCAGATTTTTCAAGCGGTGGCTGAATCCGGCAGGATGAGCGCGGCCGCGGCGCAACTCGATATCGCCCAGCCGACGGTCAGTCATGTCATCGCGAACATCGAAGCGGACTATGGCGTACAATTGTTTGAACGGCTGTCGAAACGACTGTACATAACCCCTGACGGACGCCAGTTGTCGGGCTACGCGAAGAATATCCTTTCCATGTTCGCGGAAATGGAAGCGAACATCGGCTCCGGCACAGTACCGCGGCCGTTGCGTATCGGGGCGACGATCACGATAGGGAGCAGCATCCTGGCGGGAATCATCACCCGTTTCGAACAATCCCATCCGGGTTGCAAAGCCTCGGTTTTCGTAGACAACACCTCCATGATCGAACAGAAACTCCTTTGCGACCAGCTTGACGTCGCATTGGTGGAGGGAACGACATACAGCAAGGAGCTGATAACGAAGCCGGTCTTCAAAGACACCCTCGTACTTGTCTGCGGTCGGAAACATCCGTATGCGAACCGACGCACGATCAAGGCGCAGGACCTCGATGGGCAACCGTTCATACTCAGGGAACCGGGCAGCGGCACTAGGGCGAGGTTTGAACAATATCTGGAGGAGCATGGAATCAGCGTCGAGGAAAAATGGGTATGCCACAGTTCCGACGCGATACTCCATGCGGTAGCCAACGGCCAAGGCATGACGGTGATATCCTACAGGCTGGCAGAACGGCAGCTTCTCTCAGGCGAACTACGTCTCTTGGAATTGCCGGACGCCGATTTCAGCCGGACGTTCAAGCTCGTCCATCACAAGGACAAATACATCACGATGCCGCTCGAACGCTTGATCAGCCAATTGGAGACGTCGCGGGCCGATGAATCATCACCCTCGTTGGAACCGGAAGAATAATAAGACGACGACTTCTTCTCAATCCCACTAGGCGGCGGCGATATCTATCCGTTATAGTGGAAAGCGACCAAGCTTGGTATTTCGGCAACAGGGGCAAGAGCAAGGACAACGGAATCGGAGGGACGGGACAATGAAATGCGCGACAGTAGCGATCATAGGTAGACCATCGTCAGGGAAATCGACCCTGCTCAACACCATCTGCGAAATGAAGGTGTCCATCACCGCCGCGACGCCGCAGACCACCCGCAACGCGATACGGGGCATCTATACCGACCAGCGGGGGCAGCTGATCTTCACCGATACCCCCGGCTATCATCTTTCCGACCAGACGCTCAACAAGCGGCTCCAGGATATCGCCGTCAGCTCCTTAGGGGATTCCGACGCGGTGCTATATCTGATCGACGCGACCAGGGCGCCGGGCAAGGAAGAAGAGGCGATCGCCGACATGCTCGCCAAGGTGAAGCCCCCCGTCATCTGCTGCATCAACAAGCAGGACATCCTTACATCCATGCAGATCGATGAAGCCAAGAGCTTCATCAAGACGAAACTGCCTGCGGTTCCCGTTCTCGTCGCCTCGGCGAAAAACGACGAGGGGGTGGATGAAGTCCTGATCGAATTGTTCAAGCTGGCGCCGGAAGGGGATCTTCTCTATGGAGAGGACGCTTATACCGACCAACCGATCGAGTTCCGGATTTCCGAGATCATCAGGGAAAAGGCCATCAACAGTGTTTCTGAAGAGGTCCCCCACGCTATCTACGTAGAAGTCGCCGATCTGGAGTACCAGGAGGCGGAAAACACGGTATGGGTACGCGCGTTCATTATTGTCGAACGGGAGACGCAGAAAGGTATAGTGGTCGGCAAAGGCGGCGAAGGCATCAAAAAGATACGGATCGCCTCATTCAAGGAAATCAAACGGCTGTTCCCCGGCAGAAAGGTCAACTTGGACCTCAGGGTCAAGGCACAGCCGAAGTGGCGGACCAACAGCATCGTGCTGGACAGGATATTGAAATAGTCCGCCAGCGTTCGCCTTTCGTCAGAACAGGGCGACGGAGCGCATAAAAAGTTCCATGCCGTCCGGCAATACCCCATACGGATATTCCCGATGGGCGTCCCGACACTGGCGGTTCCACATGGGCAATCTCGGACAGGATATAGCATAAGAAGATTACCTGCGTAAGAAAACCATCATGAATGACGGAAGAACAAACAGGTC
Source organism: Spirochaetota bacterium (assembly GCA_023401595.1). Classification (GTDB taxonomy): domain Bacteria; phylum Spirochaetota; class Spirochaetia; order Sphaerochaetales; family Sphaerochaetaceae; genus Spiro-02. The sequence goes on from JAEXDQ010000006.1 coordinate 29,791, forward strand.
CAGTCGCCTCTGCCGCGAACAGAACTTCCTGCATATGTCTCTTCACCAAACCACCTACAATTTTTCACATTTATTTTCTTGACAGCTATGTTCCCTCATGTTACCGTATGACATAATCAATTTGATATAACAAATTCATTATACAACATTTTGCAACAAGATATCCGGCGAAGCGTTTCCAAAAAGAATAGAAAGCGAAGTCGGTACTTACAGGGGACAAGGGGCGATGAGATGAACGAAATCCGATTCTATTGCGAAGCTGACGAAAACGGCTATCTTTCCAACTATTGGCCGGTAGACATTCTGATCGACGGCAAGATATGGCGTTCCACGGAACATTATTACCAAGCGCAGAAAACGATTGATCCCGCATTCATGGAGAAAATCAGACAGGCGCCGACAAGCGACGACGCAAAGAAGCTTGGGAACAGCCCCGCATGCCAATATCGCTCCGACTGGGAAAATTGGAAGGTAGAAGCCATGAGAACCGCGATTACCGCGAAATTCACCCAACATGAGGATCTGAAGGCCCAGTTGCTCGCCACCGGAGACAGTGTATTGCTTGAAGATTCCAAAACGGACTATTACTGGGGTATCGGCGCGGACGGTTCAGGAAAGAGCATGCTGGGTAAAATGCTGATGGAACTCCGACAAACCCTGCGCACGCAGGACAAGTGAACAAACGACAGGCAATATTCGGCGTCCATCAGAGAAAACCGTCGAAACCGCGCCACAAGGGCCAAAGAAAAGGGGGCGGAACATGAACGATGAAATCATGAACCTTGAACATAACGAAGGTATCAACCGCTTCATCCAGCTGACATACATGACGCTATGCAGTTCAGGGCCGATTCCCTTGCAGCGGCTTGAAAGTACGTACAAGGGAATGGAATGTTCTATCCATGAATTCGCCTCCACCGACAAATTCGACATAGTGGCGTTTCAATATGTTTGTTCAAGGCTCCCCATCTGTATCTTCTCCGCCCGGAACATCCTGTTCGGACAGAGCGAAAGCTTTTTGGAAGAGAGCGGCGTCCCTATGTCGGCCTGGACGGAAGTGTATGCGAAATCACGCAGACGGCGCTATCTGTTTGACGGCAACGATACGTTGATCGCTTTCCTCGCCAGCAAGTCGGACCTTGACGATGTTATTCCATCGTTGCTCGCCCTCCAGATTGAATGGAACAAATGCAATCGGCTGCTACGCAAGGCGGGCTACACCTACCCGCACAACTTGCCTTTGGATCCTGACGGACTCGCGGCTCTTGCGACGGAATTCGCTCATGCGGCGGGAATCTCAGAACAACAAGGAATCAAGTTGTTCGGACTGTTCGGCGGCTCGCTACCTGTCGTACTTGAAGCTCTCGCCACCCGGCGATGCGACCTGTACGTCCAGAACTATGAGGCTTCATACTGCCGATATCGCAAGGAAACCGAAATCTGGTGGAAGCATATACAGGAGAAGTGTCCAGATATTGAACGACGGCCTGTATATTTCGTCTCGTCGAACACACACAGCCTGATCAACGTCCTCAGCGGCTTCGCTGAACGGAACGAGACGGAAATCATCACATTCGCAAAGTCGAGGGAAGACCTGCTCCATCTTGCGGAAATGTATCGTGACACCAGTGTGCCAGCCAGGCGCAAGCAGAATATTCTGTATTACCTGCTGATGAAATATGAGGCGTTGTCGGTCAATGGGGCACAGGTGACGCAACGAAGAATCGCCTATGAAAAACAGGTGGGAATCATCCGCATCGCAAGCACGAAAACCCTTGACGTGCCGACTCAAATCATAGACTTGGAAAAACTCATGAAGGAGACGGACAGCCGTCAGACGGGCATCAACCTGCCGCAAAGCATCAAGAACACATCCGCTATGATTCTGAACATCGATTACCCGCTTGGGCGTACCGCATATTTCATTCTCAACAAAATCGCCGAACACGTGGAAAAAATCCTGGGGATTTATGTGATAGGCAAAGCAGCTTCGCTATTCGCCGACCGAGGAGACATATTGATTCCGTCCTTTATCTTCGACCAGCATACAAGAAACCAATATTATTTTCCCAACTGCATTACCGCCGAGGATGTAACGCCGTTCATGGATACTAGAATCCACGGAGTCTACGACAACCAGAAGGCCGTCACGGTCCTTGGAACGTTTTTGCAAAACAAAAGGATGCTGAATGACCTTCTGCTTGCAGGAATCACAGACCTTGAGATGGAGGCGGGACCATATCTCGCGGCGATCTACGAACTGACGCATCCCAAACGCTATCCTGAAAATGAAACGATTACCATGAACAATATCGGGCTGGATATCGGTATCGTCCATTATGTATCAGACAACCCGTTGAGCGACCATCGTCTCGATACCAGTTTGGAAACTGACGGTATCGATGCGACGTATGCCTGCACAAGGGCAGTGCTGAGGAAAATAACGATGAGCCTCATCAATGACGCTGGAGCGAACGGGGGAAAAGATGAGAACACAGTCTGTCATGACCTTTTTCCATCCTTGCGAAATAATGCGGGATGGCGGCAAGGGAGAGAAACTGAATGAAACAAAAACATAAGGAAACCTCCTTGACGGGACGGATGGCGCGCCCGCTTCAGGGGAAATACAAGAGACAGGAATTGTTGACGGCGACATTGTTTCTACTCCCCGCTTTTTCCATCTTCATTGTATTCAAGTATATCCCGCTTCTGGACAACTTCAGGGTCAGCCTGACGTCGTGGAATCTTTTTTCTCCCACGAAACGGTTCGTCGGCCTGCAGAACTTCAAGAACATCCTGACTTCGGACACCTTCTGGCAGGTACTCAAGAACACGTTGTTCTATACCTTCTGGTCTACAGTGATATCAATGATGATCGGATTCTTCATGGCGATACTCCTGTTCAACAGGAAAAGCTGGGGTTCTAAAATCCTCAAGACCCTGTTCTTTGTTCCGAATATCACGACAGCCAGTGCTGTCGCCATCCTCTGGATATGGATATTCGACCCTGATTTTGGACTTTCCGGCCAGTTGTTCAACCTCCTGGGAAAACAAAGTCCCCGCTGGTTGTTGACGCCGGGCTACGCGATGTGGATTGTCATCTCGCTTTCCGTCTGGAGAAGCATCGGTTACGTCATGTTGATCTACAGCAGCGGTCTAGCGGGAATCAATGATGAGATATACGAGTCGGCAAAGATTGACGGGGCAAGCTCATGGCAACAGATTACCCGTATCACCCTTCCATTACTTGCGCCGACTACCTATTTCCTATTGATGACTTCATTCATCCAGGCGATGCAGGTATTCGACATCGTATCGGTCATGACGGGCGGAGGTCCGTTCAACAGTACGAACGTGCTAAACCTCTATATCTATCAAACAGCGTTCGCACGTTCAAGGGCGGGCTACGCCGCGGCGCTTTCAGTAATCCTGTTCTTCATGCTGCTGATCTGTACGATCATCCAGCGCAGATTCTCCGCGATGAGAGGTGACGCAAATGCATGACGGCTATACAGAACACACGGACATCCAACCCCAAAAGAATATCCTCCAGGATATCGCAGGACTGACGGGAAAAATCCTCGCAGGAATGTTTCTCTTTTTGATCACTATCGTCGTCGTTGCGCCGTTTCTCTGGATGATTATCACCAGCCTACAACCCTCTTCCGCAGCGGTGCTGACACGTCCGTTGAAACTGCCGATTCCACCGGCCTTGGGCAATTTTGCGAAGGCTTGGACCGTGGAACCATTCGGAATCTATGCGTTCAACAGCCTGTTCACTTCAATTTCCGCAACCCTGCTCCAACTGTTCACGGCGATTCTGGCGGCCTATGCGTTCACTTATCTCCATTTTCCAGGCAAGAACGTACTGTTCATGCTCGTACTCGCCGTACTGATGATGCCCACCCAGGTAGCGATCATACCGTTGTATTCGATCATGTCGAAGCTCAACTGGCTCGATACCTTCAGAGGGCTGATCATTCCTTTCGCCGTCGATGCCTATGGAGTGTTCCTGATAAAACAAAACTTCGGGACGATACCCAAGGATTACTTCGAAGCGGCGAGGATAGAAGGTGCCGGCCATGTGCGCATCGCATTCCAAATCATGAGTTACCTGGCGAAACCTTCCCTGATAGCCTATGCGATCATGGCTCTGAAATGGCGATGGAACGACTACTTCTGGGTATTGATCATGACAAGCAGCGTCAACCGTCGCACGATGCCGGTGGGAATCGTCATGATGAAGGAAGTCAACGACGGAGGCACCCAGTGGCATTTGCTGATGGCGGCCACGATCTTCGTCCTGCTTCCGATGATCATCCTCTACCTTTGCCTGCAGAAGTATTTCACCAACGACTACATGAAGGGAGGACTGAAAGGATGACCCGCACCGCTTCCGACCATCATGCAGAATACAAAGTCTTGGCGGCGAAACCAACCCCCGCCAAAAACGATCCTGTTAACGACACCTCTTCGAGGTTTTGTCCAGTCATAGTTTCATGAACAAGGAGATATCAACCATGAAAGCAAGAAATTGTCTGCTCGTTATGTTGTTACTGGCGCTTTGTACCTGCACGGTCATTTTCGCAGCAGGACAGAAAGAAACTCAGCCAACAGGTCCCGTCGCCATTGAACTGTGGAGTTCGCTCAGCGGTTCCAAAGCAAAATTGTTCGATGAACAAGTCGCTCAATACAACGCCTCCCAAAGTGAGGTCAAGGTCAATGTAATCCATCAGGGTGGCTACAGCATTCTCAGACAGAAAGTCGCAGCCGCTGCAAATGCAAAAAACATGCCGACACTGTTGATTTGCGACTACCTCGATGTTGCATGGTACGCCCAACTTGGCTTGTTACAGAGCCTTGACACCCTGATGCCGCAAGAAATGCTGGAAGACTACTACCCCTCCATGCTCGCGGACCTGACCTACGACAGCAAGCTCTACGCCGTACCGTACAACAGAAGCACCCAAGGTTTCTTCGTCAACAACGACCTGATCAAGCGGGCAGGCATCACCGCACCCGCAAAGAACTGGGACGAGTTCAAGGCCTCATGCGAACAAATCAAGACTCTCGGCAATGACTATTATTACGGTTATGCGTTCTTCCATCAGTTTCTGTTCGACGCCATCGCCTATACATGGGATGCACAAATCAGCACTCCCGACGGTACGGTCCTCCTCAACAGTCCCGAAATGGTCGAGATGATGACTTACTTCCATGATTTGTTCAACAAAGGGCTTCTATTGATGCAACCGGTACTGGTCGGCGGTTTCGAAGAGCAGAATGGTGCGTTCCTCGACGGCAAGGTAGCTACCGTGTTCCAGACCACGTCCTTCATTCCGACGGCTGAGAAGCTACTCAAATACGACTGGTCCTTTGAATTCGTTCCGGCTGGCAAGGGTGGCAACGCTGTGACCATAGGCGGAGGAAATTTCGCAATTTGTTCACAAGCGTCGAAGGAAAAGACCGAAGCCGCGGTCAAGTTCCTCACCTATATGTCCAGTCCTGAAATCGTCGCTGAGTTCTTCATGGGCACCGGCAATCTGCCTACCCGCAAAAGCGTGATGGACAGGACGTACGTCCAGGAATACCTCGCCCAAAAGCCGGCATATGCGATGATGATCGCTCAGCTCGCCTATGGCAAGGCCGCGCCAAGCACGACCAAGAACATTCGAGACGTCTTCAACCGTGTCAACGACATGATCAGCAGAATCATTCTCAACAACGAAGACCCGAAAACCGTACTCGATGAGTATACCGTGCTGTTCCAGTCGGAGTTCGATGAGGCGAAAGCTCTCGGCGAATTCATCTACTAGAAGACGAACGTATACAACAAGAACACAGTCATACATTTTCCAGGGGCTGTCATGAAGAAAAGCACCGGATCCTTCGTGACAACCCCTTTCACATCCCAGACATGAATACGTTGTCAAAAACGAATTGAAAAAGTAAGGTTATCCACGAAAGGAACGACAGGACATGAAAAGACAACAGATTCTTTCCACCGACATCATTTTACTGAAGAACAGGATGGACCTTTCTCAATCAATGCGTTTTGCAAGAATCAGCTTTCCCGTTCCGGAGGACTGCGCCGCCTTGTCCGTCAAACTTGACCGTGACACAGTTCATCCGGCGCAAATACCAATCGCATTGTTCGATGCGGAGGGACATGTACGAATACTGAAGGCTTCGGAGGGCATGTCCGGTCCTTATGCGGAAACCTATGACCTGTCGTTCCAACATGCTTGTGCGGGGGGGATTCCCGGACCGCTTCCCGCAGGAGATTGGAAACTGCTTCTGTATAAAAGGCGGTTCGTAGAGGATATTGCCGTCCATATCGAAATAGTCGCAGAAATAGCATCCCCGTCAGAACTTCCTTCCTACGAGAAGCAAATTCCACAAGTAATGACGAATTTGCGCACACAACCGTTTTCCTCAGATATAATAAAGCAAGAATCAGGCTGGTATTGTGGCGAACTGCATGTTCATTCCGCAGAAAGCACCGGAAGAACCTCGGTCGAGGAGGTTTTGCGAGTCGCACAGGAGAAACAGCTTGATTTCCTAGCCCTGACAGATCATTTCACGGCCAGCCATTGGCTACAGTTGCAACGGTATTCAAAGGATTTCAAGCTTCTTTGCCTGCAGAGCATGGAGATATCGGGAGACTATGGGCACGCGAACGTCCATGGACTCACTTCCTGGGTCAATCCTCTGGTCGATGACAACGAAGAACTCACTGATTTCCTTGGATTGGAAGCTCCACCGACAATGGAACGAATCGCGGACATAGTCCATGAACAAGAAGGATTGTTCTGTGTCAATCACGCTCTCAGCGGACTTGTCGCATGGCGGTATCATGAGTTTCCAATGGAAAAAGCCGACTTGTTCGAAATATGGTGTCTGGCCGACAATGCCACTTCGTTCCTTTACCCAACCCTTTGGGACAACTATTTGTGCCAAGGATTTCATCTGACGGGAGTCGGTAGCAGCGACAGCCATCATCCAACTATGGAAGGTCCTTGGAAACTGGGACAGATCAGAACCTGGGTATTGGCGGAGGAACTGTCACAACGAGCCGTCCTGAAAGCGCTCAAACTGGGACGGGCCTATGTTTCCTATGGAGAATCCCGGCTTGAGTTCTTCGCCGAATACAACGGACGTAGATGGGACATGGGAGAAAGCATCCCCCTGCGCACAGGAGACGAATGCCGGTTCATCGTTAGAATTTCACACAACCCGAGCGGCAACCTGTTCCTCATGACAGGCGGGCAGATACACGATATCAAATATTTTCCGGCTTCGGAGCAAGGAACCGTACAGACCTATGATTTCATCGTCAAGGAAACCGCAATGAAGCGCATTTTCAACGGTGAATCCTACTTTCGTCTTGAATTTCATGAAGATATCGTGAAATCAAAATTCTGGGGCATGGCATATCGAGATCAGAACACTATGAGACTGTTGTCCAATCCAATTTGGATCGGAGCATAACCGATAGAACTGACACATGAGACTGGAACACTGGTCAACACGAATGATCTATGGAGGTAAGATATTATGGAACTACAGCACATCTGCGTTTTTTGCGGATCCAACTTCGGGGACGATGAGCTTTATCGAGAAACGGCTCGTCACGTCGGTCAAACACTTGCCGCCAGAGACATCGGACTTGTCTATGGCGGAGGCAACAGAGGCTTGATGGGAGAAGTGGCCCGGACAATGAAGGAAGCCGGAGCGCATATTATAGGAGTGTCTCCAAAACGCTTCCATCGACCGGAATCAGTACCGTTTACAGTGGATGAATATATCATTGTAGACACTATGCACCAGCGCAAGGCAACGATGTATTCCAAAGCCGATGCATTCATAGCACTGCCTGGAGGCATAGGAACGCTCGAAGAACTTGCTGAAATCACTACATGGAGACAAATCGGCTTTACGAACAAGCCTACCGCGCTCCTCAACATCCACGGATTCTACAATCCATTGCTTGATTTACTGGAATCGATGTATCGGCACGGATTTACCAGAGAAGATCAATGGAAACAACTCATCGTCTCCGACTCGATTGAAGAGATTCTCGATATCTTCACTAACTACACATATGAAAAGGCTCTTTGGGAGAATTGGACAAACGTCTGATAAACGTTCATCGATCGTTCGGCAATCTTCGGCGAGCCTTCGGGAAACAGCATTGAATGTCCACAAACAGTCGAATAGGGAGAAATCAGCCGGAACAGCCGGAAATCCTCGCCGTCTTCATATTGATGGAGAACTCGTATAGCTCTGAATTGAACACAGAATAGTCAACCTGCACAGGAGCGTCGTTTTCTAAATACCCGACGCTCTTGTACCATAGGTGGGCGGAACCCGCGGGAACCTGAAGCAATGCGCAAACCTCGTCGCTCGGATTGATCGCCGTTACGGAACCCACCGTATCAACGACAGGCAAACCAAAGATTTTCTGATACAAAGCATAAAAGGATTCCACCGTCAGATCATAGGTACGCATGGTATCGCCAAGACTCTTCTCAACATAGGTGTCCATAATCGCGATCGGTTGCTTTCCAGCCAATCGGAGCCGGGTGAAATGCCAGACGAAAGCCTGGTTATCATGCAACAGAAGCTTCTGGCGAATTTCCTCGGTTGCCTGTACTACTTCTTCCAGCAACAGGCGTGACGTAACTGTCACGCCCTGCTCCGCCATATTCTGCGTGAACCCTTTAGGGCTCGCGCCGGAATGCATTTTCGTTGCGCTGATGAACGTCCCTTTACCCTGAATCCGTCGCACCAACCCACCCCGCTCCAATTCGTCCAGAGCGCGCCGGACAGTAATGCGGCTGACATTGTACATGACGCAAAGCTCTGATTCCGTAGGCATCAGCATCCCTCCAGACCACAATCCGGAAGAAATCCTGCTCTGTATGTCGGTGATGAGAAGTTCATACTTCAACATGACGCATTCCTCAACGAATGAAATTCGTCTTGATCGGGGCTTCCCGCTCCGGCTTGGAGACGGTTCCCTTGGCGGCCTCGATGCACTGGAGCAGCCAAGCGAGGTTGTCTCCCAACGTCCGCATCACCTGCATGCCTTCCAAGTCCTGTCGAACCTCATCCGGCGTATTCCCATGAACGCTGTTCCAGTATTTGGACGAGACGACCGGCATCTGGGAGATGGTGAAATACTTGTTCAGCTGGTCGAATGTCGCGCTGGCTCCACCACGACGGCAACTGACTATCGAAGCACCTGGCTTCAAGGCGAAATCTCCGCTGGCGACCATGAACAGCCGATCAAAAAAGGCGGAGGCCGCCCCTGCGGCGCTTGCGTAATGCACCGGCGAGCCCAGTACGATCGCATCGGCCTCACGTGCCAAGACGACGCATTCATTTACGGAATCATCGCCAAAGACGCAGACGCCTTTTCCTTTGCATTTGCCGCAACCGATGCATCCGCGGACGGGACCGTTACCGATATGGAAGATGGTCGAATCAATCTTATGCTTCTTCAGTTGGAAGGCAACCTCGTGCAACGCGGTATAGGTACACCCCTCCTTGTGAGGACTTCCATTGATCAACAGTACATGCATATCCCTTACCTCCGAACAGTATCATAATATCATAAAAGGCCGCCGCATGGCACCTCAAGGTGCATACGACAGCCCTTTTCCATCGGACATCCTCTCAAGACCGCCGGTCGGACACCGATCGTCAGTATCTGCTGAGAATCGGCAGGATCTTCTCCTTCCCACAGGTCTTGATGAACCCGGCGAGCTTTGGCCCGCGCTCCTTGCCGATCAGCACCTGATAGACGGCCTTGAAGAAATCGGCGGGTTCCAAGCCAGCGTCGGCGGCCACGGCGTACAGACGTTCGGCGAAAGCCTTCTCATCGTACCCGTCCAGCTTCTCCACCTCGGCGACCAAGCCTCTGATTCCGGCCAGAGAAGCATCATCCAGCTCGACAAGCGCATCGGAAGCCGTCGCCAGATGCCATTTGAAATCTTCCGGCGCAAATGTGGAAATCCAGTTCCAAGCGCATTGGCAACGAACTTTCAACCTGGTCTCCTGACCGGGCGTGACGCCTTCCAACGAAGCGATCACAGCGTCGATGTTCCCGCCATGGACTTGCAGCAGGTTGCACAGATGCCGGAACGGAATCTGATAGGACGGCTCGGTGGGGACTTCCCCGACCTGGCTCAGCTCATAGATGCGCTTCTCCTTGGCCAACCGCTTCTCGTTGACAGGCAGCAGGCCGAAGTAGATGCGCTCGCAATTGTCGTAGTCCTCGTAGATCTTCAGAACGTCGAGATCGAAGGAAATCGCGAACTCGGTGTTCGGACGGGTACCGACGAACATGTACCTGGCGATTTCCGGGGTATAGACCTCAAGCACGTCATACAGGCTGATGACTTCCCCGGAAGATGAAGATATCTTGCCCCCGCGGCCCTTGATACTGATGAAGTCGTACTGGAACGACACCGGCGCATGACCGCCGAAGACCTCGACGACCTTTTTGCTGGTGTCGAAGCTGCCGCCTTCGCTGTGGTGGTCCTTGCCCGCAGGCTCGAAGTCAACCCCCTCGCGCGCCCAGCGCATCGGCCAGTCGATCCGCCAAGGAAGCTTCGCATACGGAGTCGTCCTGAGGTCGATAGTCTCGGTCTGGCCTGTCTCGTCGTCGCGATAGGTCACCCCCCATTCGCCGTCCCATCCCAAAATCGTAGTGGTATCCTTGTCGGTGAAGCTACTGAACACAGAAATCGGCCACCAGTCCTCGGGAAGCGGCGTGGTCCGGTACTCATCCAGGATCGCCTTGATCTCAGCACGATGCTCCAACGCGGTACGCATGCCCTCGGCATACATGGAGGAACGATACCGTTCCGCCTGATAGAGATATTCGGGGCTTACACCGACGGCAGGCAGGATTTTTTCAACGTCAAGTTCATTGCCGCGGGCGTAGTTCTCGGCCCGCCCCGTCGTATCCGGAACCAAAGTAATCGGCTTACGCAAATATGTCTCCAGCAGCTCCGGCTGGGGCATGTTCTTCGGCACCTTGCGAAACACATCGTAGTCATCCCACGAATAGATGAACCGCACGTCACAGCCCTTGTCCTTCAAAGCGCGGGCCACAAGCTCGACCGAGATGATCTCCCGGAAATTTCCAATATGTACAGTCCCCGACGGCGTAATGCCGGAAGCGCAGGTATACCGCGCCTTGGGGCCTTTCTCCCTGATGATCTTGTCGGCGTATATGTCCGCCCAGTGTGTTGATTGTGTTTGTTCGCTCATAAACCTCGATTATACAGAAAGCTATGTCTCTCGGCAATATACCGCACTTCGACGATCGCAGGTTTCTACGTGCCATTGGCGCATATACCCAAAACATGAACGCGGCGCGGTCGTATTTTGAAATGACAGGCGTCTGATTTTCATCATCGGGAGATTCTGTACATCAATCAGTTTCATGGAAAATCGCGCCGCTTCTTTCTGATGGAAACAATATGCCGCCTAGTCCAGCCATTCAAACGCAAGCATCGTGTTATGGAAGCCGAGCCGGTCATGGTTCAAATCCCGGCCCCCGTACTCGAAGTCCCTCCGCTGGCTGCCGACCGGCTCCCAACGCCAATGCTTTTTCGGCGGTTCGAACGGAACCTGAATCGCCCCGCAGCGGGACAACCGCTACCACATGTCGATTGTATAGACATGATTTCTCAATCATCTATCGATTTTTGATTCCGATACACAGGCATTCCACTCATGCGGTCTCATGCATAAGCTTATCATAAGGTATCTGAGCCGCAATCCTCTACTTACTGATTTCTAGGGTGGATTTTTTCAGATGCAGTGTTTATAATTCCAACCATGAAAAAGATAGCGATCTGCCTCATACTTCTCGTCTCGTTGTCCGTGGGTATCGCCGCCGTCGATACATCGCCCACCGACGTCCTGGTCACCGACCCCACGAATGAACCAGAGATCGCCGAACGGGGCATTGCTTCCTGGTATACCAGCGACAAACCGGAAAGCCTTACCGCGAACGGAGAGGCCTTCGATCCGACGAAAATCGCCGCCGCACACAAGACAATGAAATTCGGAACCATCGTCAGGCTGACGAACCTTGACAACGGCAGGTCCGTCGATGTACGCATCAATGACCGGGGCCCTTACGTCGATGGCCGTATCATAGACCTCACCCCCGCGGCCGCCGCTGCGGTAGACATGGTGGAAAGCGGTATAGCGCCGGTCACCTTGCAGATTATCTACGAACCGGAAGTGCCGGAATCGAAATACAATCGTGCCGGAGACACCGGCTGGTACCTGCTTCAGCTCGGAGCGTATTCATCCTCCGCGACAGCCTACACCCAGTATGAACGGCTGGTCAACGCGGGACTCCGCCCGGTAGTCGAGATCGTCAATGATTCTCTCATCCGTCTCTCCGTGAGATGGATACCAGCCTACCAGCTGGACCGGACGATCAAGACCCTTGGCGCCTTGGGCTTCAAAGAGACCGACATCCTCAAAAAAAGTGAAGTGAATCCATACAACTGACCGCCCTCCCTCGTCGCTACAGCCTCCGCCAAGCATAACAGTCACAAAATCAAGGCTTGATTGACCACCGATTGACCACCAATCGACCCTAGATTGACCCTAGATCCCAAGGTGGTCATCGTACTTCGCAGCTCATTTCTTAATCATCACCTTACGCACCATCGGATAGACCCAGACCAGCCAGAATGCCCCGACGATCAGGAAAAAGACGACGGGACGCCAAGGGTTCATGCCGACCACATCGGCCGATTCCTGTATCGGTAGCCCCATGCACCATCCCAAGAACATGATCAGCTTCGCCCCGAACCAGAAACCCGCTTCGCTACGAAGCATGAGGGTCGGCAATCCGAACACAAACAGGCCGGGAACGCCAATAGAGACTATGACGCGCCAGAGCTTGTCCAACCGCCAGTACATGACAGACAGAAACATACCGAACGCACCAATGGATACCATCATCATGAGACTGAACAGAAATTGGGCGATGGCGGCGCCAACCGGCCCAATAAAGGCGGAGCGATATGCATAGGTATAAATCATGTAGTCAGAAAACAACGAGGAAGTGACCAGACCGACCAAAACGTTGATTGCCGAATAGATGGCGGCGGCGGAAACAAGCACCATGCACTGCGTCATGACGACGCTCTTTCTGGAACGTCCGTTCTGCACCCCTAGGCGCATAGCGTTACGTACCTCCGCGATCATCTGTACGAACAACGCGATCGCCGTGGCGACTTCCACCGATCCATTCATCCCGGAAGCGTCCAGCACATTGCCGGTCAGCAGAATCGCACAGCCCAAAACCAGAGGAATCCCGATGGAGAACCCATAGACCCATGCCATGGTATTGAGATTCTGACGGAGGCAATATTGGTACAGAGGAGAAATCTTCAATGTCTTCATATATTTATTTCCTTATCGTAGCCTTGCGCATCACAAGATACAGGCAGGTACAGAGAACGATATTGACAATCGATATTGACAGCGTCATGATCCAAGGATTCCAACCAAGACTACTGAAACCGAGAATCGCGAGTCCAAGCTCCAACGCCATACCGAGCATCGATTTCCCGCCGAAAACGATCAGCCGAAGAAGGGATGGCAAAATGATGAACAATACCACGGGGATGCCGATACCGAGCGTAATCCTCCAGAACTTGCGCAGTCGAAGGAACACTGCGGCACAGAACATGCCGATAAACGCAATACATAGCAGCGTCATGACCTCCCAGGCAAACCTCGTCAGGCTGAAGCTGATTGCGTTTTTCATCAACATGCTGTAGATCGACCCGTTGCCGTCGCCGAACGAATCAACCACCATGTTGACGACCGCAAGCACTATTGCGAGCGTGGAATATATGGATATACAACCGACCAACACAGTCTTCCGACTCCGGCCATTCTGTACGAACAACAAAAGCAATTGCTTGTACATGACGATTCCGAACACCAGCATGAAAATCCAGCTGAGGTTTACAATATTCATACCGAACAGCATCCCCCGGATGAAATCTGAGGCGGGGACTCCTTTCGATATCGCCACCGACAGCAACGCCACCAACAAATTCGCCAGCAATACAGTCGCATATCCGACTGCGATCCCTTTTCCACAGTCCTTTAGACCGTAGAGATATGGCGCCTTGAGCTTCATAGCGGTTCCTCGTTGGTCAATTCAATGAAGAGCTTCTGCAAATCGACCGAATCAACGACGACCCCGTCGGGAAGCTGTGAAGCATCGAGCCGTTGCGCAAGATATATGGTCTTGGCCCCTCCGACCTGTTCAGAACCGAACGCCTTGTACCTGGACATCAGTACATTAATCGTCTCCACAGGCCCGGTAACGCTACAAACCTTGGAAAGCAACGTTTCCACCGGCTCCTGCAGCAGCAACCGTCCATTCTTGATGATCGCCACGTTCTCCACCATGTTCGCTATCTCTTCGATCAGGTGCGTCGAGATGATGATCGCCTTCGGATTCTCCGATTCCGCGAAATCCTGCAGCAACAGCTTGTAGAACAAATCGCGATGGTTGGCATCAAGACCGAGTACAGGCTCATCGAGCAGGATGAACGGTACGTTCAGCGACAAGGCGACGATGTCCTTGAATATCGACTTGTAACCGGTGGAAAGCTTGACGATTCGCTGACGGACGTCGAGCCCGAATCTTTTTGCCAGCTGCTGAGCCTTGTCCATGTCGAAGGAATCATAGAAGCGCCCGGTCCAGACGAACGCCTGCTGAACTTTCATGTCTTCAGGATAGAAGTTCTCCTCTCCCATCATGAACATCCGCGACAACTGCTCGTCATGTTCCAGCACGGGTTCTCCGTCTATGGTGACCAATCCCGCATCGGGGACGACACGTCCGGTCAGGATATTCATCAGAGTGGATTTACCAGCGCCGTTGCGGCCCAGCAAACCATATATCCCGCCGGTCTCGAACATCAGGGAAACCTGATCCAACGCCTTCACTTCCTTGAAGCTTTTGCTCACCCCTTGTATCTCCAACCTCATTTCGCAAACTCCTCAATCAATCTACGCATGTCCTCTGCGGAAAACCCGAGCTTCCGGGCCTCCTCCAACATGGGCTTGATGTATTTTTCCGCAAACAGCCGCTGCCGTTTCTTCTTGATCTGTTCTATGGCTCCTGTAGTGACAAACATACCCACTCCCCTCCTCTTATACACAATGCCGTCCTCTACCAGCAGATTCATCCCTTTGAGAACCGTAGCGGGATTGACCTTGTATCCCACTGATATCTCGGTCGTAGAGGGAATCTGCGTCTCTTCCGGATAGATCCCTGTGAATATCGAATCCTCCAGCTGCCTGGCTATCTGGAGGAAGATCGGAGTTTCACTATCAAAGTTTAGATTCAAATGTACACCTCTTTTCAAACCTATCTGGTTAGTTACTCAACTAACTAACTATATAACACAACACAGCAATATTCGTCAATACTATCCGGGAATTAATTATCGGATGACAAAACCGGACTTGTCATTTTCGGGATAACCTTGCCGTCTCGTGGGACGCGGCACGTTTCAAGCGGAACGAATACGGTCAGGCCTCCATGCCCCTTGTCCCATGGGTGGTTCATTACCGTCTTTCGGCTACATGAGGGTTTTGACGCGAAAGGCAAGTTGAAAACAAAAAACCGTCGCCTCCACAACGGGAAACGACGGCCGGACGCCTTGCCTCAAGCCCGATCAGAAATCGAGGAAGAAGGTCACGGACTGTATCAGCCTCGCATTCGCTCCATGGACGTAGTTGTTCCCGGCAATCAAATACGCCAGCTGATACCCAAGGTCGATGAAATCGAAGATGGATACCGTGAACTGGACGCCGGTACTGCACAGGAAGTTGTAGCCCTTGTCCGGCTTGATGCTGGAATTGAAATACGCTCCCGTACCATAGCCAAGGTCAAAGAACAGGTTGATACGGGGATAGATGCCGTTGAAGAACGGTTCAGGACCTGCGAACCGAATATCGAAATTGTTCACCATGGTGAACTGCGTATTGTAGGACCATGTGGTGAAACCGCGGACTTTGCGCCCCAGTGAAACACTGTTCTGCGCATACACGGGAACTCTCCTTCCATCGGTCCAGTTGACATTGAACCGATCGACCAACATGATGGAGAAGAGGTTGAAGCGATCGTCGTCGCTCCTCAGCTGATACGGAGTCCAGGCGCCTACCGCATTGAGGGTCGCGCTATAGTAGTCGGCCTCGCCGTCCAGCACGCGATTCAGAGCCAAGGGCGCCCATTTCACATTCAAGTCAGCCAGGAAACCGTTCTGACTGGTCATCAGATCCTGCATCAGGTCAAGCTTGACGCCACCTTGGAACGCCGTTCCAAGCATCATGCGCCGTCCGTCGGAACCGACGGTCAGATCGGGATAGATTGCGTCGGCGGTAGCCCCGTGACTGAGAAACCAATCGTTGATAGAGGAAATGGTATAGGAGCCGCCGTTGTTCCTGGTCTGCCCCATCACCATGGAATTGACGTTGTTCTCCCAACGTCCTTCATACCCCACATAGGCGGTGACCAAATCCTTGCCAGGTACCCAGGAATGGCCGAAGCCCTGAGTGAACTTCATCAACCATTCAACACGCCAGACATCGTAGACCAACGGATTCGCGAAAATCGGCGCGCCATCGTTGGGATCCTGCCAGACTTTGCGCTGGCTGTAGCCGCCGCCTGTCAGGAACTGGAATTCGGTCTTGTTGCCGGAAATCAGCGAAAGCCCGCTGTAGCCGACGCCCATCGTCGTATAGGTGGGAATGAAGCCGACCAGGATCTCTGGGTGCTGGTCCAACTCGCCGAAGATGTATCGCCAGTCGCCTCCGAACGCCGCGGAGGAGATTATGATAAGCGTGAGCAATAATACAAGCAGTTTCTTTTTCATGGTTACCCTCTCAAAGTATGTACTTCCGTATGGATGATATCATGTCGGGGCGACCGGTAGCAAGTTAATCCGATGGACTAGCCGCAAAGACCTGTCAGAAAAGTGTGAGCATAAACTTTATCGAAAAAACGGGGTAGCAAGCCATAAACGTATAAACAGTTGGACAATGGCCCTCCAATGCCTTCATCTCGAATAACCGGGGATGACGCAACCCCCGCCTTATGATATGGTATCGAGAGATTTCAAAGAAACGTATGCGCACGATGCGTGGCGGCATCGCATGACGACGCGGGAGGAATCACCGCATCGTCCAAGGATAGGACAATCACGTAGGAGGCCGACATGTTAGTCGATTTCAATTCACTTGCCCCTATTGAAAAAATCCAGTGGCATTTTCTGCCGAATCCGGAGGACGGCTGGATTCCTGGTGAGATATACCGATGTCAGGACGCGTTGTGCATTCTCCAGAAGCAGCCGGTCTGCGTCTCGCAAGACGACCTGATCGCCGTTGAATGGTCGGCCAGCGTCTTTAGAAAACGCCGGCAAGCCTCAGGACGGTTCAAGAAACCACTTGACGCCTATGAACAGGTACTCTCCGTATCAATCGAACGGGAAGATCTCCGGGCCCTCGCGGAAGCTTCCGGTACGGATCTACGGGAATTACAGGAAGAATACGGGACAAAAGGTTATTTCAGTTCTTGTCGATGCAAGGTATACAGCGCCGAAGAATATGAAGACCTCGGCCCATGCGAAAATTTCATCCGGCTGGAGGACGCCCGGCAATTTCTGCTCGAAGCCGTCTGCGATACGCTGGATATCGTCGCGAAGCCGGAGCAGATGGAGCTGCAGAGCTGCCACTGTGCAATGAAGCTTCTATAACTATCCGTTATTGCCGTTTCTTCTCTGTCATCATAATTTCTATCCTTTGACCGCACCAAGGACGACACTGGACATCAGCTTGTCCTGATTGAGTATGAAGACAAAGATCAGAGGTAACGAACAAAGTACGCTACCTGCCATGATAGTTCCCCAAACAGGAATGAACCCAACAACTGAATCAACCAACGTGGGCAACGAAACCATGATGGGCATGACGGAAGACTTCGTAGCAACCAGTAACGGCCAAGTATAATCGGTCCAGACATTCAGAAAATGGAGTATGGCATACGCACTGACGATGGGACTTGCCACGGGTATGACGATACTTGTAAACGTCCTCATATGTCCGGCGCCATCGATCCGCGCCGATTCCATCAATGAATCGGGAATCCCGACCAGATATTGTCTGATCATGTATATGCCAATGACAGCGGGAACGGTAGGTAGAATCTGGACCATCAGCGTATTAATCATCTTCAACCGTGAAAACAACATGTATTGTCCAGGCATCACGACTTCCATAGGAATCATCATTGTCGCAAGCAGAATCGCGAACAGAATTCTTTTACCTTTGAAACGATATTTTGCGAAACTATAGGCCCCCAACGTACAAAAGAACGTACCAAGCACAGTACTGACGATACTGATGATGATAGAATTGAAAAAGTGGCGGATGAGAGAACTATACGTCGTGAATATCGAAACATAACTTGAAATAGTCCATTTTTTTGGCAATCCTGACAAATTCCTCAGCATCTCGTCATTGGATTTGAAAGAATTGATGAACATCAGGACAATCGGAACAATGACAAGGATGCACACCAGACAATACACTACGGCTCCGATGACTTTCTTGATGACAATCTGCGAATTCTTCATGGTTTTCTCCCTTGTTCCCATGGTCTAGACATCGACGTCTTTGATACAGGCCGATTGAACGATGGTCAACAAACCGATGACGATGAACAAAAGCCACCCTACCGCTGACGCCCTCCCGAAATTTCCTGATTGTATGCTTTCAACCAGTAGATTCATAACGGGGGCAATGGCGGTCGGTGCCATCTGATCCGGCTGCCCAATCAAGATATTCGGAATTGAGAAAAGCCTTAAGGAACTAATCCCATCAATAATAAAGGCAAATTTGATGATATTATTCATCAAAGGAATGGTAATCTTCGTAATTCGCTGAAAACTATTGGCACCATCAACAACGCTGGCATCAATCAGTTCCGGACTGATGGAAGTCAATCCTGCAAGAAACACTACGAACCAATATCCAAAATCACGCCATACCAGTACGGTCGAGATGACAATTCTGGAAGTAAAGTCGTTATGCAACCAATCAATATCAAGGTTGAACAAGGAGTTGACCAATCCATTTTCCGTACCGAATAAAGCCCTGAAAATCAATGCGGCAATCACGGGAGCAATAACTCGAGGCAAAAACAGCAATATCTTGTAACGACTCAGATTGGAGAACAAAGGAGAGCTGACCAACAATGCCATGCCAAAAGAAAGGAGCATCATAGGAAAAACATGGATGGCCCAATAGATAATCACATTTCGCAATTCAATCCAGAAAACCTTATAATTGAGTATCGCGAAATAGTTTTTGAACCCGACCATTCTCATTTGGCCATACCCACGATAACTTGAAAAGGAAATGAATAAAGAATTCAGGGCAGGACCAATGAAAAGGACAAGGAAGAAAATCCCAAAGGGCAAAAGAAAAAGATACGGCACAACCTTTTCCATAGATTGTTTTTTCATCGTTACCTCCCGACACACAATCCGATATCATACGCCAGGGGAGCCCCCAGCGTATGACGACAGAACCTAGATGTCATACGGATTTCCAATCTGAATCTCCAAATCCTTCTGGGCATTCGTTATCGCTTCATCCAAAGTCTCCGAACCAGCAATCAACATCATAATGTGGTTAAGAAGAATAGCCGATTCCGCATTGAAGGATGGATCGGACTCAAACTTGTTCGCATGTTGCATGGTTTGCCAAATTGAATCCACCATTTCCAGCCCAAAAAAATTGATTGGTTTGAGATTCCAGTCCTCCTGTGATACTTCGGCAGGCTTCCTCGCAACCGCAGCGGAACTTCTGACTTTCTCTACTCCGGAATAGGTAATCGGCAACAGACCATTCTCATTAAAACGTGCTAGGGCACTATTCTCTTTCAGAAACAAGGTATCCAATACTTCAAAAGCGGCGGAAGTATTCTTCGCTTTGACAGGAATTGAAACGACTTCCGCAGAACCGCCTTTCATGAATTCCTCAGGCCAAGAAGTCATAGCCCATAGGCCTTTCTGGTCAGGCGCATATTTAGGTAGGAATTCCGTCATCCAGGACCAACTCAGCAAACTCGCCACTTTCCCACTTTCGATAGCTGGTTGCCAGTCTGCATCCCAATCGGATATGTACATGGAAAAATCGGCATGAGCCAATGCATAGATCTTCTCGAACATATCCCTAAAACGTGGATCGGAACTGACATTGTACGTACCGTCTTCATTTGAAATTTTCAGACCGTCATAGCTGGCAAGCCAACCGAGCAGAACATCGATATTCGGCGTTCCTCCCATATTGATGAAATACTTGTCAGGAAACGCTTTCTTGAATTTCATTCCAGCCTCATAAAAATCCTCGAACGTCTTGATGGCAGCGACATCAATACCCGCTTTCTCAAACAAGTCAGTCCGATAATACCACACCTTTGACTTTACCTGCGTCGGAACGCCGTACACCTTGCCATCGTTGCTGCATAAATCCATAGCCGCAGGAAGAATATCATCTTGGAGAGCCTGTATTTGGGACGAGATGTCCATCAAATCGCCGTTGAGAATGAATTCCGTTGCCGCAGTTTCGCTACCGAACATTACGATTCCTGGGATATTATCATTTGCGGACAATGATAACCTAAACAACTGATAACAATCCACGGCGTTCTTTCCGCCCGATGTAAATGTAACGTTAGCCATGTTTTCTGGAGTTAAGGCAGTATTAGCTTCGTAGATTGTGCGAAAATAGTTCAATCGGTCAGCACCACCCCACATCAGAATATTCACTTCAGGTCTGTCTGACGAAACACTCTCTTTCGCACCTCCCGCGAATAGTAGCGCAGAACATACAAGGCTGACTACGATGCACAACGTAATTGCTTTCATTCTTGCTTTCATGTTTTTCTCCTTTTCTCTGTTCAACTACAAAGCAGTGCCAATGCTTTTTCAATCGCAGAACTGAGTACACTTGCCAAACATCTGTTCAGAGCCATATCTGCCAGAATTGTACAGGCAATATGCCGTCCTATCAGGAAGCACCACCAAATGGTGTCGCCAAAGGTTCTCCCCTTCACCATTAGCTATGGCGAAATCCGGTATATCATGGATATATTCAATTGGATGAGGGCGAACTTGCCATCCCTTGTCCGGAAAAGCTTCTTCCGTATACGCCCATCCTCCCAAACTAGGAGCAGGTTCACGCATGTTTTCATCAGCCGTTACAGAACTGGGCGCAGTAGGACTTGCGTTGATCAATGCGTACCAACCTTTCGTTTTCGCTTTGAATAACTGTAGTCCGCCGACATACCCCCGCGCCCAGCTATCTGGTTTTACTGACGGACGTAATGCGACACCGAGCTTTGTAAGTTTCATTTCATCTGTATCCAAACAAGCAATGCAAGAACAGCTTCCATAGGGAGACAAAGGTTGTTCAATTTGTTTCTCATATGGATATCCCATATAAAAGATAAGGATTTTGTGTTCTCTTGCAAAATAATACGCAGTCGGAGCATCTACATGGAATCCATCTACTTCCGCCCGGCCTCCCGGCTCTATGACAAGATCTTCATTTATCGTCCAAGGCCCATCAAGCACAGCGGCGGTCGCCATCTGAATTGTCTTCCGTCCATTGTTGAACGAAGCGGTGAACAGCCAGAACAAGCCGTTCAATTTGATCGCTGTGTTGGGGTGCCAAGGATCCATCAGTATCCAAGGTTTATGAGTGTCTCCCAACAGAGCTTCCGGGTTAGTGTATGTCAGTTCCCCACACTTTTTCCAGTTTCCGCCTTTCAAGGAAACATTGGATGTCGAAATGGCATGACCATTGCAATTGACTTCCTTTCCATCGACCTGTCGTTGAGCAAAATAGAACATATGATAGCAATTTCTCGCATCATCCCAGACAATGCAGGGATCGCCGGTCACGCTAGAATCAAATTCGCCAAGACGCCCCCTTTCGAGAATTTTTCCCAATCGTTTCCATTCCACCGGCAAAATATCAATATAAAAGCAAGTATCTTTTTCCATTTGCCGCTTCCCTTTTATTTTTCATTCTATTCACATACCACGAGATATATGGGATTCTACAAGAAACCATGAGAATCCAATTTTGTACATCAACACTCGATTACGGCTTTCGTACAGTCTTGTCGACGGGCTACATCCAAAGCCGTCTGGATATCCGCAAGTGAAAACCTATGGGTTATCATACGGGAAAAATCCACCCCCTGATTCTTACAAGCCTGGATGACCCGTAACGCAGTGCCGAATTCTTGAGGCCCATATCCCCATGATCCGAAAATTTGGATATCCTTTTGACAGACCTCGAAAGGATCAAACGGTATCGTTCCCCGCCTTGTGTAATGGCCGAATTCTACAAACGTACCTCCAGGACGAGTCATACTGATTCCATCGACAAAAGCGGAGGGAACCCCTGCACACTCGAATACGGCATCAGCGCCAAGTTGTTTCACAGTATTCTTCAATACCATTTCAAGACGTTCTTCACGTGTCATACAGGCGATGTCAATAATGATGTCTGCTCCATATTCACGACACTTTTCCAGACGATTCTCTGGACCGCCGATGACAATAATCGGATAGGCCCCTGAGTTTTTCGCAAGAATGGTCATAATGGTCCCGATAGTCCCGCTTCCCTCGATAACGACGCTTTTACCGGGTCCGAAGCCCTGAGCCCGGTCTGGGACACCGGGAGCGAACGCACGTTCAAATGCACGAAGAGCACCGGCGAACGGTTCAACCAGCACAGCCTCCTCCGTCTTCATGTCGTCAGGAATCCGGAAGATTGTCGAGCCATCAGGGATATAGATATATTCAGAAAACGCAGAACCCATGTCAGGAAGTTCCCGGCCTAATGGCGGTCTGAGGCAAAGGTTGGGTTGCAATAGAATCTTGCAGGTATAACACTCCCCGCACGCCCAGGTTTTCGGATAGCAGACGATACGATCACCTACCGAAAGAGCATTACCAAAAGAGTCTTCATGAATTGCGCCCTGTCCCATTTCCTCTATCCGGCCTACCCATTCATGGCCAAGCCGGAATTCCTTCCAAGGTTTTTCTCCATCATCATATACAAGATGAACATCTGTTCCACATACCCCCGCCAGCAATACCTTGACTATCATATCCCGTTTCAACACATCAGGTTTCTCAAATTCCTTGACAACGACTTTGCCTTGTTCAGGAACGACCGCGGCTTTATAATTCATATACTTTCTCCAGTTTCCAGGTTGGATGGTATATACAACCACCCCGCATTGTTATCCACAACGCTATTCATGAGACTGTCAGTTTACTAGTGATACAATTTACAGTATAATCCGTTATGACTGCTTAGAAATTCCAATGAAGGTTCCCTCTACAGTGTTTTCTAGGCAGGTAGGGGGAACCTCATTATTTTGTATACGTATCGGATTCTTTATATCCCCTCCTTTTTCTGAAAGCGGGCTATCACAGGACAGCTGCTTTCCCGTACAATCAGTTCTACTGGTATTGGCACTACTTTTGAACAGGCCTCTTTATTGCCCAACAGGGCTATCAACGACTGCGTCATGGCAATTCCAATTTCATGACTATTCGATCTGACGGTAGTTAAGGAAGGTCTGGATCTTGAGGCTTCAGGAATATCATCGAACCCGACGACGGATATATCCTCAGGTACACGAAGGCCGAGCCGCCGGCAAGCTTCCACAGCCCCTAACGCGACCATATCGTTATAGCATGACAACGCTGTCGTTTGAGGAAAATCATGCAAAGTCTGTATTGTAGCGCGAATTCCCTCCTCATACGATACTTCATTCATCGTTGCGCCAAGAAGTTCGTCGGTCGGCAGTCCATGTTCTTTCAAAGCCGCTTGCAGACCAGCGAAACGATGAGGAATTTCATGCGCCCAAGTGCCTTCAATATACCGGATATCCACATGTCCCATGCCAACAAGGTAGTTCCCTACTTGATATCCTCCGTCAAAATCATCCAAGGTATACAAAAGTGCGTCAGGAATGCTGTAGGGCGATAAAATGACAGCGTTATGGTTGGCGGCAACATGCTTCAACGCAGAAGCATCGAGCATACTGCCGGCCATGACCAGACCATCGACGTGTTTTTGTGAAAGAAGATCGATATAATGAAGTTCTTGATTGGGATTTCTCCCAGTATTACAAAGAAATACATTATAATTCCCCTCACGGGCCACCTGCTCAACTCCCGTGATGAACCCAGTAAAAAATGGATCCGCGATATCAGGGATAAGCAAACCGATTGTCTGAGTGCGTTCCGTTTTCAAGCTTCTTGCCAATGCGTTTGGTTGATAACCCGTCTTCGCAATGGCGTCCAACACTTTTTCACGAGCTTCCGCTGATACAGGCTTCGGGCCATTGTTGATGACATATGAGACAGTCGCTATGGAAACCCCTGCCAACTTTGCGATATCTTTGACTGTAGGTTTCATGCGGCCCCTCCTTGTCTAAACGTTTAGACAAATATATCCTACACTCACCCACAATCTCTGTCAAGGATTTTTTTTGATTCAGAAACCATTCAAAAAAGCAACCGCGGCAAGTACATTTCGCCAATTGGAATACCAAGGCAAGTCGCACAAACAATAGTCTAAAACACTTCCTCGGCAAGCGGAATCGACTCCATCGCCCCGAACCGGGACACCGCTATAGACGACGCCTTGCAGGCGAGTCCGAGAGATTCCCGTACTGAAAAACCACGGTCGCGGGCGGCGATATAGTAACCGATGAACGTATCGCCGGCCGCCGTAGTATCCGCGACAGGGACATCAACGATATCGCCCCGTTCGCGGATATCCCCGCAACCGTACAGGACTCCATGCTTACCTATGGTAAGGAGAATTTCCGATTCAGGGTATTTCATCACAAGCGTATCGAGAATCTTCGGATAGGGAGAATCGAGCGGCAGACCGGAGAGCTGAGCCCCCTCTATCTCGTTCACGACCAGCAGGTCGACCAACTGCAACGGCAGGTCAAGGATGGAGACGTCGAACGGCGCGGGATTGAGGCATATCTTCATGCCCCTTGCATGAGCCCGCCGGATCAAGGCGTCCACATGCACGATTTCATTTTGCAAAACCAATAAATCACCGGCTCCGAAATGGGAAAGCGTCTCGTCTATTTCGTCGAGCGTCACCGCGCCGTTCCCGCCGGCATGGAGGACGATGCAGTTCTGCTTCTGCTCATCCAACTGGATAATGGCATGGCCTGTGGCGCCATCGTACAGCCGGATGAATGAAGTATCGACGCCATATCCCCGGAGCAGCTCGGTCAGCCACATGCCGTCACGACCGATCTTTCCGGCATGGTAGACCTCCATACCGGCCTTGGCCAACGAAGCGCTTTGATTGGCGCCCTTGCCGCCGGCGCTACGCTTCATCGCAGTACTCGACAGAGTTTCGCCCGGGCGCACGATATGGGGAACCGAATACACGAAATCGATGTTCAACGAACCATAGTTCAAAACCTTCATGACAGTACCCCTTCATCAATATACATCAGAATAATCTAAAACGGAATCGGCGTTCTGGCAAACGAAAAGCACCGGGCTCAAAATACCGACATGCAATAAGACGTAATGACTGGATAAACAGGAAATCGCAAGAAAATCTCTCGACATAATCGACCTTGCAAAACAGTATATATAAAACAATTAGTTATAGTATAAATAATTAATCCTAATTCACATATTCATTCTAGAAAATTATTTGTCATATCGCCCCTGCAGATATCCGCCACGATTATATAAGTACAGGGATTTTCCAATGGGCATCCCTCGCTTTTTATCTGAGAAACTGGAGTTCTTCATCGCCATCGCTTGCCATTTAGCATTCATTATGATATCATTTTGATATCAAACAAAGAATGATGACGGAGGTTATCATGACGCTGAACCAGATTGAAGAAAAAATCCTTCATCCCAAAAGTGGTTTTCTGGGTATCGCGATCGAAGCGATCCTGTTGGTCGGAGCTATCGGACTGATCATTCTCGCCGGATATTCCTACGATGACGTGCCAGCCGTTACGTTCGGAGTAACCGGAACCATCCTGCTCTGCCTGTTCTGCATGCTTTTCGCAGGTTTCAAGGTCGTCGGACCGAACGAAGCCATCGTCCTGACGTTGTTCGGAAAATACCACGGCACGGTCAAGGAACCGGGCTTCTACTTCCTCAACCCGTTCGTCGTCACTTGCAAGCCTCAAGGAAAAGGCAGCGCGGCGGCTGATGATACCGACACGTACAAAGGCGGCAAGAAGGCGCAGAACGCGACGAGACGGATATCGACCAAGATCGAAACGTTGGACAACCAGATGCAGAAGGTCAACGACAAGCTCGGCAACCCCATCATGATTGGTTCCGTGGTGATATGGCGAGTGGTGAACCCCACGAAAGCCGTCCTGAGCATCAACAACTATTTTGAATTCCTCTCGATCCAATGCGACTCCACCATCAGGAACACCGCGAGACTCTACCCCTATGACCTGATCGACGACGATCCTGCGAACGACGATGAAACAACGCTGCGGGGCAGCAGTCAGGAAATCGCACTGAAGATGCAGGAAGAGTTGCAGAAAAAGGTCGAGGACGCAGGACTCGAAATCCTTGAAGTACGGATCACCAACCTCGCCTACGCACCGGAAATAGCGGCGGCGATGCTCCAGCGGCAACAGGCGGTGGCGATCATCGCGGCACGCCAGAAGATTGTCGAAGGCGCCGTAAGTATGGTAGAAATGGCATTGGAGAAGCTCAGCCAGAAACAGATCGTCAACCTCGACGAAGAACGAAAGGCGGCGATGGTGAGCAACCTGCTGGTCGTGCTGTGCGGAAACAAGGATGCCCAGCCCATCGTCAACAGCGGCTCGATATACTGACAAGAGGGTTTTATTTTGGCAGAACCAGCGGACAACAAGGACAAGATGAAGAAACAGGTCCCCCTGAGACTTTCCGCCACGTTGTATGATGAAATCGCGGCATGGGCGGAAGACGACTTCCGCTCCATCAACGGGCAGATCGAATATCTGCTCACTGAATGCGTCCGTAAACGAAAGAAAAACCAGACGATAGAATAGCTTACGGTATTGAACGGGAACCGGGGCCGTCGCACCACATCGTGCGGCGGCCTTCCTGATATCAGGGAACAGGAATTCAGTCCTTGAGCCCCTGCGACAGCTTCGACGCCCTGCGGACCGCACAATCCATCCCGAAACCGACGGCTTCACAGAACTCCCGGCCTGACAACAGCGCATGCACCATGGCCCCGGTCAGGGTATCCCCGCAACCGATCGTATTGACCACCGGGACATCGATATTCGGAATCACTTTCAGACCGGAACCATCGAACGCCCAAGTATCATACTTACCGCGGGTAATCACCGATTTCACCCCGTACGTATCGTATATCGTCCGGGTAATGGTCTCGACCTCACCATACAACCCTTCGGTGTCCTCATTCTCCAGTACCCGGCGTCCCGGCATGAAGGTCGCCACGAATTCAGACAAATTCGGCTTGATGATGTCAGGCCCATGGGGCAGACACGCCTTCAGATCCTTTCCCTTGATATCCAGGACGACCATTTTCCCCTGTTTCCTGGCGCAAGCTACCATCCGCGGAAAAATATCGTCCTCATATCCCGGCGCCTTCGTACCGGATATCACCACCGCCGCATGTCCGCACAAAATCGCGGCGTACCTGCCGAACACCTGTTCCGAGATCTCCGCCGTCACGGGCAGCGTCTCTTCGATCAGTTCCGTGCTGGTGTTCTTCTTCCGGTTGATGATCGTAATACAGGTACGGATAGGAGCCGAAGTCCCGATGAACTCGACAGGAATCCCCTCGGAGTCGCACAATTCGATGAACTCCTTCACCCGGCTTCCGCCAAGTTGGGTGAGATTCACTGAATTCCGTCCCAGATGCAACAGCACCCTTGAAACATTGATTCCTTTCCCAGAGGCGCATATATGATAATCGGCGCTACGATTGACCTCATCCTCGTGAAAATCATCGAAGACGATCGTCTTCTGAAACGTAGGGCTGAGGCAAACTGTCAATACAGACGACGGATCCATAGTTCACGAAATCCTTTTTCACTTGGCGACAACCACGCCCCATGCGTGGAGAGACGCTCAGCCGTTCAGCCGGGCGATCAATTCCTTCCTGCAAGCCCCGGTACCTATGACCAACGGCTTGGAAAACATCTTCCGATCCAGCAGGATGCTGTCATCGTAGAAGAACTCCTCCCCCGTCCAATACTGGTACTCCATGCCGACTTTTCGAGCGATCGCATGGGGAGGGACGATATCCCAGACATAGCAGAGAGGGTCTATGCAGGCGTCGATCCCGAAAAACGCCACCGCGGAAACGATATGCAGAATCGAACAGCCGTAGGAACGGAACCGGCATCCGGCCTTTTCCAACGGAAGCTGCTTGAGGATGTTTGAACCGGTCGTTATATATCGCGGGACATCCTTCTCTCCGCGACGGATACCATCTACGGACAAAGGCTCCCCGTTGATATAGACAGTGGGATCGTCAGGATCCGTCCGGAGGAACAGCTCCTCACACCCCCGACCAAAACGGGGGCCATATACGAAGCTTCCTACAGGCTGGCGGTCCCGATCCAGCACCCCGAGACCGATGCACCAAGCCGGGAACCCCTGGCTGTAGGAATCCGTCCCGTCGATAGGGTCGAGGACGAAGGTCAGCGGGGCGTTCTCGTCGAACTCCCTGACGACCTCCTCTTCCGTCACGATATTGCAGTCCGGAAACAATTCCAACAATGTCCGTACAATCCGCCGGGTCACCTCCAAGTCGGTTTCGGTCAACACCGTCCCGTCCGGTTTGTAGGAACGGTGAATGCATCCCTGCCGTTCCTTTGCATAGCTTCCGCATTCGCGGACGACCCTTTCAAGCTCGTCAAATTTCTGTCGCATAGTCTCCACCCCGGCGAATCGCACTCTCATCGCCCTACGGTTCCGCACTGCGCGGATTCAATATCCAACCACGTCTACGAACCCGCCGCCTACCCCTCGGAGCATCCCCCGCGTTTCCGTTCCAACGGACTCAAGATCCGTTGGTTCGCTGGTTCGCCGGCTCATCAATTCGCTAATTCGCTGATTCGCCGGCTGGCCGCCGTCGCCCGCCGGAAAAGGCCTCGGGTCAGTACAAGCGGCTCCAGCCTTGCGAAATCAACGCTTGCCGGCGCTGCCCATGACGTCGATCTTTTCTTCCACTATCCTGGCGCAGGCTTCGATCACCTGGGTCGAGACCTTTCTCGGATCCGAGCCCTTCTCTTCCATATACGCCTTCCTGGACACATCGAACACTCCATGGACCTTCAACTCCGTCCCGACGTTGATCTTTCTGACTCCAAGGGGAATCGCTCTCCTGAAATCGTCGTCGGGAACCCCCGTTCCGCCATGCAGGACGAGCGGCATGTCGGGAATCAGCTGATTGATCTTCGCGATCCGGTCGAAATCGAGCTTGGGTTCGCTCTTGTAGAACCCATGTACCGTACCGACGGCTACCGCCAAGGCATCGATGCCGGTGTCCCGGACAAAACGCACCGCGTCTTCAGGCACTGTGAACAAGGCCTCGCGCTCATCCACGTCGATATGGTCCTCCTTGCCGCCGACATGACCCAGCTCGGCCTCGACGGAAACACCGTAGCGGGACGCATATTCGACTACACGGGCGGTAACGTCGACATTCTCCTGATAGCTCTTGCTCGACGCGTCGATCATCACGGAAGTGAAACCGTTGTCAACGCAACGGCAGATCATGTCATAGTCCGTGGCATGGTCCAGATGCAGGACGACCTCCGCGCCGTAGTCCTCGGCCATGCCGCGACAAGCGCCCACGGTGGTCTTTTCGCCCATTACCTTCATGGCTCCTACCGACGCCATGGCGATCACGGGGCTGTTCTTCCGGCTTGCGGCAAGCCCGATGCCCAACAGGTTCTCTAAGGTGAAAAAGTTGAACGCCCCTACGGCATAACCGCCTTTCATCGCCCTCTTCATGACGTAATCCAATGTAACCAATGCCATTTTATATATCTCCTCTTCCTGAAATAGTTTCAGAAACAATAGTACGCAACATTTCCATCGAAGCCTCGAAAGCCTCTTTTGAATCATTGAACTCCAGATATGCGCAATGATCGGCGTCCCAGCAGGGCGGGCTGTCATCATGTGAATCCTGGTATGAGGCCCAATCGGACAGAACCTCTTCGTCCCGTATGGAACCCCGGCGCTTCAGCATGTCCAGATGCAGGCCGTCTCGCGGCGCCATGTAGAAGCAGGTGACCGTGGCCGGGCGTCCAAGCCCCTCCTTCAGACGGGAGAAGAAGGTCGCGTCGCGAACCTCCGCGCTCAGAGGGGCCGACAGGACGACATCGTTGCCAAGCCGAAGGTTTTCCAGTACCGGCGCCCACAGCGTTTCGTAACTGGCGGCCCGCCAATGCCTATAGAACCCCAGACGACTGCCTCCCAACCCACATTCAGCTTCAATTGACTGCAAAAATGGCTGAACAAGGGTATCATAATCGAAATATGGCCAGTGGCAAGCAAGTGCGACCTGCCGGGCTACGGTCGTTTTTCCAGTCCCGGGCAGACCGGCGAAAACCACGAGGTTCACAATAGGCCCCTCCATTATTTCATATAGTCCACGATATTGCGCGCAGTGGCGAGATCGGTGATCAACGTATCGACCACGTCGCATTTCAACAGTCCGATGATACTCGCCACCTTCTGGTAACCCGACGCCACCGCGATCTTCCGCGTTACAGACGTGATCCGCTCCCAGGAAATCATCTGCCGCCCATGGACCTGCGGCGCATAGATGTTCCCGTCCGAATCAAAGAAATAGTTCAGGTAGTCGCCGGGAATATCCTTGCCGGCTAGCTCCTTCGCGATGGCGTCGCCGAACATCGACCTGCGGACGTTCGGCTCGCGGGAAAACGGCACGCCGACACCGCCGATAATGACATCCAGCGCATCCCAGAACTCATCGGCGTTCAAGGATGAACTCCCCTGTTCAGTCTCCAGGCGGAGCAGCTCCATGAAATTACGGTCGACCCCGCCGCCCCAGCACCGGACGAAATTATCCGCGATCGTCTTGTAGTTGAAGTAATCGGCCCGCCCGGCGACTGACGGATTGTCCACCAGATTGTAGTTCAACAGCGGGAAATATCTCCAGCTGTTGCGACGATCCACCGTGCGGACCTTCGCCGTCGATATTTCGTTCATTGTCCGGCCAAGACCGAAACCGACGTTGACGGGCGCGTTGGGAAGCGTCTGCAGCAAATAGTTGACGGCGCCTTCGACAAGGAAAGAATACGCATGCTTCTCGCTGTTCGCACCGGGTACCAGGACCAGCTCCTTGAGACCGAACATCTCTTTCAGGAGCAGATTGTAGCGACTTTGGTCCTCAGGCGTAACATACGGAGGGTTCAACGTAATCTCGACGATACCGCGTTCCTGGGCAAGCCTGAGGTACTTGCCCACCTGAACGTGGGAAACCCCTAGTTCCTCCGCTATCTCCTGCTGGCGCCGGCCGTTCGCATAATACGCCACGGCCACGGCGAAAAGCCTCTCGTTCGAAATCATTCCTTGACACCTCCTGCCAGGCGGTTGATGAAGAAGTCCTGCGACGCTGTGAACAGAATCATAGCCGGAACCGCGATGATGACGCTAGTGGCCATCAGCCCGCCCCAGTTGATGAACTCACCCTTGAACGTCGTAAGGCCGACGGTCAGCGTATAGTATTCGTGATTCGTAATGAACGAGGATGCGATCAGGAATTCCTGCCAGACCTGGATGAAGGTATAGATGCTCACCGCGACGATACCGCTGACGGCCAACGGCAGCATTACGTACATGAACGTCTGGAACAGGTTGCAGCCATCGATCAACGCGGCCTCCTCCATCTCGACCGGGATATCGACGAAATAGGTCGACAGCAGGATGACCGACACAGGGATCTGCAACGCTATGTACGGCAGGATCAAGGATCCTCTCGTCCCATACAGGTTCAGCTTGGTACACATCAGGAACAGAGGGACCAGCAGGACGACCACCGGGAACATCTGCGTCATCTTGAGAAACGACTGGAATTGCCGGCTCCCCTTGAACTGCATGCGCGTCAATGCGAACGACGCGCAGGTGGAGATCACAGTAGTACTCGCTACCGTGACCAGCGTGACGAGCAGGCTGTTCATGATAAAGGTGCCGACATGATAGTCCCTGAACGCCTCGACGTAGTTGAAGAAATCAAGGCGCACAGGAAGGATCCGGGGCGGGACCTCGAATATCTCAAGGAAGGACTTGAACGATGAAAGTATGATCCAATAGAACGGGAACACCACGATCAGGAAAAGGATGACCGCAAAAAGCCCGACCAGAGCCTTCTGTCCGTTCGTCCGCCGTTTACGGGCCAGCATCGCCGTCGAATTCGTTTCTTTCTTGTTCTTACGCATGCTGTCTCCACCTTCTCATCAACTTGATGACGACATTGCACAGGAAGATGACGCTGATCATCAGGAAGAACATGAGTACGCTCATAGTGGAAGCGTTGCTGATCTCATAGTATTGGAACGCTTCCCGCTGCACCATGATCGACATGGTAGTCGTCAGCTCCGCAGGCCCTCCGTTCGTCATGACCTTCAGGATATCGAACGCATTGAACGACCAGATGAAGCACAGATAGGTGCAGGTCATGACCGTCGGCTTGATATACGGGAACGTGACATACCGGAACAGCTGGGCCTGGTTCGCCCCCTCCAAGGTGGCGGCTTCGACATGGTCCTGAGGAACGGTATTGAGTTTCGCGAAGAGCATCAATGTGAAGAACGGGAACGCCCGCCATATATTCGCCATGATTGCCGACGCCATGGACAACGGCCCTGTACGGAACCACGAGAAGTCCCTGGCGACGATATGCAGGCTCTTCAATATGTACGTGATGACTCCCGCGTCCTCCTGAAGCATCAACGACCAGATATATCCGGTAATGACGGAAGGAAGCACCCAAGGGATGAGTATCAGGGACTTGATCAGGTTCGAGCCCCGAAATCCAGCGGACAACAACAAGGACGAGCCAAGACCTAGCAGGAGCGCCCCCGCTACGTTGATGAAGGTCCAGATGAACGTCCGTTGCACGGCGGCCCATACCCTGTCGTCGGCAAGCAGCTTCCTATAGTTGGCAAGTCCTACGTTCTGTGTTCCGACCTGCAACAGGCTATAGTTCTGGAAACTAAGCACCACGTTCATGATCATGGGATAGATGACGAACACGCAGAGCATCAGCGCGGCCGGAAGAAGCAGGAGATACGGTACTATGCTGAATTTCTTTCTGACGAGCATATTTGTTTCCTTACGAATTTTCATCGGGACGAGAATCCCCGTCCCGATGAACTTTCAATCATTATACCACCCGATCAGGAGTTGTACGTATCGAGAATAGCCTGAACTTCAGACTGTCCGAGACGACAGGCCTCTTCAGGAGTGACGATTCCCAGCAGGGCTTCCTGGAAACGGCGGTTCCAAGTCTCCGCTACACGGGTGAACACCGAGATAAGAGGAGCGGGATAGGAACTGGTGGCCAGCTGCTCACGGAACATGTTGTAGTCGGGCACGTTGTACGGAGGATAGTCGAACGCCTTGGTGTCGGCGGGAAGTCCGCGGGCGATCAAAGCCTGGTTCTGCGGCTGCAACGCGAACTCGAGGAACTTCATCGCCGCTTCCTTGTTCTTGGAACCGGCGCCGATACCCCAATGATAGCCGCCCATGGCGGAACCGCGGACTCCGGTCGGACCGACCGGCATGACGGAGAACTCAAGGTCTTCCCTGTTGGGGAACTGGGGTATGACGCTCTTGATCTGGGAAGGCGTCCACCACAGCATCGCGACCTTGCCCTGGGCGAACATTGAACGGGCGAGCGTGTCGTTGATGTTCGTATCCTTGGGCATGTACTTGTACATCTCGACCGCCCATTTCACAAACTCAAGGGCCTGGGGAGTGTCAAGCTTGGCGACATACTTGCCATCCACTTCATCGTACACCTTGGAATCGAAGCACAGCTGGAACCCGCCAAGGTCGTACATGCAGAACACGTTCTTGCTGATCTGTCCGGCCATCGCGTACACGCCGAGCTTTTCATATGCGGCTTTCGCGATGGTCAACATGTCGTCGGTAGTCTTCGGGGGATTCAAGCCCAGCTCGCCGAGAATCTTGACGTTGTAGGCCAAAATGCGGCAGTCGGGGTCGAACGGCAGTCCATAGGTCTGCCCCTTGATCTTGCCGGCAGCGACGGCCGCGGGAGACCAAGTAGAGAAATCGAGGTTCGTGGAAGCGAGCAGATCGTCCATGGGGGCAAGTACGCCGCCTGCATACAGCGGGTTCAACGAAGTGGTGATCACTTGGATCACATCATAGTCTTTTCCCGAAGCGTGAGCGAGCAAAATCTGTTTGTCGAGGTTATCGTAGTCGATTTTCTCAAGAACGACATCATAGCCGGGATTGGCCGCCTCGAATTTTGCTTCGATCTCGTTGGGGACGATCGTCGAATTATACGTGGAGTCCCAAAGCAACACTCGAATCTGCTGTGGCTTCGAGGAAGAAGCGGCTTCAGAAGAACCCGCGGCGAAGACAAATCCCATCGCCAGTACAAGGACGAGGGACAGACTGAGAAGTTTTCTCATCATTTTCATCTGCATCTCCTTTTAGTTAATTATGAAACAAATTTTTAGTTTCAATTGTAACTTTTTCCAGATTACTCCCGAAGTATCCAAATTGCAAGATATTTTTGAAAACTTTATAATTCATTGTAAATAAATAAATTATTCTTACCAAATATTTCAAATTGTCATTTTACGACGGACTACAAAGGGATGAATGTCTCCAGATTCCCAAAAAGATCCCGTATCCGCCAAGCATGTCGCGATGTATCGGCCCTGGCGACCGGGTATGATCTTTAAGAAGCTCGTACGCCCTACGGGAACCAAGCCCACCCTACGAAGATCAAGTGTCAACCATGGGAAGCCCTCGTGGGAGGGGAGACCATGCGGCCCCCCACAGTCCACAGTTACCCGATGGAAAGCACATCTACCACACGAGAACCTCGTCTGATTCCAGAATCCCGCAAAGTGAAAATCGCAGGAACCCCTGATTGATAAAGAGATACCCGAAGACTATCATAGAATGCAGGCATGGAAGACTGACCCTTGCGTCGGTTCATCTGACGCCGACAAGGAGAATCAGCCATGGACGGGTATATCGGAATCGATATCGGAACGACGAATTCAAAATGCATTATCGTTGACGCATGTGGCGATATCGCGCGGCTGTACACAGAGACAACCCCGAAGCATACGATAAACGGTATGGAATTCTTCGATATCACCAAAATCGACACGCTTGTGGATGTTTTCCTCCAACGGGCGCAATCGGAGTATACGGTCCGAAGCGTCTGTTTCTCCAGCGTCGGAGAAAGCGTAGTCCCCATATCCGATGGGAAACCGTTGTATGATTGTCCGGTATGGAACGTCACGGCGATCACCTCCACGGCTGAACAACGCAAGGCGATGGAACCCTACTGCGGTTTTTCCGCAACCGGCTTTGTCCCCAACGGTCTGTGTTCCCTCGACAAGATGCTGTGGATGAGGGAGCATATACCCGGTTGTTCCGAAGCCAGGTACTGGCTGCCGATCACCGCCTATGAGGTCTACCGAAAAACAGGCAGGGCGATCTGGGACTATACCCAGGCGGCGCGTTCCTATATGTTCGACGTCCATAAAAAAAGTTGGATCGCTCCCCTTCTTGAAACCTTCGGGCTGGAACCGCCGGGAGAGCTTTCCTGCATGGGTACCCCTATCGAAGCGCCGGACGGCATTGTCTACGCCGTCGGCGGGCACGACCATATGGTAGGGCTGTATGGTATTGAAACCATATTCTCCGATTCCAAAAGAACGCAACCGTTGTTCTACGACTCCATGGGGACCTCGGCCGTCCTGACAATGATTACCGGCTCCCAGCAAATCAATGACTACAGCGGAGACAAAACGTTCAATCCGACCGGCGGCAGCATCCTACCCGGCTTCATGGACCGGTCGTTCATCATCACCCGATCCTTCCGGATGTTCGGAAGTCTCCTTGCATACATCATGAGGCTTGGGGGGAAAAAACCGGCCGCCTCGGAATTCAACATCATGAACGAAATCATTCGGAAAACGCACCCCGACCTAGGGTGTCTGATCACATGCGACGGGGATTTCATCCTCGGCACCACGGGGACGAAGGAGGTCAACTTCCTCCGACTTCAGCCCGATACCGGACTACCTGAGCTGCTGCACAGTCTCTATCTGTATCTGGCGGTACTGACGGGATTCATGAAGGAAAACCTCACCCGGTTCATTGATGTTCCCAGTCCGGTTCCATTCGTAGCAGGTGGCGGCATTACCAGCAACGACCTGTTCATGAGGTATCTGGCGACTGCGTGTGAAATGCCGGTCTCCGTTCTTCCGACGACCGAAATCAGCGCCTTGGGGGCTGTTTCCGCAGGGATTCACGGATACGGAGACATCAACATGATGAAAAAACTCAGGGAACTCAAACAGAAGAGTACTCAGTACCAACCGGATGAAGGCTTGGAAAAACAAATCAGAAACGCCAAGGAACTGTACTTGGAAATGGCGAGACAACAAAGTCCGCCGGCGGTCGCGATTGGCCCGATGTAGAGTCGCTCCACGTTGAGCTGAACCTAGGGCCAGTCGATACTCTGCCAATCTGTTTTCGGCTACCGTTGGGCTACCCCTAGGCTAAAGTCGGACGCCGCAAAGTTTTTCAACCATGCGACGTCCATTCACGATGTATCAGCGCGTGCTTTTTTCCCAATCAGCGCTTTTCATCGTACAGCTTCTTGCCACGAACGGCGGCGACCATGGGCATACCGGTGTCGTAGTCCCATTGGCGAGGCTCATACTCTTCATTTTCGCGTTGGCGGGTACAGCGGCTGTTGTTCCATGTGGCGGACGCATCGCAACGCCAAGGGCGTACCGACCACTGATAGCCGCGGTACAGATCGCGGGTATCATCCATGTGCCGGAGCAAAGCGTCATGCAGACGGTCCCGGATTTCGGCGCACGAAGGATCGTTGATCCTGTTCGCCACCTCGCTTGGATCGGTCTCGATATCATACAGTTCGTCCGTATCCATCAGGTTGATGGACAGCTTCCATCGGCCGTCGGTCACGCCGCGCATCATCTGCAACCCACCGAAACCGTCATGATCGACCTCATAGCGGGTGAATTCAACAAACACGTAGTCGTTGATACGGACGGACGGATCCTTGATCTGCGGCAGGATACTTCTCCCTTCCAACAGTTTCGGAACCGGCAGGCCGAAATAGTCCATGATGGTCGGGGCAAGATCGATATGGGAGGCGCATTCCTGGGTCACCACTCCCTTCGGCCCCTTCCGTCCATCGCGGATGATCAGCGGCACGTTGGTGATTTCTTTGTAGAAGCAGGCGTTCTTGCCCTGTAGCCGATGGGCGCCGAGCATGTCGCCGTGATCGGAGGTGAAAATGACCAGCGCGTCGGGAACCAACGCTTCAATCCGCGCAAGCACCCGTCCGATTTCATGGTCTACGAAGCTGTTGCAGCCAAGGAACAGCGCCAACATGTCGGAGCTTCTGTGCAGCTCGGCGGGATCCAGGTCCAACGCGCTCCCGGCCCAAAGCCGCTGCATCAGAGGCTTTTCGCGCAACGTGTCGGCGAAAACGGGATCGGCATCGAACGCAAAATCCCTGTACATGGTGTTGTAGGGGACGGGACAGAGACAGGGCCCGTGGGGTTCATCATACGAAACGGTCAGGAAAAATTCCCGGTCATGGAAATTCTCCAGATAGGACAACGCCCGGTCGGTCGTCCGGTGGGCGTAGGTCATCTCCTCCGTCCAAGACGGATCGTAGGCGGTCTGAGATTGGCGGGACCGGACGCGGTCAGCTTCCGAAAGCTCAAGAAGGTAGGTACGCATGTCGTACCAGTAGTCGGGATCCCACCCGTCAGGACAGACGCCGTTGCCGAAATAGTCGAACCCATCCAGATGCCACTTGCCCACATACCCGCAGGGAATACCGTTGTCGGACAGACGTTGACCGATCGTCTTTACGTTCTCCCCCATCGGTACGCAGTTGGTGACCACTCCATTGGAATGCGGGAAAGTCCCTGTGAAGATCGCCGACCGCGCGGGACCGCACACAGGCTGGCAATCATAGGCGCGCTCGTACCGGATTCCAGCCTCCGCAAGCCGGTCGAGGTTCGGCGTCCTCATCCGCTTGTCGCCATAACAACCCAGCATATCCTTGCGGGTCGTATCCGTCATGATCAGCACGACCTGTCGTTTTGTC
The DNA here is from genome assembly GCA_023401595.1 of Spirochaetota bacterium. Taxonomy (GTDB): domain Bacteria; phylum Spirochaetota; class Spirochaetia; order Sphaerochaetales; family Sphaerochaetaceae; genus Spiro-02. The sequence continues at coordinate 68,338 of JAEXDQ010000006.1, forward strand.
ATCGTCATTCTCCCTGATACTGCGGGGCGGCCACCCCGACATGATGTCTCCAGCCCAGTTCATGGCTTCTCCATCGGGGATCAGCCTTCCAGCTTTGGGAACGGAACGTATCGTCCGTTTCCGACAGATATCCATCCATCAGGTTCCGCATCCGCGCAAGCACCGGGGCGTGGACAGGATCTTTCACCAGATTGCGACGCTCTGCCGGATCCTGCTCCAGATCATACAACTCTTCACCGTTTCCTTCCAGATACACCATGTACTTGTACCGCCCGCTTCGGAGCATTCGGCCGGGAGAGACCGTATAGCCCCATTCGGTCGTCCATTCGCTGGACACATACTCTCTGGCGGGAAGCGTCCCTTCCCGCAATACAGACGAGATATCCACTCCGTCCAATCCAGGAGGGACGGGAATCGAGGCGACAGAGCAAAGCGTCGGAAACAGGTCGAGCAACGACGCGAGGCCCAAGACGGGTCGGTCGCGAGGCACGACGCCTGCGCCGGAGAATATCAGAGGAACACGGGTCACCTCCTCATAGAGAGAGACCTGTTTCGTCACCGCGCCTCTGGAGGCCATATTATCGCCATGGTCGGAAAAAAAGACGATCAACGTGTCGTCCCGATGTCCGCTTTCCTCCAACGATTTGAGAATCGCCGCGATATCGTCGTCGGCACATTTCAGATAATGGTAATATGCGGCGAGGTAATGGCGGTAGTTGTCCGGGGTCCAACCAGTCGTCTGGGATTGTCTGACATGTGAACAACAGATATATTGTACCGGAATCGGTCTATTATCTATATCATCAAACTTAAAGTTCTCAGGCAACTCCGGTAAGTCCTCAATTCCGGGCTCCCCCGGCTTGTCAGGAACACGGATATCGGTGTGCGGGCCCTTGTTTTCCCCGATCCATCCGCAGATATTGTGGGGGTTGACCAGGTCGGCGACCATGAGCAACGGCTGTTCCCAGCCATATGTCTTGAGAAACCCCGTGGCTTCCCGGACCGTATACCGGTCGGCGAACGTATCCATGTTGTACGGCCAGGCGGGATGCCTCTGCGCGACAGGAAGCTCATCCTCCGGCGCGCACCAGAAGCCTCGAAGCGCCCCGCCATCGTGGCATTTGCCGAAATGCATCGTCCTGTAGCCGGCGTCGGCGAAAGTCTCGCCCAACGTTGGCATCGTAGTCGGGATAGGAGTGACAGGCCATTGACGGCCGTTCGAAAGAACATTTGTCCGGTGCGAATGCACCCCGGACCAGAACGCCGCCCGGGAAGGCTGGCACAACGGGCAGGGACAGTAGCAGGCGTCTACGGCGACCCCCCGCTCGCACAGGCCGTCGATCGCGGGAGTATTACCCGCGCCACCATAGACGGACAGGGCCCTCCAGGCCAATTGGTCCACCAGTATCATCAGTATGTTCGGTTTCTTCTCTTGCATGTCATTGTCTCCTCATCATCCCATGGACAAAGCTACCGGTCACCAATAGGGATTCCAGTCGAGTTTCAGGCGGGTGAGCGCCTCCATATAGTAGTAGTCCCCCCAAGTGTTGCACTCGTCGACTCCCCTGTCGTTGCAGGTATTGTACGGACTTTTCCGGGCGTAGGTCCCGTGGAGAAGCTGGCCGTTGGAGATGGACGGTTCCCGTACCGCGCAATGCGCCCACAACGCACGGCACAACCGCGCGGCATAGTCGCGATATACTTCGGCCTCGGCGGTACCCGGTATGACCCGCGCCATTTCCAGCATACCGCAGGCGGCGATGGCCAATGCGGAGGAATCCCGGGGCTCGTCGCTCGGATCGGTGAAATCGAAGTCCCAATACGGGATGCAATCCGACGGAAGATGGGAAAGGAAGAAGTCCAGCACCCGCGTATAGACGTCCATCGACTCATCATCCTTCAGATACCGGTACGCGAGAGCCGCCCCGTACACCCCCCAGGCCTGCCCCCGCGCCCAGGCGGAACCGTCCCGGTAGCCCTGAGCCGTAACGCCTCGGACGGGAGCGCCGGTTTCGGGATCGAAAAAGTAGGTATGGTACGTTGAATCGTCCGGACGCAGGATATACTTGACCGCGGTACGCAGATGTTTGGTGGCGATACGGCCATAACGCTCGTCGCCGGTCTCGCCGGTGGCCCAATAGAGCAACGGCAGGTTCAGCAGACAGTCGATGATCAGCCGGTAGTTGTCCCTCGCGCCCAAGGGGCCCCATGCCTGGATGAACTGACCTTTTTCCTGAAAACGTGAAATGAGATTGTCGGCGGCAAGCAAGGCGGCCTTTCGCCCCGCGGGATTTCCGGTCAGCTTGTAGGAAGCGACGCAGGAGGGGGAATACAGGAAGCCCATGTCATGATGTTCGACGTCCACCCTCCGTTCAATCCGGTCGAGGAAGCTTCCCACCTGCCATTGGGCGGCGTCGAGGAATACAGGATCGGCGGACAGCTCATAGGCGAGCCAAAGCTCTCCGGTCCAGAAACCGGTGGTCCATTCAACATTTTCGGACGGGGGTGCATAGAAACCATCCACACTATGCGAATATTTGAACGCATGAGCGAAGTCGGGCAGACAGCTTCTTGTCTGTCGTATCCCGCTTTGTATCGCGACATCCAACGAGGCCCCCTCCAACGGTTCATAGAACCGCAACGGCAGATATTCCAGTCTCTTCATGCCCAGTTCTCCAAAAGGAAACCATCCTGCTGCTGCGCAAGATAGCTTCTCAGTATTTCATCCCATGCCTCACAGGCGGGATCGTCGACCGACAGCTCCGTACCGGACAGCTGGTATGGGTCGGTGAGGTTGTCATATAGATAGCGCCGCTGCGGAACGCCGGGAACGGTCCCGTTGTCCACGACATAGGTGTGGTGGAGGGTACGGACGCCCCGCCAACCGAAACAACGGTTGTCCAGCCCCCTTTTCGTATATTCCGCGACCATGGAGGGCATGCCGGGAACCATGCAGAGGAACGCATGTTCCCTGACAGGATGTTTCGGCGTTTCCCCACGGAACACCTGCGCATGGCTGACCCCCTCCACGGAATCGGGAATCGGAACGTCCAGCAGGTCAAGCAACGTCGGCATGTGGTCGCAGCTGACCAACAGCGTGTCGGTGCTACCGGAGGCGATCCCCAGCCCCCTCACATACAACGGGATCCTGATCGATTCCTCCCACCAGACGTTCTTGCCGTATACCCCATGGGACCCCATGCAGTCGCCATGGTCGGCGGACAGCACCACTATTGTGTCATCCTCGATACCGCTTTCCTTCAGATAGGAAAGTATCCTTCCGAACTGTTCATCGACGCCTGAGACCGCGGCGTAGTATTCCCGCCAGGCCCTACGGTACGCGGAGTCCTCCCGCATGGACTGAGGGACGTTCTCGCGAAACACTTCACTTCCTTCAGGATAGAGCCGGAGGTACTTTTCCGGCACCTGGTCATAAGGGGGATGGGGAGGGTTCCATGAGAGGAACAGACAGAACGGCTTCTCTTCCCGGCCCTCGGCGGCGGACCGCCTACGTTCCAGATAGTCCAGCACGACGTCGGTCTCATTCTCCACGGACCACTTGCCGGGCTTGATCCGCCGGTCGGTGTCCATCCAGTAATGTGGGTCGAGATGATTGTCCATCGCCCCATACGAATACCAGAAGTCGAAATGATGCCGCCGGTCCCCGGGCGGGGTATAGGCGTCCCAGTTCACGGCGCCGGAGGCGGGCCTCCTATGGAAATTCAGCTCGCTGGTGTCAAGGTGCCATTTGCCGACATAGGCTGTATCGTAGCCCTCGCCGTGAAGGACGTCGCTGATCAGGACCTCCTGGTCGCGAAGCATCAGCTTGTCGTACAGACCCGGTTTGCAGTTCGTCCACATGCCGCAGGAGAGCGGATACTTGCCGGTCAGCAGCGCGGCGCGATGAGGGGAACACAGCGGATAGGTGCTAATCGCCTGGTCGCATCGCATCGCATCGTGTGCGAAATCATCTATGTTCGGAGTTTGTACGGAATCCTGACAAACCGATCCGACGGCATGATATCGCCATTGGTCGGCAAAAATATATAGCAGGTTCTTTCGCTTCATCATTCTCATATTCCTTCAATCATATTTTCGTTTCTTCATATTCCATAACGAATTCTGCCCAATCCACCGAAAAAAACATATTTTGTAAGCATCCCTTACTTATCGTTCATGCCCCTCCAGGGGTTCGAACCGCAGATCCCGGCCCGGTTCCACCGACTTCGGCCACCGCTCACATCCCATATCGCGGTTCTTCACCGTCAACAGCCTGTCGAGCAGCAACGACGTCAGCTTCCACCGTATGTCCGCGTACCGTACATCATCATAGAGGTTGTCCCGCTCCTGCGGATCCTCCGCGAGGTTGAACAGCTGGCAAAGGTCGTCGCTGTAATGGCAGAGTTTCCAGTCCCCAAGACGGACCATCGCCCCCGGTCCGAGGCTGGTAGGCAGGAACGGCGCTTTCAGCCGCAAGCCTTCCACCGGCGTCGAGCAGGTAGGACCGCCACCGCCGGCCTCCACCAATACGGAAGCCTTGCCGGGCGCCTTCCCGTCGACAAGATCCTGATAGACCGACCGGCCGACCATGCTCGCGGGAACGTCGATCCCCAGGGCCGTCAAGATGGTCGGAGCGAGATCGACCTCCTCCAGAAGACCGGGGCAGGAACCTCCAGCCCCAAGGCCGTCGGGAAAACGCATGATAACAGGAATCCTCACCAAGGGCTCATAGAACACCGGAATCTTGTGGGTCATGCCGAACGTACCCAACAGTTCGCCGTGGTCGCTCATGAATACCACCAGCGTAGCGTCAAGCAGCTTCTCCGCCGCGAGGAACCGGTACAGACGGCCCACGCAATCATCGACGTACCGGATCTGCCCCATATATGTCGCGATGGCTTTTCTCATGTCCTGTTCAGTACAGAGGTCCATCTCGGAGTGGACGCGCCACACTTCGTTGCGCGCAGGCTGCCGGAGTCTGTCGTAATAAGTATCCGGCAGTTCGATCGAAGCGGGGTCGAACATGGAGGCGTATGGATGGGGGCAAGTATAGGCGGGATGGGGATCCTGATAGTTGATCATGGTGAAGAACGGGCTGTCGGACCGCCGCATGAAATCGATAGCTTCGTCGGTCAGCCGTCCGGTAATATTGTACGGATGGTCCTGCTCCAGCTGGAAAGCTGAGAAGGAATGCTCGTAAGCGGGATGCTCGTCGTAGTTGCCGAGACATATCTCGTCCAATTCATCCCAGACCTCGCCGAGCCTTGAATAGGTGAACATATGGTTCTTGCCGAACATGCCGGTCCGGTATCCGGCGCGCTTGATCGAAGTGACGAGGTTCGGGACGTCGGGGCTGATGGTCGAACCATAGTTGCGGTGACCATGCTCCCCGACATAGGTGGAGGTGACAAAGCTGATTCGGCTCGGTCCGCAAAGCGGGGCGGCGCAATAGCAGGAATCGAGACGTACCCCTTCTTCCGCCAGACGGTCGATGTTCCCCGTTCCAATCGTAGGATGCCCATAGCAACCAAGATAGTCGGCGCGCAACTGGTCGCATACGACCAACAGCAGATTCCTCTTCCGTTCGCCAGGAACACCTATACTCATAGAATCGTTCTTACAACCGCTCATACCGCGAACACCTCCTGACGTCCTCCTTGACGGACGATCACACTGCCGTAGCCGAGAATATCCCCCGCTTTCAACAGGTCGACACCCTTGAGGCATTGGCGCAGACAGAACAAGACGGTCACGTCGTCCCGCCCCGCGACATGGGCAGTGAAAGCCCTTGCGTCGGTTTCGGAAAACACCATGCCGGTGGCGGCGCTGACTACGGGAACCTCCTCGACGAAGGAAACCGACCGGCTACAGCGATCCCCGGTATGGATATCGCCCATGCTCGCGCCACGGACGGCCCGCTCATCACGAACGCCGCCATGATTCGCGGCAGGGACGTTTTCACAATCCGCATGGAGATGGACGCCGTCGCCATCCATACGATACGTACCGTCATTGCCCGTATCGGAGGTTTCACCGGACATCAATTGTATCACCGTGCAACGGGAAGAGCCATGGCCGACCACGCTTCGCAATTCAAGGGAGACATTCTCCTCCAGGCTATTGTATTTCGGAGAATAGGACGACGGCGCCAACCGAGCCGACTCAGACCTGTCGAACCAGAGAATCGCGCCGACCCCGCCCGTCTCGAATCGGGCGCATCCTGCGTCAAGACTTGCGGCGCCGTCAGGGGAAAAATGGAAACTCCGCAGGCAATTATGACCGTCGGTCCCGTGGAACGTGTCGAAAAGGACCACCAGTGAAGAACCGAGCATCAACAGATGCCGTTGTACGAGCATCGGACGTTCGCCTTCCATATATCCCAAGGAACCGCCACAGCAGTAGCTCCAATCGCCCCGTTCAACGAATAGCCGTTGAACCGCCGTAGCCTTTCGGGAATATCCCCACGAATCGGCAGCCTCGAAGGAATCCGTTCCATCAAGGATGATGCCGTTGTGGGCGAATCCAGATTTCAGCGCCCTCCGCTCGTCGCCGTCCACATAGGTATACCGACCGCTGTCGATAAGTATATCCCGCCCAAGACCGGACAGATCGATATGTAGCAGATCGGCATGACCGTGCCCGCTTCCCAATGCGCCGCAACGGAAATGGATTGCGGTGGCGTTCGGTTCCCATCCGCTACGCAAGTAATAATTGCCGCTTTCGTACAAAGCAATCGATGAATAGGCGGGAACCTCAGCATCTAGGCCATTGTATTCCGCCTGCTCAGCCGGCGAGAACGGAGGTCCCAACCGCGGGAACCCGCCGGACTTCAATACCGGATCGTGGAACAGCAGCGCACCTTCCGACAAAAGATCGCGTACCGAAGTATCGTCGGAATCGCTCTGGAGGAACTGCCTGCCGTCGGGCTTCATGGCCGCCAGCGTCGCATGGCACATACGGCGGGCGGCATCAGGAATGACATCGGGCAAACGGCGTCCATAGCTACGGGCCAAACGGACGTCCTGCATCAGCGAACGGAGACATTCGGCGTGATACATAGGCGACTGCTCCCAATGCGTCCCATCAGCCAGGACCTGATACCTGACGCACTCGGCTATCCGTCGTACTGCGAGTTCCTCAAGCTCCACGTTCCCGAGCCATAACGCGGCGTGATACAGTCCGCCATTGGAAATCAAACCCCAGTTGGAGAGTTTCGCGAATACCGTATCGACAGAAGCGAGAAATCCGGCGTGTTCCAGAACGGAGTCCCGCAACAAGGAACGGAAACCATCGTCCACTACCCCGCATTCCAGCAAAGGAAGCGCGGTGAGCCAGTGGTCCACACGGATCGCACTATCCAGACTACGCCAGCAGCTGCCGGCACAATGGCTGTCATACGGAATGGAATCTATGAACGACGATATCAGGGAACGCGCTTTGAACGCGTACCGCATGTCTTTGGTATATTCATATGCCCGCGCCAGATCCAGAACGAACCCATGGCGGGCCAGCATGAAGGTCCATTCGGGATCATCGTACGGCTGGAACTCCCAATCGACCGGCTCCGGCAGGAGCTGCGGAATCAGGGTCGCCTCCATGTCCCATGGACTGTCGAACAGGAACGTGTCATCAAGGATTCTCCGGGCGTTTTTCAGAATTCGGTCCATTTCATATTCCATACCGCATCACCGTATCGTGTATTTCGTACCTGCGTCCCCTTCGAGCAGGAGGTCGGCACCCCCTTCTCCCAGACCGACGACTACAAGCTGCTTAGCGAAACCAAGCGTCACATCCAGCTTGGTAACCTTTCCGTTCTCGAACGAGAAGGAGACGAGATGCCCCCCCTTCGTCCTCAACGGGCCGACGCACCCCTTCTCCCAACCCTCAGGAACGGCCGGCAACAGATAGAGATACCCGTCCCGACATTGCATCAACGCTTCAAGGAACGCGGCCGTTCCGCCGAGATTTCCGTCAATCTGAAAGATCATCGGAGGATTCTCCGCGGGCTTGTCGAACAGCATGGGATCATCTTTCGGTTTATCAGGCCGTTTTTTCAACGGATGATAGTCAGGATGCAGGTCGAGCAACGTCGTTGAAGAAAGATCGCCGACCAACGTCCTGAAACATTCGGCCACCCTGTCAGGCGCTCGGAACCGGGCGAACAGACAAGCGCCCCACGCTCGGCTCCATCCGGTATGCCCGCCGTCATGGGAGAGCCGGTATTCCAGGGACCTTCGCGCGGCGTGGAACTGCGGGATGTTCCATTCAGGCGTGAAGATATCGCCGGGGAACGCGCCGAACAGATGGGAAAAATGACGATGCCCTTTCTCCAGCTCGACCTTGTCCTCATCGTCCCATTCAAGCAGCCGGCCGTCGCTTCCGATCCTGAACGGAGGAAGATGATCCAGAATCTTTTGCCACGGGGCGTAGGTCTCCGTGTCCAGATCGAGCAGCTTCGCCCCTTGCACAGCGATATCCAGGGCCATGTGGGCTATCTGGACATCCATAGCCGAAGAGATGCACATGCTCACGGGAAAATAGCCGCAACCCTCGTACCGGTTCTCCGGGGACTGGCTGGGCATGAGCTGCGCCACGCCATCGTCGTCGAACACCACGTAATCCTGATAGAACGCGGCGACCTCCCGGAAAAACGGAAATGCGTAGTCGCGCAGGTATTCAAGATCGCCGGTATGGAGGAAGCTGTTCCAGAAATGCATCGTCAACCAGCCCGCGCCGGAAATCCAGACCGCGTAGTTGTAGGACTCGGGCGTCACGTTCCTCCAGATATCGGAATTCAGCGGGAATACGACGCCCCGGCATCCATACAACCGTTTCGCGGCTTCACGAGCCTTGGGCAGCAGGGAAAGTACATAGTCGGTCATCTGCCTGGTGTAGGAATCAAGTCCGAGCGCGTCGGTGAACCAATAGTTCATCTGGAGATTGATGTTGAAATGGTAATCGCTGTTCCATTTCGGATAGACGCAATGGTTCCATTTGCCTTGCAGGTGCAACGGAAGCTTCGCAAGGACAGAACCGCTGACCATCAGATAGACACCGAAGCGGGCGTATAATGAAATCAATCCAGCGTCATCAATCCCTTCTCGGAATAATTCTTGTCTTGTATTTATGGGAATTTTTGAAAGTTCGGCAGACCGGGAATCCTCGACATCGAACGACCAGCGCCGCATGATGCCGGAAAACGCAACCGCCTGGGACTCCGCCGCTAATTTGTAGTCCTTGGAAAGGTCATGCGACGCGAGTTCCGTTTCAATTCCGCGTAATTCAGAGCCGATATCCGCCATCACCGTTATATAGGTAGACTGCGATATCGAGAATCCATCAGCAACCGCGGTCAAGACGCCGTCGGTCAGCACCTTGCACACTACCGAGTAACTGACTCCCGCCCCCGCATCGACGGACAAGGTGACAAGCCCTTTCTCCGGCTGGACGCCATATCTCCGGTACACGCCGTCCTGGGCGGCCCGCGTCACCGTCAGCAAAGCGTCGAACGGTTTCGAGGAAATCCATCTCGCGGCGAAGACGTCCTCCTCGCAGTGACAGAAAGCGGAGACGAACAGGCGGTCTTTCCGACTTGAGACGATTCCCTCGTCCAAGGAAAGCTCCCTCCGCACAAGCTCCTGACGATCATGGAACAGGGTTATATCACAGGCGGGCTGGAAAGAGTCCATCCTTCGCGGCAGCGGGGAAATCCCGCCGTTGCCGCCGAACGCTACGGCGGCCAACGCCGTGGCTTTGAAGTTCTCCCCACGTTTCAGATAATCGCGGACATACGGCAGAAAATGGGAACCTACTTCACATTCCCGCTCCTTGAAATCCCCGGTCCACAGATCCTCATGGTTGAGGCTGATGATATCCTTCGTCCGGTCGCCCCAAAGCATCGCGGCCAGACGGCCGTTGCCGAAGGGAAGTCCATCCTCCCACTTCACCGGGAGATTATCAAACCACAAGGTCCCGTCCATCATGATCCTATCGATTCCTTTGGCTCAACGGCGGCGGCACGTCTCTGTTGCCGGACGAAAACGTCCAGCTCCACCTAGAACCCTCTTGTCATTCAAAAAACGCCGGCAGTCGGAACAACGGCGCCACACATTCACAATCCTACGGACGCCAGAGAAGTCGGATGCGAGGCATCCGCCCCGGCGCGCCACGTACATACCTGCCGCAGGATACACGGAAAAAAACCGCGCCGGCCTTGGCGTCGCTGCTTTCCGCCGGCGCCGGCCGATCCCATGCCAGATACCGATCCAGTCCCCGGTATGCCGAGCCTCGTGGCCGAAATGCTCCTGACGACCTCTCCTGTACAAGAAACAGGGCCGCCGCCATGAATGCGACGGCCCCGGTCGTTACGCTTCAAATCTATCTGTCGCTACCAAGGAAGATATCGTAGGCGATCTGGTTGATCTCGATCGCACGATCGATACCCCGGGCCTTCAGCTCCTTGACGAACCCCGGATAGTCCTTGTCGAAGTCGGCGGTCCCGAGCATCCAGGACTGGAACTTCTCATCGACGTACGGACGGATGTTCGCCATGATCTTCTGGTATTCGGCCTCGAACTCAGGCGGATACTTAAGACCGAGCGCGCCGTCGAGGTACGGAGGAAGATTTTCAGGGAACCACTCCGGGTGGGATTCGTACAGCAGGTTGGCCTTTTCGCCGGCCGCGGTCATGAACGCATACTCATAGCGGGAATCCTGCCTCATGCCGATACGGTACTGGACTCCGACGCTTCTGAGATAGCCCAACGGACTCTGGTCGCTCTTCATGACGACATCGGTGAAGTACCTGGTCCCGTCTTCACGTTCTTCATAGGTATCGCCTTTGATACCCCAGTTCATCAGGGTATAGCCCTCTTCGCTGAACATGAAATCGAAGAACTTGATCAAGGTCACGGGATCCTTGCAGGAAGAGGAGATCGACCAACCGGCGCCGGGATACCGCATGACGCGCTCGACGCGATTGCCGTTCTGGTCTTTCGGAGGAGCGAACGCCACCATCTCGAAACCGGGAATCGACTTGGGGAGAGTGTCGTTGTAGTTGCCGGCGGAAACCCAGTCGTGGGTGCAGCCGCCGAGGTTGCCGGAAAGAAGGATATCACGCCCCTTCGGTCCACGGGTGAAGATTTCCGGATCGATCAGGCCTTCCTTGTACCATTTGACGATATTACGCACGCCGACGGCGAAATTGGGCTCAAGCGGCTCGAACGTAATCTTGCCGTCGCGCGGATAGAACTCCGTGGAGGTATCCCACAGATATAGATATTCGTCGGGCATCTTCCAACCAGCGCGGTCGAACAATGGAACCTCATCCTTCAGACCGTTGCCATTCGGATCCTCGTTGCGGAAAGCGGTCATGACCTTGTACATGTCGTCGACCGACTCAGGGACGGCAAGCCCAAGCTTGTCCAGCCAATCCTTGCGGATCCACCAGTATTCAGCGGAGATCAGCTCCTGGTTCTTGGGGATCATGTAGATGTTGCCGTCCAGCGAATAGCACGCCTGCTTGAACCTCGGATCCTTCTCCATGTACGCCTTGATGTTCGGAGCGTACTGGTCGATCAGGTCGTTCAAAGGGATGACCCCGCCGTCGCGCCCCAGCTGTTCGATGACCGCGACGTCCTTGTAGCCGATGATATCAGCCAGATCGCCGGAGGAGAGCATCAGGTTGAACGCCTCTTCCTCGTTGGAATTGCTCTGGGGGATGATTCCCTTCAGCGAGATATTGGTCAGCTTCGCGGCTTCTTTCCAGACAGGCCACTCAGAATTGAACGGCATGTTGTTGAAATTCAGGAAGATCGTGAATTCCTTCGGAGTGGAGCTGATCAGGCTTCCAGCGAGTTCCTGTTCCACGACGGGAGCCTTCGCAGTCCCTTTCTCGGCGCTACCGCCGGCGAACAATGCTGTTGCGACACAGAGGCACAACAACAAGACGATGCATCGTTTCTTCATACAATTCTCCTTTTCGCCCAAGCGTCTGAATACCATTCTCCCGCTGACCGTCAAACCAAATCCGTATCCGGTTCGCATCGCAGCGTCTTGACTGTTATCCATTCCCCCTGGCAATTCCCCAACCTCGACAGTTGGATATGTTTCTTTCATTCGGTCAGCCCTTCACGGCGCCGATCGTCAGGCCGGACTTGAAGTACTTCTGGACGAACGGGTATGCGATCATCATCGGTATGATGGCCAGGATGATGATGGCGTAGATCACCGTCGTCGGGGAGCTCATCGACTCATGTGTGATTATCGCGGCCTCCGTTTCATTGGCGACACGATCCACGATCAACTTCTTCAACAATACCTGCAGCGGCATCTTGTCGTCGTCGCGAATCAGGTTCATCGCCCAGAAATAGCTGTTCCAACGGTTGACGGCGTAGAACATCCCCACCGTAGCGAGCGCCGGCTTTGAAAGCGGCAGATAGATGGTGGTGAAAATCCTCAGATTGCTCGCTCCGTCCATGAAGGCCGCCTCCTCAAGCGACTCCGGCACCTGTTCGAAAAAGCTCTTGAGTATGATCAGGTTGTAGGTGTTGACCGCAAACCCGAAGATGATCGATGACCTGGTATTCAACAACCCGTAGTCCCGGAAGGTCATGTACAGCGGAATCAGGCCGGCGGAGAACCACATGGTGAACACGGTGAACAACGTGAAGAACTTACGGAACCCAAGACGCTTCTTGGAAAGCGCATACGCCATCGTGGTAGTGAAGAACATGTTCACCAAGACGCCGGCCACAGTGTAGAAGATCGTGTTCGCATAAGCGACCCATATACCGGGTTTCGCCGCCGCCTGCCTGTAGCTTTCGAAGGTCAGGGATTTGGGAGCGAACATCACCGACCCGTCCTCCACGAACAACGGCTTGCTGACGGACGCGATCAGCGTATAGTACAGCGGGTACAGCGCCACCAAGGAAATGATGATGCCGATGACGATCATGGCGACGTTGAAAATCTTCTCACCCCGACTTTGAATCAGATGCTGCGATGTCTTTTTCATTTCGTCCCCCTACCAGATGGTCGATTCTGTGATACGCTTGCTGAGCTTGTTCGCACCGACGACCATGATCAGCGCGATGACCGCCTCGAACAATCCTACCGCCGTCGCAAGCCCATAGTTGCGGTTGCTGATACCGATTCGGTAGGCATAGGTCGCGATCACATCCGCGGTGGCGTAGGTCGTAGGCTTGTATAGCAGCAATATGGCTTCGTACCCTACCTTGACCATCTTGCCGATATTCAGCACGAACATGGTCACGACGGTCGGCATGATACCAGGGATGGTCACGTGGACGATCCGTTTCCACTTCCCGGCGCCATCGACGATCGCAGCTTCATAGAGCTGTGGGTCGATACCCACCAAGGCCGCGATATAGACGATCGCGTTGAACCCCGCGTTCTGCCACAGCGTCATGCCGGTATATACGCCACGGAAATACTCGGGAAGCACCATGAAGTAGATCGGTTCATGCCCGAGCTTCTGCAGCACGAGATTCACGATGCCGGTACTGGGCGACAGGAAGTTGACGACCAGCCCGCAGACCACGACGACCGAAATGAAGTGCGGCAGGAACGTGGCCGTCTGTGTCAGCTTGCTGACGAACTTGTTCTTCATCTCCGTGACGGCTATGGCGAGAATGATCGGAACGGGAAAGCAGACGGCGATCTGCCAGAATGCGATCATGAACGTGTTCTTCACCGTACGAATGAAATCAGGGCCGGAGACGAACTCCCGGAAATTGTCCAGCCCCACGAACGTACTCCCCTCGAAGCCGCGGAAGATATTGTAGTCGTAGAAAGCCATCCGCAGGCCGACCATGGGCTTATAGGCGAACATCAGGAACCAGATCAGTCCCGGCAACAGCAACAGATAGAGATCCCAGTCACGGGCAAGACCCTTCTTCACCCGGTAGAGCAGCGATGGTTTCAGCAAAGCCACCTCCTGCCGTCCTCTCCTTTTCATCAGCGACCTCCCGTCGGAACGTCCTTACCCATGGCGTCGGAGACATGGGGCGGACGCGCCGTACAACCGGCCGAGCGTCCTTGGACAAGCCCTCACGGATATCGTTCCGTTCCGTGAAGTGTCCTTATCATCGACCCGAATTTACGACCTGTAAATCATCAATATTCTCTTTCATCAACAATTATCGTTTTTGTATCTCTATAAAATACATATAGTTATACATTTTTCCTTGCGAGATTCGGCAATACGTGCAACAATCTTTCCGAAGGGAGTCCTATTCCGATGGTCAAGGGTTTGTATCACAGAAAGCTTATTCGCATCTTCGTTTCCATCGCGATGCTGTTCATTGTATTATTCACGATCCTGTTCTGCGTCCTGTCCATCTCATTGATCGACAGCCGCGACGCGGCGTTGAGAACCTCCGTCCAGTCGAGGTTCAGCCTGGCGAGGACCAGCCTGTCCGTCATCAACTACACCATGGCAAACCTCATAGGGAGTTCAGCCACGACGAACTGGGCCAACGAAACCCCGGGGACGAGCGAATACTACTACAGGGCGCTGAAACTCTATCAGGAACTACAGCACCTTACCAGCCAGCTCGACGATCGGGAATACGAGATCGCCATTACGTCCACGGAACCGGACGCCTTCGTCGTGACAAAGAACGGAACTCGTCCCAGACAGTGGTATTTCGAGAATGAAGCGCGCATCTCCGAGGAATCGGCCTCCCAGGTATACCAGTTCTTCGAGACCAACAAAGGAGCGACCATACTTCCTGTCTATGACAAGTCCGGCGGACTTGATACGATCATCTACGCCCTCAAGGCGTCGTACTATGGCCATGACCTGGTGTTCTTCGCCTATATTCCGGCCCAAACGTTGTTCCAGAGCCCCGACGCCATGCCCTATTTCCTGCTTGGGCCGAATGGTTCACGGATATACAGCACCAATGACCAGGATACCGTCGCATTGCTGGACAGTGTCGTCGCGACGCTCCCCGACGGATATCCTGACGGCATCGAGGAATTCAACGACATCGGCCACAAGACATACCTGGACCGAATGCCGGACATCGGCATCACCATCGGATTCGTGGACAAACGCGGCGGCGATATCGATGGTTGGCTTTTCTGCCTGATCATCGGCATTCCCGCCTTGGCGGTCGGCGCATTGTTCGCCGCTTCATACCTGACGAAACGGCTCTACGCTCCGATCAACGATGTCATCGATACAAATACGCTGTCCCTCGCCTATCATCCTGAGACAAGCGGGGAATCCGCTGAAACCCCCCTCGCCGATCCCGCTGCCGGCCAGAAGCGGCCGGTCGATGAATTCGCGGTGATCAAGAACATGGGCAGCCGGCTCAGGGAGCTGACGCAGGAGCTGCTGGAGATATCCGCGAACCAACAGAATCTTTCGGCGCAACAGGACTATCGTTTGTTGCTCGCAGGAACCACCCCGACCAATGAACAGGACGTCGACCGCTATGGAATCGCCTTGTTTGAAGTCGAGGAATCCCCCGCCGACGGTTATTCCTACAGTCTGATCGCGCTCCAAGCGAACGCCAGCCTGATAGACGACATCGAATGCATCACGCTGACGCCATCCCTCAGCGCGGTGATCTTCCGTTGCGCTGCAAACGATACGGCGGACGTCCCGCCTCACGGCGTATTCATGCGGACCGTCCAAACGCTGCTCGACAGTATCCGCAATGAAGACGACGTCAAAGTAGCGGTCAGCGACATCGTGGTCGGCAAACACAACGTCTACAGGGCTTATCGGCAGGCGCAGGTCATCCTCGACTACAGGCGCATCTACCCGGGAGCCGAAATCCTGACGAAGGATTATGTATCCTCTTCGGAAAGCGAGGACTACTATTACCCGGCTTCGGTCGAACAGACGTTCGTCAACTATGCTCTCAACGGCAGTCAGAACGCCATTTCCCTATATGATGAAATCATCAAGGAGAACACGGCTCTCAAGCAGCTCGCAGGACCGACCTATCAGCATTTCATATTCATACTCTCCGGAACCTTCCTTCGTATATTCCAGGAGCTGAAAAGTTCTCCTGAGGACATCATCGGAGAATCCATCGACTGGCTTGACCTCTATTCCCAATGGAACAAGCCGGAGGCGTTGGATACCCTCCGCACGGTACTTGTCAAAATCGTTCGGTCGGTCCAGGCATCCAGTTCCGCTGAAGACGACAAGCTGCTCGAGAAAATGAAGGGGTACATCCATAGCCACTACATGTACGACATCATGCTCCAGGACCTAGCCAAGAAGTTCAACATCACCCCCAAGTATTGCAGCACGCTGTTCAAGAAGCTCAGCAACGACACGTTCAAGAACTACCTCAACCAATACCGTATCGAGCAGGCCTGTCTACGAATCAGGCAGAACCCCCAGGTCAAGATCAGTGAACTGAGCCTCGATGTCGGCTTCAACAGTTCGACGAGCTTCATCCGGGTATTCAACAAATACACAGGCATATCCCCCAAGGCCTATGCCGACAAGATCGTAGCGGAGGAGACATAAGGTATAGGGGTAGCCCTACGCTAGCCCAGGGGTAGCCCTACGGTAGCCCTACGGTAGCCCGACGGCGGTCGGCCATCCGCTCGTCGCCTGCCCGTTGAACATACGAGGCGCATCGAATATGATGAGCCGTGACGCTGTGAGGATACAGCGCCGCACCACGACAGAACAACGGAATTTCGTCCATGAACGGCGGGTGACACCGGTGTCGGCCCGCATAGCCGCATATAAGACAAAACACAAGCGCAACAAGGAGTACTACATGAAAGACCTTCGACTCAAAGTCCTCGACGCCTTCGGGCATACCTTGACGATCAGCCACCCATCCGGCGACGGCATCGGAGCCGTCCATACAATGGAGTACCATGAAGGCGACCGAATCGCCATCAATGCCGGCGGGATGAAAGGATTGTTCTGGATACAATTGGACGAAGCCCTGGGCAAGGCCTTGGTTTATCTCGACGGCAATGAGTTCAACTACCCCATCCCCGCGCCGGACAAGCGCGTATGCTTCAGTCCCAAGGCGTTCTCAGGTTCCCGGCATGTCATGTACGTCCACCCCGCCTCACAAGCCGACGGCGACGTATACCGCAACCTCGCGTTGAATCCGTATGACAACCACGCCATCCAAGGGTTCTTTCCCCATGCGAAGGCCAATGTCGAGACCCGCAACGAGATGACGTTCGCCGCCCGCAACGCCATAGACGGCATCTTTGAGAACGGCTCACATGGTGAATACCCGTACAGCTCCTGGGGAATCAACCGCAACCCCGAAGCCTGCCTGACGCTCGATTTCGGCAGGCCGGTGGTCGTGGATACTATCCGGCTCACCTTGCGCGCAGACTTTCCCCACGACAGCTACTGGACAGAGGGGACGGTCACGTTCAGCGACGAAACCTTCATGACGCTACCGCTCGAAAAGAGCGCGCTGCCCCAGAAATTCACCTTCGAGCCAAAGACCATTACCGGCTTGCAGCTGAACAAGCTGATCAAGGCCGATGACGGCTCACCCTTCCCTGCGCTGACGCAGATCGAGGCGTTCGGAACGGAAGCGTGACGAATCGGTTTTCCTGTGTTTTTCCGGGGGCTGTTTCAAAAACATATATTGACACGCCCCCAGGAAAAGCTCCCTACGTCTTCGCAGCACCTGAAACTATATAGGCAGCCCTGCTCATTTGCCATTTATTCCGTCAATAAGACTGTATAATTCAGCAAGGAATTGAATCCTATAGTCAGCGCTGGCCGTTGTAATGCCGTCTCCAATGCCTATGGCCGTGAATCCTCCGGCCTTTGCAGCCAGAATGCCGCTATCAGCGTCCTCTACTACGGCACAGACCGAAGGAGCAAGTTCCAAAAACTGTGCGGCTTTAAGAAAAACTTCGGGATCAGGCTTGGATTTGGTTATGTTGTTCCCATCAGACACAGCATCAAAGTATTTACGGAGACCAACCTTATCAAGAATAAAGGAGGCGTTCCTACTTGAGGAACCAACCGAAAGCTTTATCCCATTCTCATGAAGTCTCTCCAGAACGCACCTTGTTTCATCAGGTACGTCCGAAGGCTTCATCGTCTCAAGCAACTCTTTGTAATAACCGTTTTTTTCAGTGGCGAAAGCCTCTTTCTCCCCTTGGGAATAGCTTTGGGAACGGTCGCCTAAAAGAATTTCCAAGCTAGCCATGCGACTCACGCCCCGTAACAAGTTATTTTTTGTGCGGTCAAAAGGAAGCCCAAGTCCATCAGCTAGTTTTTTCCATCCTTCATAATGGAATTCATCGGTAAAGACCAGAACTCCGTCCAAGTCAAAAATCAGTCCTTCAATCATTGTCTATCCTTATAAACGGGTATCCCACTTGCCACAAAAAGCATCGACAGGAGATTTTCCGCGAAATTCACTTTTTCCCATCAGCTTCTCAATGAGGACATCAAGGACCATATCATCCGATTGATAGGTATTTATGTAAGTCTTGACACGAGGAACATCCAGAAGGTGGTACGGATTCTCACGGGATATGAAAACCGTAGGAACAGTGTGGCAATATGAAGGTACGTTCGCCCCCATCGGTTCCTGCCATTCAATTCTCACGGTCGTCTGGTTGGACTTTGTGGCGATGTTAACGCAGTAGATGATGAGGTCATAGCCTTTTTTTATTTCTTCGGACGAAGCAGACAGTCCTTCAATTCCTGGAGTCGGTTCAAATATATCCACATGAAAACCCTGCTTCTCCAGCTTAGTTCTAAAAGCGTCCGTCGCACTGACATCAGAACCATACAAGGCGATCTGGCCGCTTCCATTGTCTATCGGATAGTAGAGAATCCTTGGATATTTTGACGGAACAATAGGGAAAACATCCTGCTTGTCCTTTACAAGTGTAATTGAAGCCTCGGCATTTCTTTTGAGAATATCAAGTTCCGAATCTTCCTCAATCAGTTTGAGCCCCGCTTCGAGATCTGGTATATTGCTTTTTCCAAATAATCTGAGCGCCGCTTTTGTAGCAAGAATTCTTGTTACCGCTTCATCAAGACGTTCCTTGGAAACGATCCCGTCCCTTATCCCCTTTTTCATGTATGCGAAATCTTCTTCAAGGTTCTTTGTGAACAGGAACATATCCGCGCCCGCGGCGATAGAAGCCGGAACAGCCGATTCTCTCGGCATGACGCAGTTGAACCCCGCCATAGTCGTGGCGTCCGTAACAATCAATCCGTTAAAGCCAAGACGATCCCTAAGAAGACCAGAAAGTAATTCTCGAGAAAGACTCGCGGGTTTTATGTCTTCATCCTTAAGGGTCGGATTGAGTTTTTTCGACCAGGCCGGCTGCATGATATGACCCGTCATGATCGTAAGAACATCCGCTTCAATCGCAGACCTGTAAATCATTCCATACGTTCGGTCCCAATCCTCGACAGAAAGATCGTTGATAGTCGTGACAAGGTGCTGGTCCCGCTCATCACAGCCGTCGCCTGGAAAGTGTTTCGCAGTAGCGGCCACTCCGTGCGCCTGACAACGCCGTATGTAATCGACGACACAGTTTCGCACCATTTCGGGATCGGAACCATAGGTACGGGTGTTTGTTATCGGATTACGGAAGTTCAAATCTATGTCGGATACCGGGGCAAAAGCCCAATTTATGCCAAAAGCGGCAGCTTCCCTGCCACAGATGTCCCCAAGTATCCCGGCTCCTTCAGGACCGAGCCCGGCCGCAATCGACATCTGGGAATAGTATCGTCTGGCACAGCGGAGCGACGTGCCTGAGACCTTGCGTTTTGCCCAGACCTTGAGGGCGATCAGGATGGTCTGGTGAACAGAGTGATTCACAATATCTCAAGTGGCGCGGTCGGCGCCGTCGAGAGAATCAACACAATGATCAAGGACTTGAGGAGGACGGCATATGGCTTCAGGGATACGGTTCAGGGATACGGAATACTTCTTTTTGAAGGTGATGCTTGGGAGCTACAAGCTCCGAATAGGCTACCTATCCCCCAGAATTCTGTATTGAACCACTTTTTGTTCGTTTTTGTGTGGGCAATAAAAAAGGAAGTCCAGTAACTTATTGCAAGTTAAGAACTTCCTCTTGTGTGTACAATTGTATCAATTGTATCTGCAATACGGTTTGGGCCCAGAAGGACTTGAACCTTCGACCCACGGATTATGAGTCCGATGCTCTAACCAACTGAGCTATAGGCCCTTGCATATCTTCTTACACTGCACATAATTATATGTTATGCAATCAGAAACGCGCTTGTGAGTATAGCACATATCCCGAAGAACGTAAATTACTAACGTGGAAAAATATCCATCGCCAGCCTTCACCGAACGTCGTATCACAACAGGAACCCGTTCGGTCATGTAATAACTTTACATTTCTTTACTACAAGCGTATGTTTCATAGTATGAAAGAACTGTTGCAAAATCCTGTTTTCATGGCTTTCCTAGCTACGCTCGGCACATGGGCGCTGACCGCGCTGGGAGCCGCGCTGGTATTCTTTTTCAAAGAGATCAACCAGCGGGTGTTGAACATCATGCTCGGCTTCGCGGCCGGCGTCATGATAGCGGCAAGCTTCTGGTCCCTGCTTGCCCCGGCCATAGAAATGGCTGAGTCCAGCGCCTTACCCGCATGGCTTGTCGCGGCGATAGGTTTTCTCGCGGGCGGAGCGTTCCTCTGGCTCGCCGACCATCTGATGCCCCATATGCATTTCGGGGCACCGGAAGGGGAAGTGGAAGGTATTCCAACACATTTGCGGAGAAGCATCCTCCTGGTGCTTTCGATCACCCTGCACAATATCCCCGAAGGAATGGCGGTGGGAGTCGCATTCGGGGCGTTGGCGATGGGCGGGGGCAACGCGGAACTTCTCGCAGCCGTAGCGGTGGCGATCGGAATCGGCATCCAGAACTTCCCCGAAGGGGCGGCGGTCTCCATTCCCTTGCGCAGGGAAGGTCTGAGCCGTGCGAAATGTTTCTTCTATGGACAGGCTTCAGGTATCGTCGAACCGATTGCCGGCGTTCTGGGCGCATTGCTCGTAGT
Source organism: Spirochaetota bacterium (assembly GCA_023401595.1). Taxonomy (GTDB): domain Bacteria; phylum Spirochaetota; class Spirochaetia; order Sphaerochaetales; family Sphaerochaetaceae; genus Spiro-02. The sequence continues at coordinate 89,371 of JAEXDQ010000006.1, forward strand.
CGCCGCCAAGCCGATACTCCCCTACGCCCTCGCCTTCGCCGCGGGAGCCATGATCTACGTCGTCGTAGAAGAGTTGATTCCCGAAGCGCAGCACAGCGCCCAAGGGAGCGACCATGCGGGAACCCATTTCGCAACATTCGGATGTATGGTAGGATTCGCCATCATGATGATTCTCGACGTTGCGCTCGGCTGATAGATTCCGTTCTTCACCATACGAAAAAACGACAGCCCTGTACGGGGCTGTTCGTGTGTTGTTCGTATAGAAATATCTTTTCCAGACATCATTGTGCTTTTTGCGACTATTTTTCGCAGGGAGGGGGCTACCCTGTACAACTATCCTGTACATCGGCCTTGCGGACAACCTTTGGCGGCTTGGACGACTAGCGCCCTTGGCTAACGTAGGACTACCCCTGGGATACCCCTTAATATAAAGATTATACGCGCTCCAGCAGGTTCTCGATCGTCAACGACCCCAACGAGTCAATTCCATGACCTTGAATCTGAGCGGCGACGGCCTCCCCCGGAGTATCCTGTTCCTCTTCCGTCATCCCGTCGAACCCATATAGGGACTCGACCAGTTCTCGTACTTTCAAATCTTCAAGCGGCCGGGAAGGCATGAAGGAGGTCTTGCCATTGTTCGTGGGAATGATATAGTGAAGCTCTGTCAGCAGATCCAGATACCCGTACAGACGCCGGTCAGGAACCATCAGATGCTGCGTCAATTCCCGTACAGACGTCACCCCCCTGCCGCTCTTATAGTTGCTGCCGATCAACATCATGATATTGACGCCCTCAGTCAACTGACGTGCGGGAGACTGAGGCAGCCCCCGCAGCTGTTGCCTGTCGGGGCGGTACTGATGAACATATGCAATCTCGACCACCGTAAGGGCGATCATCCACAATACATAGACATAGAGAAGGAACAGGAATATAGCGGCGAAAGAACCGTAGATCACGGAATACGTAACGGCCTTCGTCGTCAACCGGGTATAGAAGAAATTGAGGACGCCTATCGCCACCATGCCGAGGAAAGAACCGAGCGCCGCGCTGGAGAACCGGACCTTTGCGTTCGGGACAGCGAAAGCCAGCAGAAAAAACGCCACCCAGATAATCAACCAAGGGGCGACCGTCCTCACGACCTTCAACCATCCGCTGATAGCCGGCAGCCCCATCAGCCGCGTGAACCAGTTGCTCAGCACCGACTGTACCGAGAAATAGGCCCCGAGCATCAACGTACCGACGATCAAGAACGTAAGGAACCCCGCGAAACGCTTTATCGGATTCCTGTTGAGGGACGTGTGGTATATCTGATTGATGATTGACCAGATCTTGTTGATCAACAACAAGGCGGTAATGACGAACGAGATGATACCGATGACTCCAAGACTCGTGGCGTTACCGGTATAAGTCTCGATCATCCGCACCAGTTCATACCCAGCCTCCGCGCCGAATATGTCGATAAAGAACTGCGTCAGCACGGCCACGACCGACTGCAACACCCCGAAAGCGCCAAGGAACACAAACACGAACGTAATGCAGGGGACCAACGCCATCAGAGTGGTATAGACCAAACCGGAAGCCATGATGGTGACACGATCCCTCAGCACGTTCCTGAATACGATCAACGTGAAGTCCACCATCTGGAGCGACTTTTTCCTGACGATCGACAGAACACGGGACACACCTTTTTTCTCAGGCCCGGCGGCATCTTGGGGATGCATGAATGGATCAGCTTCTGTTCCCATCGTCAATCCTCAATACGCCGGTTGATCCAAAGATAAAGCTCTTGCTGGATTTCATCGCGGTTCGTCTCATTGAGCAGCTCATGACGCCCGCCAGGAATCAACTTCAACGTCACATCGGCGATACCGGCGTCACGATACAAGGCATAGACCTTGCGGACGCCCTTGCCGTAGTCACCGACAGGATCCATGTCACCGCTGATGACCAACAGGGGAAGATCCTTCGGAAGCCTTTCCGCGTTCGCCCTGTTGTTCGCGAACTCAACGCCCGTCAGCAGATCCACGAAAAACTGAGAGGAGCATACAAAACCGCAAAGCTCATCGTCGATATACTTCTGAACCTCGGCCTCGTCCCTGGACAACCAATCGAACGGAGTCTTCGCAGGGCTGAATCTTTTATTGAACGAACCAAAACTCAATTTGTCGATGGCCTTGTCAGGAGTACGGAAACCGTTTTTCTTCGCATGACGTTTCGCCAACCACATACCGACCTTGCCGAGCGCGCCCTTCGCCGCGCCGGAGCCCATGATGATGACGCCGCTGTACAGATCGGGGTGGAGGACCATGACGGTCCTGGCGAGGAACGAACCCATGCTATGCCCCATCAAAAACAACTGCAAGCCGGGATTCTCCGTGGCGATCAGGTTGGACAGCTCATAGGCGTCCTCCGCCACCCGCAACCAACCGTCCTCATCCGCGAACCAGCCCAGCTCGCCTTCCACAGCGGTATCACCATGACCACGATGATCCTGCGCATAGACCGCGATACCATGGGTATTCAGGAACGTGGCGAAACGGTCATATCGGGAAGCATGTTCGGCCATACCATGAAAAATATGGAGAACGGCACGAATTTCCCTTTTCTGGGGGATCCAAGTACGATACACGAGAATATGTCCGTCCGAGCAAGTCAAGGTTCTTGTATCCATGGCGAAGCCCTACCCCTTTTCTATTGGTCTATATTGTTTATTCTATATAAGTCCTATATCATAATAACAGTATAATGAATAGCTGACAAGCAAAGAACTTGTATTCATTACACAAAATGTATGTTCCATGGAATTGTACATGCAGCTTTTCCTTCGGTATACTATGGAAATGAACAACGGTTGACGGGAAGTGACTATCATGCCTTCAGACAAAGTGACGGAATCGCAGACAATCCTTGTAGCGTCGGACATCCACGGCTCGCACGAAGCCTTGGACAGACTGTTGATGTATGCGGAGGAACTGCGTGCGGACATGTTGATACTTGCCGGAGATACATGTCCAGCCTGTTCGACCGCCATAGTCAAAGGAATCTGGTATTCTCCCATACCGATACTGATGGTTCGGGGAAATTGCGAAGGCCCTTGGGATTTCCAGGAAGCCGGATTGCCCACCCCCCCTATCTATAGGACCGAAACCTTCGGAGAAAAAACCATATTGGTGACGCACGGAGACAGATTCCCGTCCCCCGTAGGGTTGCCCGTCCAGCTCAAGGAACAGGACATATTCATATGCGGACACACCCACCGTCCGGTGATACACCATGAGCAGGGACGCCCCTGGCATCTCAATCCGGGTTCCACTACGTATCCAAGGAGCCGGGAAGGCACGACCTTCGCGGTCATGGACGCAGGAGGCATCTCCATCCGGACCTTCGATGAAAACAAGCCCCTTGCCGGGCTCCAGGCGTATTGGTAGGCCCCGGAGGTCCAGCGGCTCATATCCCGACGTTCCTCAGATCAGGCTTTCCTGCACAGAGACCGGCGGTTTCACCCTCTCATAGCCCAGTAAGCCTCCAGTAGCCGGCGTAACGGAAGAATCTGATCCTTCGGATGGTTACTGTCAGGATTAATCTGGAAATAGTCCGGCAGAGTTCCCCCGCCGTATCGGTCCTTGCCAAGCTTCGCATCAAGCTCCATCTGTAGACGCCATACCCCACGCCCCATCTCCAACAATTCCGATGCATGGAGTTTTCCCCCGAACATCGTCCTGACAAGCGAAGCGAACACTTTCGGGGAGACCAGTACCCAAGGACGGCAGGAATGTTTCATCAGCAAACGAGCGAGTACGGGCTTCCGCAGCAAACGGTTTCCCGCATACCCTTCATACAAAGCCGAAACGGTGAGCATCGGACAGATACCCAGGCTTTCCAACGCATAGCAAAGATCCTCGTTAAAAACCGTCCATCGGGCCAACGCCCTAGGCTCCACACCCTGCAATCGAGGCAGGACGACCTCCGGTAGGAACGCAACATCGGTACCGACCGCCTCGTAGAGACCTTGCCCGAACGCACCGCGGACATCATAGGGCCCCATCTCCAGCCCTCCCGCCAAGCGTGCCCATTCGCCGCCTCCGAAATTCTGAACCAACGCCTCAAGGCCAAGCCCCAGCACTTCCCCCGCACCCTTGCGGTAGGCCGCGGCGTCGATCACCTTGACCATGGCCTCCACCCCTCCATGCTCGATATCGGGAATCATGGGCAACAGACCATGCTGACGGGCCACGGTCGCCCACCCAAGTATGTTGCCCATTGAAACAGGATCGACGCCGTCTTCAATACAGGTCCGGAGCAACCGCTGCACTTTATCAGGGTCAAAGATATTGAGATTGGCGCCAAGCATGGCCATGGAGTCATACTGCGGCAGCACAGTCTGAACCTTCCCTGTGGTATCGGTGATCGCATGATAGCAGGAAATGGGACAACTGGAACAAGAATTGAAGCAATCACCGTATCGGCGGCGTTGTTCGCTCCCTCCCAGATAAAAAGTCCGAGGATCCGTCCGTAACGTATAATTGGCCACCGGCATCCACCCGCCGGCATTCGCCTCCGCGGTCAACGTTGCGGAGCCCTCATTGCGAAGGCGTCTGGCGAAAGGACTGGCCTCGCAGACGCCGGACAGAATTCTCTGCAAGTTCAATGTGGCCTCTGTAGGGGACGCAAGATGTCCGGCGGGATTGCCGTTGACCACCACCGCCTTGATATTCTTGAAACCGAATACCGCGCCGATCCCACCCCTGCCGATGCTTTTTCCATCGCAGACGACGGAAGCATATGGTATCCTCTGCTCCCCCGCCGGACCAATGGACAGTACGCAGTCGTATTGGTCCCGGGTCATCAGTTCGGATATGCGGGTCGTTGAAAACCCGATGAAACGTTCGGAATTCAGCACCGACATGCCTTCCGGCTCCACCACCATGACCACTGGCCGCCGAGAACGGCCACGGATCACGAGCGCATCATACCCAGCGGCCTTCAAGGCTGGACCGAAGATCGAGGAGCTGCGCCCTACGGTCATACGTCCGGTCGCGGGAGAACGGGTCGCGATACAGAACAGGTCGCCGCAGGAAGTAGAAGTGTTCGTCAGAAGACCACATGCGATCACAATCGGATTGCCGGCCTCGTAGCTGGACGGATCGGTCACCGTATCGTCCGCATATTCCTCCCAAAGCCGTAGCGCAAGACCTCTTCCCCCCGGATAGCGCATCAGGACGTCGGACCCGATCTCCTGGACTTCCCGACGCTCTGTCGCAAGATCCACCACCAGGCAATGCCCCGGAGGGAGAAGCTGCAATGTGTGTTCATCGCTCGTGTGGTTCATACCATCCACTCTACCCGTAGAGCATAGGACTGTCAATGAAGGCATGACGTTCGAATTGTCTTGAACGCACGGGACGGGAACCGTATATTGTTAGAAACAAATGGAGACAAGTTGATGAAACAGACTGTTACGCTTACATATGGAGAAACCCAGTCGGAACTGGAATTCGGTATCACTATCGAACAGGCGTTGGCGGCGTTGGGTTGCCTGGAGCCCTCCGTCGTCCCATCCTATCAGGACAATCCCATAGTCGGCGCTATAGTCAACAACGATCTGCAACCGATCTCCGCCCGATTGGAATCCGACTGCACGCTGGAACCGGTGCGCATGTTCTCCGATCTCGGCAAACGGATGTATCGACATAGCATCTGTTATCTTCTCGGATGCGCTGTTTCCGGACTATATCCTGACAGACGGCTGGTAATCGGGCATTCGCTGGGGGACGGCTACTACTATTCATTCGACGACCAATATCTCCTGTCGTCCGAGGATATCGAGCAAATCGCCAAAGTAATGCGGGAACTTGCCTGCAGCGACCTTCCCATCGAACGTGTGGACATACCGTACGAACAGGCCATGGAGTATTTTCACCAGCGAAAATTCGAAGAGACGGAAGCGTTGCTTTCCTATCAGAACGAACCGACGATCAGCCTCTACCAGCTCAACGGCTATTGGGACGTGACCTACGAACCGCTGGTACATACGACCTCGGTGCTGACCGTCTGGGAACTCAAACCGTATGGAGACAGGGGCATGCTACTGCGTTACCCCAGATCCTTCGACTTCACCCGGCTCGATACATGGAAAGACAACCCCCTGCTGTTCTCGGTGTTCAAAGAATACAAGGAATGGGGACGGATACTCGATGTCGAATCGCTGGGAAAATTGAACAAGATATGCGCCGCAGGGCAAATTCAGTCGTTCATACGGATGGCGGAGGCCCTCCAGGCGAAGAAAATCACCCAGATCGCCGACAGGATCACCAGCGACAGCAACATCCGCGTCGTATTCATCGCCGGGCCGTCCTCCTCCGGCAAAACGACGTTCGCCCAGAAGCTCTGCATCCAGCTGCAGGTCGTGGGGATTCGTCCTATCAAGATATCGTTGGACGACTATTATCTGTCTCGTGAATTCGTGCCGGTCGATGAAAACGGAGAAAAAGACTATGAGACGCTGGAAGCCCTCGATACATCCCAGTTCCAACGGGACCTCCACGACTTGTACGACGGTGTTGAAGTCGATCTCCCACGTTTCGACTTCAAACAGAACAAACGCTACTACACGCACAAGCCGATACGGCTGGACCGTCATTCGATCCTGGTCATAGAAGGTATCCACGGGCTCAATCCGGCGTTGGCTCCGCAAATCGACCGGGAGACTACGTTCCGCATCTATATTTCCGCGCTGACTCAGCTGAACCTTGACGACCACAACCGAATCAGCACGACGGACAACAGGATCCTCCGCAGGCTGGTCAGGGACAACAGAACCAGAGGCGTCGCCGCCGAAACCACCTTGGAAATGTGGCCGTCGGTGCAGCGCGGTGAAAACCTCCATATCTTCCCCTACCAGAACAACGCCGACGCCATGCTCAACTCCGCGCTGGACTATGAGCTGGGAGTACTCGCGCCTTTCGCTCAACCATTGCTCAAAACTGTCAAGCCTTCGGCAGGAAAAGCCTATCCGCTCGCCCGTCGGCTCCTCGCCTTTCTTGAAAATGTATATCCGATTCCAGAATCGGTCGTACCGCGGGATTCCCTGCTCAGGGAGTTCATCGGCGGCAGTGAATTCGACGTGGTATGATAGACGCGGCGGGGCGCAAGGCTCGTACAACGGCCGTTCAGGAAACGTTCGGCGAACACCGAGCGTTTACTCCTGGCTCGCTCGACGTTCGGTCCAGCGGTCATCGATGGACAAGCGTGCGCGAACCTCTGAAGAACCGGAAGCTCCTCGGCGGCCTGTAACAACGAGGAACGGACGAAAGACGGCCGAAACATTACGCAAAGTCTCAAAAACGAGAAGAACAAATCTGTGATAGCTTTTGAAGGATTGAACAAGGTCGCAGGATTCGCTACATTTAAACAGTCAAATATTTGACCGTCAATTTAAGGACAAATCAACTAGGCAGAGACATGAATCGACGAGAAGTACTGGAAAAAGTCATTCGTTATTGCAGGCAACGGGATGCTCAATTCGCCATCTACGAGGAGTACGCAAGGAAAAACGACATGTCGGTCAAGGCGTTGTTCATCCTCAATGTCTTGTACTACTCCGAACAGGGCTGCACACAGACGACCATTTGCGAACGGACCTTCTCTTCAAAGCAGCTGGTAAGCGCAACGATGAAGCAATACCTCGAGAAAGGATATGTTTTCTTTCAGGAAGATACCGCCGACAGAAGGAACAAGCTCGTTCACTTGACCGCCGAGGGCCGGGACTATGCCGAAAAGATCATACCGATCGTCACAGAGGCTGAATGCGCGGCGATGTCAGCATTTACAGTACAAGAACAGGAAACGCTGTTGAAACTGAACTCGTCATTCAGCGACAGACTACAATCAATTCTGGAGGGTTGACTCAATGATCGTGAACACAGGCGGACGGACCGATACCGTCCAATACTATACGGAATGGCTGTTGAAACGCTTCGAGGAAGGATTCGTACTCTCACGCAATCCGCTTTTTCCAAACAAGGTGACACGCTACGAACTCACCCCCGACAAAGTGGACGCAATACAATTCTGCTCCAAAGACTATGCGCCGATCCTACGGCGATTGCCAGAGATCACGGATAGGTTCAATACCTATTTCCACTACACCATCACCGCCTACGGCAAAGATATCGAGCCTGGCGTACCGACCATCGACGAGAGCATCCGTACGCTATTGGAGTTGGAGAAAATCGTGGGGAAGCAGCGTATCGCATGGCGTTACGACCCAGTGCTGCTGACGAAGGATTACACGATCGCCCGACATCTTGAAACCTACTCTTACATGGCGGAACGCCTATCCGGCCATATAGACCGCTGTATCTTCAGCTTTGTGGAGATGTACAGAAAACTCCAATACAATATGCCGGAGCTTATTCCGCTTTCCATAGAGGATATGGACGAGCTGGCATGTGGGCTCGGTGCGCTTGCCAAGAAACATGGCGTCTATATCCAGACTTGCGGTACAAACGGAGATTTCAGCCGTTATGGAATACATCCGTCCGGCTGCATGACCCTCGACATCATGGGGCAAGCCAACAATATCGAGTTTCGCACGTTGAAACACAAGGGGATGAGGCAAGGCTGTCATTGCATTGAAAGCAGGGACATCGGCGCATACGACACCTGCCTGAACGGATGCAAATACTGCTATGCGAATACGAACCCCCGGAAGGCGCGGGAGAATTACAAGCTCCATGATCCAGCTTCTCCGTTGTTGCTGGGACATATAACGGAAACCGACACCATACAGCATGGCGCGCAACAGAGTTTTCTGAAAGGACGCTAACCCATGGAAGTAATCGTCAAGTCAATAGAAACAAAAAGCGTCCTGTCGAAATCCAATCTGCCCGTCGGGGATTATTCCGTAAATCCCTATACCGGTTGTCCGCACGCCTGCAAATACTGCTATGCGAGTTTCATGAAGCGTTTTACAGGCCATCCGGAACCATGGGGGACGTTCCTTGATGTGAAATACTGGCCGGAAATCAAGAACCCGGAACGGTATGCAGGAAAAGAACTGTTCATCGGTTCCGTCACCGACCCATACAACCCTTATGAAGAAACCTATGGGCGAACAAAAGCACTCCTGGAACAACTGCGAGGGAGCGGCGCACGAATCAGCATCGCGACAAAATCCGATCTGGTCCTGCGGGATCTGGAACTTATCAAAACCTTCCCCGACGCCCGCGTATCGTGGTCGATCAACACGCTGGACGAAGATTTCCAAACGGATATGGACGAGGCCGTCTCCATCAAACGGCGACTTGCGGCAATGAAGGCGTTTCATGCGGAGGGCGTACGCACCACCTGTTTCATCTCCCCCATCTTTCCGGGCATCACCGATGCGCAGGAAATCATTTCGCAAACAAAAGAACAGTGCAACCTTATCTGGCTGGAGAATCTGAATCTACGGGGTAGCTACAAGTCGGTCGTCTTGGGATACATTGAGCAAAGACACCCGGAGCTACTGCCTGTATACCAGGGAATCTACAATCAAGGAGACCGCGGCTATTGGCGGCTCCTCGATGAGGAGCTGCGGACGTACGCCGCTGAAATCGGGCTTGACTATGTAACCAACGACGACAGCATGTCAAGACCCTTCCAAGCACCGCCGGTCATCGTCAATTTCTTTTATCACGAACAAATAAAAAAATCTGCAAGAAAGGAATGCGAATATCATGCCCGAGCTGCCGGAAATTGAGACAATCAAGCGGGTGATCCTGCCACAGATCGTAGGTACGACGATTGCGACGCTTACGGTCGAACGGCCCGAGGTCATCGCCCATCCTGATGCCGCCGAATTTTGCAAACGTCTTGCAGGGCAAAGAATCTGTGGCATGACCCGGTGCGGAAAATTCCTGACCGTCCTGCTGGATGGTGGGGACAGCTTCACATTGCACCTGCGCATGACAGGCTGCTTGTTGGTCACGCCCCGTCGCTATCCGGCTGAAAGACATACGCATGTCGTCTTTGGCTTGGACAATGGTACGGAGATGCGTTTTTCCGACACGCGCCGCTTTGGGCGCTTGTGGCTTCTCAAGAAAGGGGAAACCGACACATACAGCGGAAAGGACAAGCTGGGATTCGACCCGTTCGACAGCCGTTTCACCTCCACGTATCTGAAAGAACATCTGGGGACAAGGAGAAAAGCTATAAAAGAATGCCTGCTCGACCAAAGCGTGGTAGCTGGCATCGGCAATATCTATTCCGATGAAATCCTGTTCTCGGCAAAGTTGCGCCCCTGTCGCCCGGCAAACAGTTTGAGCGACGATGAATGGCGGCGACTGGCTTCAAAGATTCCGGAAGTACTCACCTATTTCATAGAGAAGAACGCGGTCACCCCGGAAGAATATCTACAGAGCAAGGGGCAGGATTACCGCAATACGCCATATCTGCATGTCTACGGGAAAAACGGCAAGCCTTGTCCGGTATGCGGCGAGCCCCTTTGCAAAACCGTCATCGCAGGAAGAAGCAGCGTTTTCTGTCCCCGTTGCCAAGGGAACGCTTCATGTTGACGGCGCTGGAACTATACGACGCGCTTCTGGCCGAACATGGAAAACCCCGCTGGTGGTCGGACAATCCTTACGAAGTCATGTGTGAAGCTGTTTTAGTACAGAATACCGCATGGAGCAACGTCGAAAAGACACGCGCGGCCATCGGGGAGAGACTGACGCCACAATATATCGCCGCCATGCTCCAAGGAGAATTGGAACAACTGATCCGCCCCTGTGGATTCTACACGGCGAAGGCAAGGACGATCAAAGCGCTTACAGAATGGTATGGAAAATATGGCTATGACCCCGCTCAAGTCAAAACAATTGCGACGCAACGGTTGCGGAACGAATTGTTGTCCCTGCGGGGTATCGGCGCAGAAACGGCGGATGTAATTCTGGTATTCTGTTTTTATCGCCCGTCGTTCATAGTCGATGCGTATACCAGAAGGTTGCTTGCTCGATTAGGGGTGGAGGTATCCGATGATGCGGCTATCAAAGCGTTTTTTGAAGAAGGCTTGCCAAAAGATGCGTATCTTTACGGCTGGTTCCATTGGTTGATTCTGGAGCATTGCATTTCCGTATGCAAGAAAACGCCGATATGCGATGCCTGCCGCTTGGGCGGCGATCCAGGACATAGCTGTCCAGATAGACGCATTGCCTCCGATTTTCCCAAGTAAGCGAGGCATATACGTGGGCCGTGTCCAGGGTTACGGCGGGCGGCGTATGGATTTCCCACAGACTCGACCGTAGTTCTGTCGAAAAAGTCCTTGATTGTCCGGCCTCGTGCCAACCCCAAAATATTTGTTGCGGTACGGGAGGTTTTCCAATACGCTATGAGTATGTCCGCATATGAATGAATACGAATACGCCGACGACATATCGTCCGCGAATTCAGATAGGAGAGAGAAAAAATGCCTTATAATGATGACCGCCGACAATATGTCTGTCCGAAATGCGGTTGCACCAACTTCGAGCATGACCAGTTCCAGGCGACCGGCGGAAATTTCGCAAAAATCTTCGATGTACAGAACAAACGGTTCATCACGGTCAGCTGCGCACGTTGCGGCTATACCGAACTGTACAAGGCGCAGACCTCGGACGGCTGGAACATCCTGGACTTCCTGACGAACTAGACGGATTCCCCCAACAAGACGGCCCTTTGCCACCTTGGCAAGCAACTTTTGTACGATCTCTTTAATCACTTTTGCTCATATAAAGCTATCAATGAAAAGTAAATATAAACCCAATAATAATCTTAGGCAACTTTTCATAATCCCCAGTTTGAAGGATTTTATCTGACCTTTTTTCTGACCCATTGGGGAAAAATGAACTATGGATAAGTATAAAATCGGATTAGAATGTGCAAACAGAATATTGTTCGATAGTATACATATATTTCCGTTGCTATTACATTCATGCTTCCTTCTGAAATCCTTCTGTGGCCAACAACGAGGTTACAATCTGTTAACCTTTTTTCTGCGGTGTTCTTTCCTATTCTGGAAAAAATAGAAATTGACAATTACAAGAACCAGCCGATAGAGGCGCCATCCCTGCAAGAAAACACAAAGCAAAATCTTACTCTTTTGTTTTCCAATAACCGTTCACATTCGAGCCGATACGGATTATTCGTTTCTGCTCTTTAAGTTCTTTCAGGATTCTCTTCACATGACGTTCAGATATACCAGTACTCTGACAAATCTCCCGAATCAGTATATGGGGATTTTCAGTAAGAGTTGACAAGACTTGTTCGAGCTTACTTCTACCATCATCATCGGTGCCATCATTGGGGCCATCTAGACCAACAGGTTCTGAATACGGGAATACAACCTTCACAAAATTGTCTGAAATACGAAAGATATCACGACCGTAGGATTTGAGAATCCTGCTCATGCCAGAGCCAAGTTGTTCGACAAGCCCAAGATCTTTGAAAACCCTCATGAGTTCTCTGTTTCTCGGCATGCTACAGCAATTGAAGAAATCTTCCTTGCTGAGTCCTGGAAGCAAACCGCCACAGGAGGTAACTTCAAGCCTGTCGCTGAAAAGCTCAAATACCGGAGGCACCTCCCTGGTGTAGTCGGTGTGGATGATGGCGTTGATTACGGCCTCTCTCATGGGAGTCGTTTCAACAAGCTTTCTTTCGAGACGAACCGGATAGGTGATTTTCACTGAGGTTTCGTTGTAGACGTCCAGTTTATCAAGGACACTGTGAGCCGTCTTGACAAGGGAACAATAGCCAAATTCCTCATTCTTGATAAGATCGACCTTGTCGGCACCTGCATACCGTGCAACCTTTATCGACACTCCGTTCTCGTCAGCAAGAAGGTATGCAAGGTAATTGTAACTTCCATCAGGAGTGAGCAGTTCCAAGGTCTTTGCAAAGTTGTCATTGAGGTTCAACCCGGCAGCCTGGTAATAGATTCGAAGCTGGGCAAAGGTCAAATCCTGGCGAGGAGAGAGAATGTTTCTCAGCGTTGTATGGATTCTTCTTTCATAGAGATTGTCAGTCATCTGGACGGTCATCATCCGGCATTGAGTGCCTACCCTGACAAAACAGCCGGAAGGGCTCATGCCTTTGCTCTTGATGTAGTAAGGCTTCTCAATTCCTCCGGAAACGAGAACCTTGACAATGGGAACACCTTCTACTTCTTCTGTAACAACATCAAAGAGGCCCAGAGTAGAGGGAAGTATACCCGCCTGGATTCTCGAGGCAATCTGCAAAGAAGTATCATCGATATCAAGTTTGCCGACAGGATGTCCGTCATCATCAAGACCATAGACTGTAACAAAGTGTCACAAAGAGAGAAGGCGACGTAACATATTAAAACATTATAATACAGAAAAATAGCAAAAAACTGTATTACCCCTTTTATCTGGTCTAATATTACTATTTGTAAAAGTTATAGTTTTGTAACACTTTAAAAACCAGCAGAATAGGTTCAACCAAACAACGAGACTGTAAAAACTTTTGTGTAAATTGACCAGGAGAAAACCAAGGCATGATACAATAACTCGGCTAGGGAGTTGTCATGTCAAAGAAGACACAGGATCCAGAGAAGCAAAGGCTTGTAAAGGAG
>JAEXDQ010000013.1 GCA_023401595.1 Spirochaetota bacterium
ATCAAGACTCTGAGAAGAAAAGCTTATGGTTTCAGAGATACTGAATACTTCTTCTTGAAAATCAAATTTGAGAGCTTAAAGCCGAGATTGCGTTACCTATCCCCCAAATTTCTGAGTTGAACCAAAGAGTATACGCTTGACGGAATCTCATAACTGGCTCGCCGCGGATTGAATCGGCTACAAATTGGTTACGATTCTCCTGCTTCAGAAACAAAAAAGTCCTTGCAATGCAAGGACTTAACGCTCCTGGAGGTAAGGGGAATCGAACCCCTGACCTTTTGAATGCCATTCAAACGCTCTAGCCAACTGAGCTACACCCCCAATGAATCAGCGAGATGTAGAATACCCGTCCATCTGGTTTTAGTCAATACCCATCATCCCGATTTTCATATAAGCCATCGCCAGCGCCGGGGCTCCCAGGATATGAAGGGGGACTTGGAGCTATGGTGAAAAAGTTTTTTTGTTCCATATGGTTCCAGACCACATGCGTACGGTAATTTCCCAGGTAGGGGTATGAGTTCTCTGTTCGTCATGGTCCTCGACAAGGAGAGAGCCTTCATCTCCATGTATCCTCTTTTTCAGTATTGCAAGGGTGGGCTTGCAGCTGGCCACCGCGAATGCGGGCTTGGTATGTTCTTGTTTGTGGCCGCCACGTTTCTGACGATAGCTTGATTTTTATAGGCTATGTGGGGTTTTCATGAGTGCATTTACTTTCGGGTTGTGTTTCTGTCTTGTCAGTTTCTTTGACTAATTAATTGTTTTTGTTTGTTGATCGTATTATGGTTGTTTTGAAACTAATATTATAAAATTAGTTTTGCATGAAAAGACAGACGTAGCGCGGGGTCTCCAGGAGTTTTGATGGGTTCGTTCTTCCTCCTCTCAGAGCCACCGGACGCATGAGTTTCTCCAATATGGTTTTTCGGCGGAGGAGGCGATATGAATGCCATCCATCCTATGCGTCGCCCCTCCATGTTTTACGCCCGACCGTAGGAGGCCGACCCCGTGGAGAGTGGAGAAAAAAACAGGGAAGCACGACATCCTCGCCCCCGAGGGTATGTGGCGGTTCTGCGCCTTGATCGTCTGGATATGGATTAGATATAGGAGGAGAGGTTGATGGATCAGCCAAGTATCGGAAACAAGACAAAAATCGGCATGCATCGCATCGGAACTCGAAAAGATGATTCTCGATGGTGTTTTTGAAGTCGGGAAATATTTGCCCTCCCAAAAGGAAATTTCTGAAAGGTTCGGCGTCAGCCCCCGTTCCGCCAGGGAAGCCTTCAAGTATCTGGAGGCCAGAGGATTGGTTCATATCACTCAGGGGAGAAGGGCGCAGGTTGAAGCGAACAATTTCGACCAGTTTGTCTGTTCGTTGTCCGATTCTCTTGATCGTAGCCGTGTGAACAACAAGAAGCTGATGCTGGACCTGCTGCAGGTCCAAGCTTCCGTCATGGTCGCCACAGCCGGTGCATTCTCCACCAACTCCGATAAGAAGAATATTTTGTCCAAACTACGCACCTATTGCAGAGGCATGAGCGAACAACTGCCCACAATGCGGTCATTGACTTCCAAGGCCTTTGAGAAATACGCCTGTTGTGACCGAAATTTTCAGAAAGAACTTGTTCAGGCGAGCGGGAACCTGATTCTCAATGTGATTCATGAATATCTTTCGCCCTTGCTTGATGAACGGGAGCGGCTGTTGAAATATACAAATAAGGAATTGGAAAAGCACGTGGACAACTGCTCCCGTCTATGCGATGCGCTGGAGGAGGGACAGGTCGATCTTGTAGTGGCTCTGCTGCTCATTGAGACGAGAACTCTGAAGGCCAGGATCGAGGCTTCCTTTCATGCCTAGCGCAACATTCCTGTTCCGGCTATTGCCTGGTTTTTATTCTTTATGGATACACCGTTCCCCGCAATACCTGTCGGCCTGGATACAGGGACCGGCAAGACGGATACATCGATGCCATTTCCATATGCCTGAACTTCGCTGGAAGACTCTGGTATAGGATCGGCAATCATATGGCCGGTTCATTGAATCGGAGTGATTACATCGCGAACCAAGGAGGTTCCCATGTCCGCGAAACAAATTCTACAGTCCTGGAACAAACTCAGTTTGCCGCTTCAAATCGCCGTTGGTCTTGTCTTTGGTGTTTTTCTAGGTATTGTCGTGCCGCAGGCACAGGCGATCGGTCTGCTTGGGACGATATTCGTCGGAGCGTTGAAGGCTGTCGCCCCGGTTCTGGTCTTTGTTCTTGTTGTCGATTCCCTTGTCAATGCGAACGACCATGTCGGGAGAAAACTGGGTAAAGTCATCGCTCTCTATCTGATTACCACGTTCTTGGCGGCATTCTTGGCTGTAGCCGCCAGCTTTTTGTTTCCCGTGACCTTGACGTTGCAGGCGCCCGCTTCGGCGCAAGCTCCGTCAGGAATCTACAAGGTCATCACGAACCTGTTGCACAGCCTTGTCGAGAATCCGTTGCTTGCCATCACGAAAGGAAATTACATGGGGATTCTCGTCTGGGCGATCGCCTGTGGGTTCAGCCTCAAGAAAGTGGCCACGGCTGGAACGAAACAATCCATCGGCGAGTTCGCGACGGCTCTTACACAAGTCGTTCGTTGGGTCGTCAACCTTGCGCCCGTGGGTGTCGCCGGATTGGTATTCTCTTCCGTTTCGTCCAAGGGTCTTGGTATTTTCAAGGAATACGGGGCGTTGCTCCTGCTTCTGGCCGGAACCATGTTCGTGATGGAATTCATAGTTTCTCCCGCCATCGTTGCTGTTCTTTTGCGCCGTAATCCGTACCCGCTTGTGTGGCGTTGCATCAAGGAGTGCGCCATTACCGCGTTCTTTACCAGAAGTTCCGCCGCGAACATTCCCATGAACATGCGACTTTGCGATAAGCTCGGGCTTGATAAGGATATGTATTCCGTGTCCATCCCGTTGGGGGCGACCATCAATATGGATGGGGCGGCTATCGTCATCACAATCATGGCGCTTGCCGCGGCGAATACTTTGGGTATCAGGATAGATTTCTTTTCCGCCCTCATGCTGAGCGTGATTTCCACCCTCGCCGCATGTGGTACTTCCGGTGTGGCGGGAGGCTCGATCCTGTTGATTCCGCTCGCCTGTTCCCTTCTGGGAATCCCCCTTGAAGTCTCGATGCAGGTCGTCGGCGTAGGTTTCATCATAGGTGTTCTCCAGGATTCATTGGAGACGGCGCTGAACTCTTCCAGCGATGTCCTGTACGCCGCTACCGCGGAGTTCCATACCCGTCGTAAGAACGGAGAGCCTTTCCATTTCTGAAGTGCGTTTTCCTCTGTATATGGACAAAAGGGTTCCTCATATTCTCTTTAGCAGAAAAAGGTGGGGCCTTTGGTGCGTGCTGCCAATGACGGCCGAAGATGGATTTCTATAAAGAATGTCCCATTATACCATGAGAATGCTAAACGACCGCGACCGTCTCGGAGTACTGTCTCTGGCCCGTGCCTTTGCCGGGGTATAGGGAGCCTGGTTTCCGTCTGTCGCGGTTCGTGTGGTCCAAGGAAACGCCGGATCGCCTACAGGTATTCCGGTGTTTGGGATACTCGTGTTTTGGCGCAAGTACGTCCGGTTCCGTGTCGTACAGATACTTCAAACATTCAGCGATAGCTTGCCCCTGCTCAAAGGCGTTGGGAATTTATCCAAGGATACTATCTTGAATATGCTGTTGCTTGCAGTAGTCGATAGATGAAGGAATCCGCGTGCAATAGGAGTCGAACTGTTGTCGAGCGCCCTGAGAACCGGATGGGATTTGACATCCGGTGATTCACCTAGGACAAAGCACCCGATTGTGGAACATGCTTTTCCTGAATCCGATGGAAATTGATATGAGGTGTTTCGTGATAATCGGTCCACGCCCCTGGTTCCTCAGAACATGGTATGATGACGGGCGGTAACGGCGTTGTCGCCGTCAATATCGAATACCAACGGGATTAAGCATCCCTAACAGGATGTGTCGTCCACATAAGGACAGCCCAGCCGGAAAGTCGATGGAATACGGGGAAATACATATGGACTTCTTCTCAATGATTCCGATGTACTGCGCTGTACGTCCCGTATGTCGCATCTGATACGATACTACGTCGTGGCTATGACGTCCCTGTGCCATCAACAGAATTTCCGTATCAATTTATCTATATAATACATGACGTTACATGTCCTGCAAATACATCGCCCATCGGTCCGGAAGGACATCCTCGGCTGTTTTCCATGTGCAGGGAATCTTCGTACTTTATATCGTTTCCCGAAATTCTGCCGGGCAGGGACGGCTGGGCGTGTCCGGTCGTTCTTGACGGCTACTTTTCTGGGATAGTTCGCTATTGACGTTTTTTGCTTTCATTTGTGAAACTTATTTCAGAAAAATAATTTTAAGGATGGTATTTATGAAAAAACTTATCGGTCATCGTCTGGCTCTGTACCTTTGCATCTCCATCTGTATGGCTTTGTGTTGCCTGTCCATGGGGTGCAAGGAACCTTGTTGCCCCAATCCTTCGGAAGCGGGAGTAGGCACGGGCACGTACTATACGGTTAGGTTCTTCAGCGAGTCGCCCCTGTCCTACGCGCACGAGGTTTCGGTATATCCCGGCAAGCGTGTCCCGAAACCCGCGATCACCCATGAGGGGCATGCGGTGTCCGGGTGGTACAAGGATAAACTATATCAAGGCGTTCCTTTTGATTTCAACGCTCCTGTCGTATCCGATATGGACCTGTATGCGAAATGGGAGCCGATCTATACCGTGACGTTCAGAAGCGCATATCGGCAGGAGAGTTTTCCGGTTCAGAAGGTCTTCCATGGCAAATGCGTGAGGGAACCGAACGTCCCGGATCCATGGCACCATTATTCGTTCATCGGCTGGTTCAAGGATCCGTACCATTCCATCGGATATAACTTCAACGAACCTGTTCGCGAAGATCATGAAGTCTACGCCAAATGGGTGCAGTCGGCTCCCGTGTATTTTGACGCGGGACGTGGGGTGTGCGCTAGGAAGTCCGAGTCGGTCGAACTGGGGCGGACTGTAGGAAATGACAAGTTGCCCCAGCCCGTGAGGGGCGGCTTTGACTTTATCGGTTGGTACAAGGACAGGGAATGTACCCAGGCGTATGATTCCAGTACCGATATCATCAGTTCTCCTACGACGCTCTATGCCGGCTGGAAGAGAAAGGCTTATTCAGTGGGACATAGAGGGCCTTCCGGTGGTTGGATCGTCTATGAAAACCCTTATGTCGATGCGAAGGCCGGCGACAACCGTACCGCTTATGACCATCTGGCGACCGGTACCGTCCAGGAATGGGAGGTCGGGTGGAAATATCTCGAAGTCGCTCCGGAAGATGTCCAGTTCAAGAACCGGACGGCTGGTTGGGCGCAGTCGTTCATATGGGGCGGCGCCCTTTCCACAGGACGGAGCGCCTCAGGTTTTGGTTCGGGACGGAACCTGACGAATGAGATCATCGGGGTCATGGGGGACACGTTCCCTTCATATGCCGCCAGGATTTGTGTGGACCACAGGGTTCCGGGTGAAGGCGGGTTCGTATATGACGATTGGTACCTGCCAAGCAAAGAGGAGCTTGAGCGCATATACATCGAATCCCACAAGGTAAGCTGGAACAACCCTCTCGTGAGTTCGTTCCAGCATGGCGCCCGGTATTGGACTTCCAGCGAAGTCGACGTCGACAAGGCCTACGCCTTGGTGTTCCTCCCTGCGAGCGGAGTCAATATCCCGACCTCGGGCCGGTTTGAAGAACTTACCAAAAATTCGACGTTATGGGTACGTCCGGTCCGGCGCTTCTAAAGGTTTTGATGGATGGAATAGCGTTGATGAAACATTATAGGTTGTTGTTCTGCGGTATGCTGTTCGCGGTGGTCTTTCTGGTCTGCTGTAAAGATACCACCGTCTATGAAGTACGTTTCCACAGTCATGACGAGGTCATGACTGTGTTGGCAGCTGGAGGAGGACGTGTCACGGCGCCCGCCGTACACGCCGGAGCCGGAGAGGAGTTCGATGGGTGGTATCTTGATTCCTCTTTCACGTCTCCATACGATTTCACGCAGTACGTAAGGCATTCATTTGATGTATATGCCAAATGGAAAAGCGCCGGCGTACATATGATATCGTTCGTCGTCGATCCCCAGGGCAAGTTGCCCGCGGCTCCGCCGCCGGTAGCCCCCATGTCCGTAAGCGAGGGGGAACGGCCGGTTCTTCCTGTCCCCGTGGCGTATCGTCATGAGTTTGCCGGCTGGTATGAGGATGAAGCCTGTACCAAGCGGTGGGCCGCGGGGGAGCCTGTGAAAAAAGCCATGACGCTGTATGGCGGCTGGCGTCGCATATACGATGTCAGGCTCAATGTGTTGTTGGATGAGCTTTCGCATGGTAGCGGCAAGCGTGAGGTCTGGAGGACGTTGCACGTCGCTGAAGGTGGGATACCGTATATCGATGAATGCTACAGTCCTACGGAACGGTACGTCGATTTCCGCCACTGGTATGTCGACGAAGCCTGCACGAAACTGTACGAATTCGGCAAGCATCCGATGACCGGCGATCTCGATCTGTATTCGGGTTTCAAACGACGGAGCCACGAAGTAGTATTTGACAGGAACCGGGCCTCGATGGTTCTCGCTTTCGGTGAAACGCCCCCTTCCGACACTACGAAAAGGATCGCGGAAGGGGAGAAGGTGCCTCAAGAGCCTCAATCCAGTTTCTCAAAGTGCTGGTTCGGAGGCTGGTATGAGGATGAAGCCTGTACCAAGCCGTATGATTTCAACCGTCCCGTCATGGGACCGCTACATCTGTATGCAAGGTGGAGGACCGACCTGTGTACGGTAAGGTTCCATCGGAATGAGAATTCCATGGAGAAGGTGAAGAAGCTTGATTCTGGCCGTCCCTCCCATGGTGACGGCGGTACCGTCAATCCCGGTATGGACTCGCTGGAGTCTTCCGTCGGCCTCTTGGGCGACCGTCCCGTCGCGCGACCGGCGGATCCCAAGTCCGACTGGTATGCCTTCAAAGGATGGTATACCACTGCGGCTTGCGAAGATGGGGCCGAATATGATTTCTCAAAGCATGTCATGGACGATACGACTTTGTATGCGAAGTGGGAACGGAAGATATGGACGGTACGTTTCGATGTCAACGGGAACGGCAGGATCAAGCCGGCCAAAAGGGATGTCGCGGCCGGCGAGCCTAAGCCCCCGTCTTCCGTCCAGGTGAAGGCGGGCGACCATGTGCCGTTGAGGACGCTGCCGCGGCTGACATACCATGTGTTCAAAGCCTGGTATCCGACCGAAGCGTGCGTCGCTCCCTATGACTCTTTGGGAGAACCCGTCGAACGGGATATGATCCTGTACGCCGGGTGGGAAAGCAGGGACGCCCAGATGGCATTCAGAATGAACATTCCCGCCAGCGAGCTGAAACCTGGGACCGCCATACCTGATGATCAGGTGAGGCCTCTGGTTCCCGGTCAAGCGCTTGTGAAGCCGGTGTCCCCCGATATTCCCTGGTATGAGTTCAAGGGCTGGTATTCCTCTCCTGCCTGTAAACCGGGGGAAGCATGGGATTTCTCCATGCCTATGGAAGAACCTATGGATCTGTACGCGAAATGGGAGCGGAGGGTCTTCACGGTGACGTACGACCCGAACCCGTTCGGGTGCCCCGGATACGACATGGCGAAGGACCGGCTGCACCCGGACGACAGGTGGGTGGACGACGTGACGGCGGCGCTGACGGACGGGAGGCCGAGGACGGTCACCGTGCCGGCCGGCGCGCCGTTCGAGGACCGGTCGCTCACGTCGAAGTGGTACACGCAGTACAGGGCCGGCGGCAGCGGATGGTACGGCTCCCCGAAGTGCGAGTCGTCCAGCCTTGTGGCAGCGGGCGCTCCTGTGGAGAA
>JAEXDQ010000036.1 GCA_023401595.1 Spirochaetota bacterium
GAGAGTGTTACTCTTAAGGAAGCAGTGAATTCAATACTGTTGCCCTATGGAACGCTATAGATAAAAAAGTGTTACCCTATTTGCTTCACCTGGAGCTGAAAGTATTACTTATTTTGGGAGCATATCACTAGCTCAACTTAGGGTCACCCACGGATAAACGGAGGACAACCCGCGAGCAACCTGTCCACAGGCACGTCATTATAAGGGGTAAGCAGGCGCAACAGGGGGCGTCGTCACGTGGTCGGCGCTGATGTCACCGTCCGGCCCTCGTTCATCATCACACAAGCATATGGGGAAAAACAATCCGTCCACAGGGCCGTCAGGTTCGAGGTTGAAGGGAGGGGTTTTTGCCCGGAACTTTCAGCGAGAGGCCTGTGTACGGTACGGGGCATCGTCGCGAATCAGCTATGGGGGTATCCGGTTAGTCGGCGATCGAATCAGGAGGAAGCTGTTCGGGGATCACCCCGGCGTCATGCCATTTGCGGGCGAGGTACATGAACGGGGTGTCGCAGACCGCCACGACCCATTTGAGCAGATAGGTGGTGGCCATTATCTGCCAGAGGACGCTCCAAGGGTAGACTCCATAGAACGCGACCAGCGTGAACAGAAGGGTGTCGATCAACTGGCTGACGAACGTACTGGCGTTGTTCCGCAACCAGAGCGTCCCGCGGCCGGGCTTTTTCTTTTTCCAGAAGTCATATGCCCAGATATCGTGGAAATTGGACGCGACATAGGCGAGCAGACTGCCGCAGGCGATACGGGGCATCAGACCGAAGATCGTACCCATGCTCTCCTGCACGAAATCAGAGGGGGCGGGGTTGAACAGCAGGGCGACTTGCATGAAGACCGTCATGCAGACCAAGGCGAAAAAACCAATACCGACTGCCTTGCGCGCATCCTTGGCTCCGAAGAATTCGCTGAGCAGGTCGGTGGCGAGAAAACCAGTGGCGTATACGATATTGCCGAGCGTAGCTTCAAGACCGAACAGCACGATGGTTTTCGTGACTTGGATATTCGCGACTATGACGGAAATAGGTACCCAGATATAGAGGCCGGTCCGACCCCAAAGACGGAAAGCGAGCATGATGGCGCAGAAATTCAGCACCAGCAGCAGAAGCCAGTAAAGTTCATTCATGTAATATCACCCCATAGAATAGAGTAGCCAGGAGCAGCGCTCCCCTACGCCCGTACACAGGATATGACGGAACAATCATCCATATCCAGCGCAAAGGTTCTAACGACGTCGCTGAGAAACGAGGTCCGCACCACGGCGATCACCACGATATGCCCTTGGCGGACGGCTACGGAAAAAGAGGGAGCCAAGCCACCGCCTGACAACTCGATCCGCCCGATTTCATCAAAGACAATATGGGTTGAATGTGCGAACTGCGCCAGTATAACCGAGTTTCCCCAGGAAAAGACAGAGGTATCGACAAAAAATCTTCCGAATCGTTCTCCGCCGGGGATCTCCTGCTCGGACATCAGCAACCGGGACTCCCCGGTCTGTATATCCTGCAAGACGTATTCGCTTTTGGATGCTACGCCAGGGGGAACGGGCAATGTCGCGACACCGCCCAACCGGACTTCGGGCATCGCCCTGTATCGGGCGATTTCCCGCCATAGTCGTGTAGTCTTGCCGGAATTCCGTTCCCCGGAGATCAGTATGATCCGGGGCTCTTTGGCGTGGCGTTCAGGGCGTTCAGGGCGGCCAGCGGAGCAGGCAGGAGAAAGGGGCGTATCCATCAGTCAGCGCCGAGGAAGCTCTGCAATACGGAGAACGCCTTCATGGAATCCTCCCTACGGATGACAAAGGTCAGCTCGTTCATCGTGGAAACAACCTCGATCATATTTATCTCTTCCCAAGCCAGTTTTCGGACAGCTTCATAGACGATACCGGGAGTCTGGAGAAAATCGCCGGTGAATATCAAGGTGAGCGCGACGAGATCCTCCATCTGGTTGAGGATATCCTCCCCTTTCACCAATTCATCGATCAGCTGCCGGTATTTTTCACTGACCGCCATGCTCACCTCGTGGTTCCCCATCGTCACATTGAGGAAATCACCTTTCTCCGTGGAAACGTTCTGATACAGCGTACCAAGCTTGGCTATGAAGGAATCGCGACGCACCAGGTTCACATCGAAGATGTTCGTCTTCATGACGATCTCATATTCGACGTTGTACCGTTTCTGGGAATTCTCACGTTGCCGGAGATCCTCCGCATACCGCCGGATCGCCATGATGATCGCAGAAACCTTTACGGGCCGGCCGTAGGCCTCCTCTACCTGGGCATGGATCGATTCCGCATAACTACTGCAACTCAGAATGCCTTGGATCAGCATTTCATGAAGGAATGGAGTCTTGTCGATGATTCGTTTTACGCAGCTACTTACGGAATCGGTCATACGGGGCTTCCTTCCCGGAATCCCCTTTTCGGCGACAAGAGACGGCCGAGCATACAATGGAGACACCGGTGTTCATTTTCAAAGCTATTGTTAATATACTAACAATCTATTATTATTTCAACAGTTTTCTCGTGTATTGATACATATAGTCACAGACCACCGAAAGAAAACCTACAGAAAACGACAATTCCGAACCATTGGATATGAGAGCTTGCGAGACGTCGTAAAGGTTGACCTGAACGCTCCGACGCGGCATCCGACGGTCTCGTATCCGGCGGACATCTACCCTGCGATCTCATATCCGGCAGGAGCGCAAGATGGCGGCAACTCCATATCCGATGCACGTCAGGACAGGCTACCCGCGACAGGACCTTCCGGGACGATATGCATAGTGGTCATCATCCAGATAAACAATAGTGCTACTTGATAAAATAATTTCATATAAATCTTGAAAATCAACGCTAGATTTTCTTGTACTATCGCTAGATGCATGGTATATTTTTGGAATCCTAGATGTAAGGAGACCCAGCATGCGCTGTCCCCATTGCGGTTTCATGGACGACAAGGTATTGGAATCTCGCCAGAACAGTAGCGGATCGACGATCAGGCGGAGACGGGAATGCCTGCAATGCGGGTATCGGTTCACCAGCTATGAGAGGATCGAGGAAAAACCCCTCATGGTGATCAAGCGGGACGGCCGAAGACAACCGTTCGACATTTCCAAAGTTGAACGGGGAATCAGAACGGCCACAGAAAAGCTTCAGATCAGTCAGGAGACTATCGAACAGATTCTACAGAACATCGAAGACGAGGCGGTGCTTCAGGCTGGAAGCAAGCGGGAAATTCCCTCTTCCGTCATCGGCGAGGAAGCGTTGCGACAACTGTTCAAAGTCAACAAAGTGGCTTATGTACGTTTTGCCGCAGTCTACAGGGCGTTCGGTGACGTGGACCAGTTCATCCAGGAAATCGAGCATCTGAGCAAAGGAATGGAATAAACCGGCGTCGAAGCGCTCATCATCCGTACCATTTTCCATCGCCAGTTCCAACGAAAAGACACAGGGCGGGCCGTCCGGTTTTCACATCGGCCGTCTACGCCTTGTCCGGCAAAGGTCCCTGCCGCGACCGGCGCTTATTTGGCGTCGAACCATTTGCCGGTAAGAGAGTATTCTATTGAATCATTCAGATGCTCAGGCTTCAGTATCTCGTTGGAGCAATCGAGACAGAAGTTGTCGGTCATACCGGCTACATAATCGAATACAATCCTGTCCAAGGAACCGTCATGCTTGAGATACGGTTCACGCATCTCGACCAAGTGGTGGAAGAAGCCGACCGCCAGCATGTTCTTTTCCTCCAGATACGGAGTCTCGTCAAAACCATATTGGTCGAACAGCCCCTGTAGATAGTCAATGATCAGCCGAAGCAGCCGGGAGAAATACTTCTCATACCCACTGAGCATCGGGCTTTTGTAGATATGCTGGTAATTGAACTGTTTCATCGTCTCAACGGCCTCGTATATTTCATCGGAGAAACTGATGCCTATTTCCTGGCCGCTATGGTCGATGATATCGTTCACAAGCGTATTGATGATCTCTCCGTTAGTCCTGCCAAGCCGCTGCCGGACGATCGGCGGCAGATCGGCAGGGTCGATGATGGACAACCGGGAGGCATCCTCGAAATCCCGCCCAAGATACGCAATTGAATCGGAGAACCGGACGACCGTGGCTTCCCAGGTCGCAGGTACAAGCGATTTACGGGACGTATAGGATGCAAGCTCCTTCACAGTGAAATCCGGCATCAGGGTCTGTAGGAAATGCTCCCCGCAATGGGTCGCGATACCGTCACGAACCGCATAGGTCAGATTCAACCCGCGGCCATGGTCCGCGAGGAAATCGACCACACGAAGCGAATTGAGCTCATGCTCGAAATCGCCAAGACCGCCATCCCTCATGAATCCGGAAATGATGCGCTCCCCTACGTGTCCGAACGGCGTATGGCCGAGGTCATGCCCCATGCCGATCGCCCAAGCCAGCTCCGTGTTCAGCTCCAGTCCCCGGCAAATCGCGCTGGCGATCGAGGCCACATGCAGCACATGCTCCATGCGAGTACAGATATGGTCGTTGCTCGGTGAAAAAAAGACCTGGGTCTTGTGTTTCAGGCGTCGGAACGGAGAACTGTGGATGATAGCGGTCGTATCCCGGTAATACGCCCCACGCACATCGTCAGCGCGATCGTACAGCCGTCGCTGCAACACGGAATCCTCCAATAGGTTTACCAGTTTTGACATCTTCTTGTTCCCCAATCGATTCGCTTGTGATATCTTATATGGTAGCATAATATTGTTCGGCTGCATATAATCTGGTCTTATCGGTTGCAGAAATACAAAATGGAGGTAGGTAGTGGAATCGTATGTATTGCCGTTGCTGGCATTGCTGCTTAATTTTCTGGCGTTCGCTTCCTGCCTGCGTTTCCTATTGTCCCGACAGGGCCTGTACTGGCTCGTCCCCGTAGGAATCTCGGTGATTCTCGGCTGGTTCAGCGGAACACAGCTGCTTTCCATAGTCTCCACGACGCAGGCCGCCGGTACGGAACCGGCAAAAGGCATGTTGCTCATCATCCTCGTCCTGTCGTTTTTCTGGTATCTGGGGGTCATTACCTTCCATTATGCGCTGAAAAAGACCATCGCCCATAACAAGCACCTCGACGATACATGGAAAAACTACCACGAAGCCCGATATCTGGAGAAGGTCACCTTCAGAAACTACCGCAAGCAGGCCAGAAGGTTCCGCAGGAACAATGTCCCCGGCTCCTATGTCCCTGAAACAGACCGGTATCCCGGAGAGTGGACCGACTACCTGGATCAACGCTGATTCTTCCTTCATCCGAATCCGTATCCGCAGATATCGCCTTCTGGAACCCGTTTTCCGATATCGTCCGCCGTTCAAACGGCAAAAATCGAGATAAACCTCCTACGGGTTTCGGTATCAGCATCAGGGTCGATGCCATAATCGATTCAGACACAAGCTGTTCAGACCTCTACCCTATACACCGTACCATTTGCAGTCACAGCCCCCGGCATGCTATACTGTTTGGCACTCAAAAACTCCCCTTTCGCAATATCGGTACTTCCGAATGGGGGAAAACGACATGGACGGTGGGACATGACTCGGACTGACGTTCTTTTTTTTGCGGGCATCAAGCACAGTGGGAAAACGACGATGGCGCGCCTTTGCGCACAACGGTGGGGAATCCCTTATCATGATAGCGACGACATCCTCACAGAGAGCATACGCCCTGACTACCCCGATGTCAGGACCTTCTACCGGCAGGCGGGAGCGGAGCGGTTCAAAGTCCAGGAGGCGAAAGCCTTGGAGGACTTCCTCGAGGGGATGGCGACCGACGGCACGCTCGCTTCCGCACCGGTATCCACGCGGGCCATGCATGACGAAGGAAGCCGGACGGTGACGACCGTGCCGCGCATGATCATAGCCCTTGGCGGCGGCGCATGCGACAACAAGGAGCTGATGGACATCGTTCGCCGAAACGGGACAAGCTGCTACCTCGCGAACGATCCCAAGGTCCTGCTCCGGAGGATACTCCTGCACGGCGTTCCTCCGTTCCTTGATGCGGACGACATCGAAGGTTCCTTCGCGAAGCTGTATGCGCGAAGAGACGGGCTCTATAGAAGCATCTGCGATTTTGTGATACAATTGCCCGATTGTGAATATCCTGAAGATACCTGCAGCTTTCTGCTTGAATCACTTGAAAAAGCCATGGAAGTCCGCGGATAGGCAAAGGAGCATGATGATGGGTGGCAACAGTTTCGGAACAGCTTTGCGAGTCACTACGTTCGGGGAATCTCATGGGGTGGCGCTAGGGGTTGTCGTAGACGGACTGGAAGCTGGATTCCGGCTTGATCAGGAAGAACTGCAGAGGGCCATGGACAGGAGGCGTCCCGGGGCGAACAAGCTGGGAACCGCCCGCAACGAGGCTGACGCCGTACAGATAGTCAGCGGCCTATTCGAGGGATTGACGACAGGCGCTCCGTTGGCCATGGTACTATACAATACCAGCCAACGTTCCGGCGATTACGAAGATATCGCATCCTCGTACCGGCCGGGACATGCCGATTGGACATGGCAACAGAAATTCGGGCTGAGGGACTGGAGAGGCGGAGGAAGATCTTCGGGACGGGAAACGGCTTGCCGTGTCGCGGCAGGAGCCGTCGCATTGCAGATACTCCGCCAAAAAGGTCTTTGTATTTCTGCCGGCACCATTCAGGTCGGAGACATCAAAGCACAGAAACGCGATTGGAATGTCGCGCCGTTGAATCCGCTCAGCTGTCCGGATGAGCAAGCCGCGCGTCTCATGCAGGACAGGATAGAACAGGCGAAAAGGGACCAGGACAGTGTGGGTGGCGTCATAGAATGCATAGCCACAGGTCTTCCCGTCGGCTTGGGGGAACCTATCTTCGACAAGCTTGACGCGACGCTCGCCCATGCGATGCTCAGTATCGGAGCGGTCAAGGGCATCGAATTCGGGGATGGATTCGAATGCGCCCGGATGACGGGATCGTGTTTCAACGATGCGATGTCACTGGACGATGCGGGGAAGCCCGTTTTCCTGACGAATCATGCGGGAGGTATCCTCGGAGGCATGTCCGACGGCGCTCCGCTTCTGTTCCGTGTCGCCATAAAGCCGACGCCTTCGATCTCACGCCAGCAACAGACGATCGATACGGAGGGACGGAATCGGACGATAGAGATTCATGGCCGACATGACCCTTGCATATGTCCTCGCGCCGTCGTCGTAGTGGAGGCCATGGCCGCGATAACGATCCTCGACGCATGGTATTCCTGTTACGGAAGGATTCCCCGACAGTAAGCGGGAAAACATCGGCACAGGCGGCGGCAGGAGGGGGCGAGCAAGCGTCCTTGAGGCGTTGGGGAAGAAAAGGCTCCGGAGCAAGGAAGCCGAACAGGGGCGATACGACAAGTACGACTCTGCGAGAATGACGCAGGATGCTTTGTTTTCTTCAAGAAGAGAGGAGAGAAAGTGGCAGACAGACCATTGATCATACAGAGCGACCACACCATGTTGCTCGATGTCCATTCACCGGATGCCGAAGCATGCCGCAATGATATCATCGCATTCTCGGAACTCATCAAATCTCCGGAACATGTACATACATTCGCAGTTTCCGCATTATCGCTCTGGAACGCGGCTTCGGCGGGAATCACTGTTGAAGAGATCGAGGACAGGTTGCATCGCTGGTCCCGCTTCGACGTTCCGGAGTCGGTCAGCTTCTTCATCAGGGATACGGCGGGACGATTCGGCACGATCATCATGACGGTACCGGAAGATCCCCAGGACGAGGAGCATTATCTGCTTCGCATAACGGTCCCCAGGTATGCGAAGGAGCTTAAGGCGCGACAACAGCTGTCGAAGCTATTGATTCCACATGGTGATGAAGAGTTCCTGCTGAAGCGGTATAGCCGTGGGGAAGTAAAACTGCAACTGGTAAAGCTCGGTTTCCCCGTCGACGACAGGATACCCCTTACAAGAGGGGAACCGGTCCCCTGCCGCCTTCGCGAGACCACGCTTTCGGGCAAGAAATTTGAACAAAGGGATTATCAGGTCCTGGCGGCGAACGCATTGGTCGGAAACGGAGGGCCGGGAACAGGGTACGGGACCATCGTCCTCCCCTGCGGTTCAGGCAAGACCATTGTCGGAATGGAAATCATGAGCAGGCTTTCGACCCGGACATTGGTACTGACTACAAATGTCGCCGCGGTACACCAGTGGATCGGAGAAATCCTCGACAAGACGGACCTGACCATAGATCAAGTCGGCGAATATACGGGAGAGCGCAAGGAGACGAAGCCGGTCACGGTCTGTACCTACCAGGTGCTTACATGGAGACCGGACAAAGACGGCGACTTTCCCCATATGAGACTGCTCAAGGAAGGCAACTGGGGGCTGATCATCTACGATGAAGTACATATGCTCCCCGCACCGGTGTTCAAGGTCACAGCTGAGCTCCAGGCGATATACCGTGTAGGACTTACTGCGACGCTGATACGCGAAGACGGACGGGAAGACGAAGTATTCTCCCTCGTCGGTCCGAAACGGTTCGACGTTCCATGGGGAGAATTGGAGAGCAAGGGCTGGATCGCTGAAGCCAACTGTTATGAAATACGTATTCCGTTGCCGACGGAGCTGGAGCTTCCGTATGCGTTGGCGAACAAACGGGAGAAATACCGCATAGCGAGCGAAAACCCTCTGAAGATGGACGTTATCAGAGATTTGTTCACACGTCATCCCTCCGACTATATCCTTGTAATCGGACAATATATCGACCAATTGCAACAGGTGGCGAAGGAATTCGGACTTCCGTTGATAACAGGTTCGACCAGCAATGCCAGACGGGATGAGCTTTTCGCCAAGTTCCGGAACGGCGAGCAACGGATACTTGTCGTATCCAAGGTAGCGAACTTCGCCATAGACCTACCGGACGCATCGGTGGCGATCCAGATTTCAGGCACCTTCGGGTCACGACAGGAGGAGGCTCAGAGACTCGGAAGGATACTCCGTCCGAAAGAATGCTCCAGTAGCTTCTATTCGCTTGTCACCAGGTATTCGACCGAAGAGGAATTCGCTGCGAACCGGCAGAAGTTCCTTGCGGAACAAGGGTATTCCTACCATATCGAGGTGTGGCGGTGAACAGTGATTCCACCGCCATCCAGCATTGGCGGAAAATGCTTTCCCTATATGGCGATGACAGCTATTTCTTCCTGGTACGCAACTATCTGGGACCGGTAAGCACGCCGTTTCATAAACCGGCTTTGACGGATAGGCTGACGACTTTCTTTCTCAACGAACAGCATCAGGACAGGATATTATCCTTGATCGATGACGATGATGCGTTGATTCTTAGCGCGGTATGGCTCATGAAAACGCCGCGGGAACAAGATTTGTTCGATGTGTTTCTGAACGATTTCCACTATGCCGAGCTACAACGTAGGATCGTCAACCTGGAGGAACGATTGCTGTTGCTTCCCGAAGAAGGCTTCGGCGGCAAGGCCGCGGTCTGCGTCAACCCGTTGCTTCAAGACCGTCTGCAACGGGAGACGCTCAGCCTGACGCCGTTGCTAGGCGCCGCCGATCACGGATTTCCGCAGAAAAAAGCATCGCCGGCGATCATCACCAATGAAATCGTCCGAGGCTTCCTCAACCTGGTCGTTCAGGAGCAGCTTCCTGAGTCAGCGACCATGGAGGCCCGTTTCTTCGCATCCCCTCGCCTGGCGACGACTTTTCCGACCATCGACACGGACCGTCTCCCTGCGTTGCTGGACATCCTGCGAACCATTCTCGTCTCCATGGAGGTGATTGTCAGGGATTCCGATGGGAAACCGATGCTTGACAGGAATCGCGCGGAGGACCTGCTCCGGCAGGACGACAGGACTTTGCTGATATTGCTGCTTTCCACCGCACTATACGCCAGGCTCGTCGAAAAACGCACGAATGAGGATGACGCCGCACTGTTCCTCCGTTGCCGGACGGCGTCGCTGGAATTCATAGCCTTGGCGCGAGTCCTCACGTCCCTGTCCATGGATGATTTTACCCGGCTGACGAAGATTCTGGCCATACGCAACAAAATCCCCTTTGGCGACGACCTGCCGGGTCGTATCGCCGGACTGCTGGTCGTCATGGGAATCATGGACAAGACGACCAATCAATCCAGCGGAACAGAGGAATACTACATGACTGCGCTGGTAAAGAAGCTGTTCGAGGAGGAGCAAGAGGCGATTCCCCCCTCTTTGCTGACGATTGACAGCGATTGTACCGTATGCTACAGCGGGTCAAGAAGAAATGCGCCGGACGTCGCAAACGACCTGCTCTATCTGATCGGAGAAGTTCAGCAGGTCGATACCTTATGCAGGTATGAAATTACCCGCCAGAGCTTCAGGCATGCGTTGGACCAGGGGCTTGTCTTCGACGATATCGTAGGGTATCTGGGCGCGGCTTCAGGACAGGCGTTGCAGTCACACCTGATACAGCTCATGGGGGAATGGTACGCCGCGTACCATAGCGTGAGGATCTACGACGGAATCGTCGTCTGCTGTGATACCCGTATGACCAGGCTCGTCGATCAGCACCCCCAGCTCCAGCAATTCATCATCCAGAGAATCCAAGAAGGCATCTACCTGTTCAGCCGGGAGAATGAAGCGAAATGGAGGTTCTTGCTGAAAAACGCAGGAGCCGACATGCTCCCCCGGACGGTCCACGAAGAAAACGGCGAGGTTCGGCCATTCAGCACAAAGCAGAGCGTCCCCGTGCAGCAGGAAATGCCGACCAAAGGGGATCTGGCGATCAGACGGATACGGGAAGAACTCAGGAACATGTCCGTCACCCCGCAACCGAGGTTCGACATCCCCCGGCAGGCTTCGCGCGAGACGCCATGGAGGGAGCCGGCGTTCCTAGCAGAGATAGCGTCGGATATAGAAAAACTGCATCTGACCGGAGTCGACGCCGAAGAAATGGAAAGTCGTTTCAGAAGCAGGTTGCTCCTGACCTCCCGGCAAGTGGTACGCCAAAGGCTGTATACCGGCTTGCTTTCCGCTTCGGGTTTTGATTTCCGGGGTAAGGTCAACCTATGCAAAAGCGCGGTCGGAAAAGAAGACATGGTGCTGGAGGTTCACATATACGACAACGATGAGGAAAAAATACTCCTTGTTCTCGCCAAGGAGTTGCTCAACCCTACCAGCAAGGACGCGTTGCTCAAGGTTCTGGTCCTGCCCTTTCTGGAAGAACGTACCATACCGATCAGCAGGATGTTTCTCGTCACGCGCCAGCGGTTGTCGTTGTTGGGCGGACAGGTATAGGATAAGTACAGGCCAGGTAAGGGACTGCGGTTATTTCTGGGACAGGCTGCGCCCCTGGCCCTATCGAACGATCAAATCTGATTCAACCTGCGGCGGCCCGTCGGTTCAATCAAACAGCGTCGTTCATCGTTCGCTCCGATACGCCTCGAAACACATCTTCACCTGTTCTTCGTTGTTCTTCTCCGTCGCAAGCGGGGGCAGCGAGTCTTCTGGAAAATATCCGCTCCCTATGGTTTCTGAATTCGGACGGAACTCCCCTCCGAGAACATCGCAGAGAACGAATATCTTGCAGACCCTGTAGGCATAGCGTGGCAGGTTGTGTTTCTCCCGGTCCTGTACGGCGATGACGAAGTCGGCCGATACTTCGAGGCCGGCTTCTTCGCGGACTTCCTTGATCACATTCTCCCTAACGGACAAACCTACATCGACCCAACCGCCGGGCAACGACCAAGTACCGTTTTTCTCTTGAACCAGCAGTATCCTGTCATCCTGAAAGATCGCGGCACGGCTATCGAGTTTTGGGGTCTGGTATCCGGTTTCATTACAGAACAGGCCGCGAACCTTCCCCACCGGCAAATCGGTCTGGGACGCGACCATCTCCGCAGATATTTCCCTGATACGTTCAAACCGTTCAATGTCGAACCGGTCCTTGCTATAGAACAACCCGGCCTGCGCCAGACTTTGCAGCTCCACAGCCCAATCCAACCATTTATCCGACATTGCCGCCCCCATGGGAGCCGGTCGTAGCCCAAGCGTTGCAGACCGTCACATAGATATGCCCTGCCGTAAACAACATGGCAGTCAGCAGCAATAGCCAATGTCGTTGGAGTATCCCGCTCAATAGGAACATCAGACTGGGTAGAATCGCAAGTACCAACGCTAAGACCGGCAACGGCTTTCTGAAATAGAACAGCCAGCCGATCCAGTAGCCAAGCATCAGAACCCCCATGGAGAGCAACCACACGACAAAGGCCGTCTTCGACGAAAACCCGTTTTCCGCCACTCCTATGTTGAACGACAGCAGGAACATGGAGCCGTAGCGTCCGACCTGCTCAATCAGGTTCATCACAACGCTATGACAACGGTTCTCAGCCCCTTTGTATCTGAAAGCGTATACGATGTTGGGAAGCAGCATCAACAGGACGACAAGCATTCCCAAGGTATTGATCCAGTCCATCATATTCTCATCAGCCTCCATCAGCCGGACATGAATGCGAAATCGCCGGCGGTCAACCGCGACGCGACGCCAAAATGAAGCGATCCGCCTCAAAGCTTGCCTCAAAGCTTGCCTCAAAGCTTGCCTCAAAGCCCGCCTCAAAGCCCGCCTTAGGGGTAGCCTTAGGGTAGCCAGCTATTTATCGGAATAGACGCTTACCCACTGGGGATAATGATATCCGGTGAACGCCTCGAACTGGAGCTTCCCCTGCTGAATCAGCATGTCCATGCCATACTGAATCCTGCAACCGGCCGCTTTCGCACGACCGAGGAACTTGGTCTCGTGGGGTTTGTAGACCAGGTCATAGACGATTTCTGTACCGTTGAAATGGAAATCGGGAGCGGGGTCGCCTTCTACGTCGGGCTCCATCCCTACGGAAGTCGTCTGTACAACCAGGTCGACCTGCCCTTGATAGGCCGACACGTTCTCCAAAGAGTCGTAGCTCCCCATAGTCTCGTCCGCAAGGGACTTGGCCTTCTCCACATTCCGGTTGACAATGATCACCTTGATATTGTGGTTGTGCAGCGCCCAGACGACGGCACGGGACGCGCCTCCTGCGCCGATCACCAATGCGGTATGTATCCTGCCCTGTTCAATATCATGCTGAATCGGCACAAGGAATCCATAATAGTCGGTATTGATCCCCTTCCACATGTTCTGGATACGGACCACCGTATTGCAAGAACCGATCTGCTTCACTTCCCTAGTGATTCGTCCCAGGTACGGCAGCACGTCCTGCTTATGGGGAATAGTCACAGAAAAGCCGTATATCCGCATGCTTTCGGCCAACTTGAAAAAGGAACGGACAGAATCGACGAGAAACGGCACATAGACGGCGTTGAACCTGATGGCATGGAAGCCTGGATTATGGATCATCGGAGAAGAGGTATGCATCACCGGATTCCCGATTACTCCATAGATATGGGTCTGTTTATCGATCTGATCGGCGCGGTAGAGCTCGCTCATGACACGGGGCGTCAAATGTCCGGGCGCGCCGCTTGAGGACTGTCCATCGGAACAGAACGTCAGGCAGGAACCGGTGCGTTTGTAGAGGATCCGGGTCGGTACCCCCATCGCCCCCATGCCTATCACGATCTTTTCAGGAACATCGGCAAGCTCCTGCTCGACGCGGAACAAGGATATCACATCCATGAAGGTCTTCGGCGTGACCGCTATCTTGGGGATGTCGCCCTTCGCCGCCATACGGGAAAGGCGGGAATAGATATCGGCGGGCATGCCCTCGCAATCGTGGAAGGACCGTATGATCCTGATACCTCTGGCATGCAGTTCATTCTCGAAATCGCTTTTCTTGACATCGTCCTCGATATCGACGTAGGAGAAACCGCCGGAAGCTACGCGCTTGATGAGATTGAACCGCTGGCGCTCCGGCAAATCGCACTTTCCGCCATCGGAAACCCGGCGGCAGGTAAGGATGACCGGGACGTCTACCCGATCGGGAAAAGAAGCCGCCCGGTCCAGTTCGGCTTCATCAAGCAGGTCGATCCGTAGTTCCACGAGCTTGATCCAGTTCCTGTTGCGTTCATACTGGGCGAAATCCTCTTCAAGAGTGGTCCCTGTCAAAGTCAGACACAGCATATGGAATCCTCCCAGTCAGTCAAGATGCGAACCAACCACAGTCGGCCGCGGAAAGACGTTTTCAAGACGGCCCGCCAGAAAAAACGGGTTGACTTGCCACCGCGGGCGAGCATATGTTAGACTCTATCATACTGGTAAAACAGCTAATCTGCAACACCCACCAGGACCGTCGGCCCACAACGTCGGCGTATTTTTGTTTGCTTTGAAGGATTGAGCGATGGGCACTCTCCAAGTACAGAACATACGGCTGGCTTTCGGCGACAGGGACCTGTTGGACGGAGTCGGTTTCACGCTTTCAGAAAAAAGTCGCGCGGCGCTCGCCGGGGGAAACGGAACAGGTAAATCGACGTTGCTGAAGATCGTCGCCGGACTGACCCAGCCGGACGCGGGAACAATCAGCATGACGAAGGGAATGCGGGTATCCTACCTGCCCCAGTCGGACATCGTACTGGGAGATAGAACGGTCCTGGAGGAAGTCGAACTCGGTTACAGCCGGTTCACCGAGATGCTGGAACGACAGCGGGAGCTGGAGACCCGGCTCAGTGGAATATCCGAGAACGACAGGCACCGGGCGTTGCTGCTGGAGCTGCACGAGGTGCAGGAACAGCTGCTTGACAGCGACTACTACCAACGCTCCGCCGTCATGGAGCAGATACTCAAGGGGCTGGGATTCGCCAGGGAGGACTTCGACCGTTCCTGCGGAGAGTTCTCCGGAGGCTGGCAGATGAGGATCGCCTTGGCGAAGGTCCTGGCGGAGGCCCCCGACATCATGCTGCTGGACGAACCTACGAACTATCTCGACATCGAAGCCCGCATATGGCTGAAGAACTACCTCAGGCTCTATCGCGGCGGAGTGCTGATCGTCAGCCACGACCAGTACTTCCTCGATGAGACAGTCTCGGAAGTCTATGAACTGTTCAACGGGATACTCACCCGGTATGCGGGGAACTACAGCTCCTATCTCCGCCAGAGGGAGATGGAGATCGAAGCCTTGGAAGAGGCGTACAAACGGCAGCAGACGGAAATAGAACGGACTGAACAGTTCATCGAACGCTTCCGGTACAAGGCGACAAAGAGCAAGCAGGTACAAAGCCGCATCAAGCAGCTGGAGAAGATCGAGCCTGTCGTGGTGCCGTCCCATCTGAAGAAGCTTTCATTCTCCTTTCCGCCAGCTCCGCACAGTGGCAACGATGTCCTGCTTGTAGACCATTTGTGCAAAAGCTACGGTGAACATCAGATTTTCTCGAACCTTTCATTCGTGGTCCGCAAAGGCGAGCGTCTGGCGGTGACAGGTCGCAACGGCGCTGGAAAATCGACCCTGCTGCGGATGCTCGCCGGGATAGACCGGGACTACCAGGGGACAGTCAGGGAAGGAGCCGGCCTGAAGATCGGATATTTCGCCCAGGATACGGAAAAGACGCTGGATCCCAAGAACGATGTGATCGGGGAAGTCGAGACTGTCGCGACGACGGCGGATATCCCCCGCTTGCGCAACCTGCTCGGCTCCTTCCTGTTCAGCGACGACGATGTGTTCAAGCAAGTGTCCGTACTTTCAGGAGGGGAACGCAGCAGGCTCGCTCTGTTGAAGATATTGCTCCACCCGGCGAACCTGCTGATCCTTGACGAACCGACGAACCACCTCGATATCAACGCCAAGGAGATGCTGTTGGAGGCGCTGCGGCAATACGATGGTACGATGGTGTTCGTCAGCCATGACAGCTACTTCATCGAACGCATCGCCACAAGGATCCTCTATCTTTCAGAAGACGAGCCTGAGTTCTTCGAGGGGGACTACCAGTATTTTTCATGGAAGCTGGAACAAAAGGAACAGGTGGCGGCGTTGGCGGGCAAACAGGACAAGGAGGCTTCGGCTTCCGCTTCGGGAAACGGCCTTGCGCCCTCGCCCGCGCCCGCGATGCGGCAGGAACCGCTGAACTCCGCGGAAGCGAAAAAAGAGGCCAACCGGAGGAGGAACCGCAAGCGCTCCTTGCAGCAGCAGGCCGACAAGCTATTGGCCGATTCGGAAGCCGTGGAAAAACAGATGGAGGAAATAGAGGGACTGATGGGGCTGCCGGAGAACTATTCGGTCGCGACGAAGATCACCGCCCTGGTGAAACGCAAGGAAGAGCTTCAGGCCGACCATGAAAGCCTGACCGAACAATGGTTTACCGTCACGGCGGAACTCGAGGAGATGGAACGGGATGAACAGCTCTGAACATACTTGGCGACCGCCGCAGGAACCGACGGATGCGCAGCTCAGGCTCGCCAAGGCGCTTCCTCGTCTCACACTTGCGTCCGCGTCGCCGGCGAGGCGTATGGAGTTGGTCAACGCCGGTATCGCGGTGACAACCAGCCCTACCGACGCCGACGAACAAGTACCGCAGACGGTACCGCATGAGAAGGTGATGGCAATCGCCCGCAGAAAAATGGACGCGTACCTGCTGCGGCAGGAACGGGGGCTTCCCGCCCTCACCTGCGACACCATGATCGCCTTTGCCGGGAAGATGATAGGAAAACCGGAGGATCGGCGTCATGCCCGCGAACAGCTCACGGCTTTCAGCGGAACGGCCCATGAGGTCTACACGGGGTGGGCGCTCGCGTTCCCGGTCGGCGCTCTCGGCTTGATCCCTCCGTCCTCTGACAGAGGAAAACAGCGCCCGTACTATTTCCATGAATCCCGCCCGGAAACGGGCGTCGAGATCATCTGGTACTACGACCACGCCCGTGTGGAATTCCGCGAGTTGCCAGACCAGGATATCGAGACCTATCTCGATTGTGATGAATGGAAAGGGGCGGCAGGTTCCTATCGGATACAGGGGCGGGGCTCAACGTTGGTCAAATCGATATATGGAGACTACGCTACTGTGGTGGGCTTGCCTATTTCAATGATTTCTGACATAGTATATAGTACTGCGCTCCTCTAGTGGAGTTCAGAATATCCGCCCTATGGGTGAGAAACAGATGAAGGGTGACGACGTTGGAGCGGCATGAAGTGTGTGCCGTACCGGGTTTTGTCGTCAGCAGGAGGAAATTTTGTCCGTAGTTACCATGAAGAGCCTGCTCGAGTCAGGCGTGCATTTCGGCCATCAGACCAAAAGATGGAATCCCAAAATGGCCCGTTTCATTTTCTCTGAAAGAAACGGTATCCATATCATCGACCTTCAGAAGACCAGCGCTTGTATCGTAGAAGCCTATGATGCTGTTCGCACCCAGGTAAAGAACGGCAAGACGATCCTGTTCGTCGGCACCAAGAAACAGGCCCAGCAGGCAATCGAAGCCGAAGCGAAACGCTGCGGCATGCCATATGTGAACAACCGCTGGCTCGGCGGCATGCTCACCAACTTCGCCACCATCAAGAAGTCCATCGCTACTCTCAAGAAAATCGAGAAGATGGAAGTCGACGGTACGTTCGAAAGCCTTACGAAGAAAGAAATCGCCCTGCTCTCCAAGCAGAAGGCGAAGCTTGAGAAGAACCTCGGCGGCATCAAAGAAATGAAGGATCTGCCCGGCGCCCTGTTCATCATCGATACCAAGAAGGAAGCCATCGCCGTCGCAGAGGCAAAACGCCTCGGCATCCCCGTCATCGCCGTTGTAGACACGAACTGCGACCCGACCGACATCGACTATCCGATTCCGGGAAACGACGACGCCATCCGCGCCATCTCCCTGTTCGTAGAGATCATCGCCAACGCCGTCGTGGACGCCGACAACGAAGCCGGCATCCAGATCATCGAGACCCTTGGGGAACCCGATGGGCAGGAAGAAGCCGTCGAACCGTCCGCAGAGAAGGACGGGGACGAAGAAGAGGGCATTGTGTTCTCCACTGACGACGAAGCTGAAGCCGACTATTCCAATTACGAAGCCGGTGAAGAAAGCGATGCCAAGGATGACGATGACGCCGACAAGGACGGCATCGTGGTCGATGAAGAGACACTGTACAAGGACTGAGAACAATGGAAATCAAAGCAGATACCGTAAAGAAATTGCGTGACGCCACCGGCGCAGGCATGATGGATTGCAAGAAGGCCCTGATGAAAGCGGAGGGCGATTTCGCCGCTGCTGAAAAAATCCTCAAGGAGATGGGGCTTGCCGCGGTAGCCAAGCGCAGCGACCGCGCCACCGACAACGGACGCGTGTTCGTGCGCATCGAGAACGGCAAGGCCGTCATGCTCGAGCTCTCCTGCGAAACCGACTTCGTCGCTCGAAACGAAGACTTCGTCAAGCTCGGCGACGACATGACGAAGCTCATCATCGAGAAAGGCTATACCGAACCCAACGATGAACTCAAGGCGATGGTCGAAGCGCTGATCTCCGTCATCAAGGAGAACATGCAGCTGAAGCGGTTCCTCGTCATCGACGTCCCCGCCGGCGCCTATGTCTCTTCCTATATCCACGGGGAAGGTTCCCTTGGAGTCATGGTGGAGTTCAGAAGCGACAAGTCCGAGGCGTTCCAGAATGAAGCGGTCAAGGAATTCACCCACGATTGCGCGCTGCACGTCGCAGCGTTCACTCCTATGTTCCTCAGCGCTTCCACCGTCGATCCCGCCTACACCGCGGAGCAGACGGAAATCTTCCGCGCCCAGGTCGCAGGCATGGACAAGCCGGAAAAGGTCCTTGAAGGGATCGTGAAAGGCAAAGTGAACAAACTGTACAGCG
Source organism: Spirochaetota bacterium (assembly GCA_023401595.1). Lineage (GTDB taxonomy): Bacteria > Spirochaetota > Spirochaetia > Sphaerochaetales > Sphaerochaetaceae > Spiro-02. The sequence goes on from JAEXDQ010000036.1 coordinate 18,753, forward strand.
AAGTCTGCTTCCTGCAACAGCCGTTCGTCAAGGACGACAAGGTGTCCGTCGAACAGAAGATGAATGCGCTTGGCAAGGAGATAGGTGCGAAGCTAGAGATCGTCAGCTTCAAATTCTATCGCGCTGGAGCTGAAGCGTAAGCTTCATTCCATGGAATCCGGTCGCCGCTCACTGAATTTCAGTGGGCGGTTCCATTAAGAAATCAACATGGAGCGTATAGCATGCAGCAAGTTCTCGACAATTGTGAAGCAAAAATGAAAAAGAGCGTCGTAGCGCTCGATACGGAATACAGCGCCTTGCGTACAGGTCGTGCGACCGCAGCGCTTTTCGACAAGATCAAAGTAGAATACTACGGTCAGGAGACCCCGCTCAGCCAGGTGGCCAGCGTCTCCGTTCCGGAGGCCAGGCTCGTCGTCATCCAACCGTGGGACAAGACGTTGCTGACCCCCATCGAGAAAGCGATTCTCAAAAGCGAGCTTGGGCTCAATCCCAACAACGACGGCAAGCTGTTGCGTATCAACTTCCCTCCCCTGACCGAGCAGCGCCGCAAGGAACTCGCCAAGAGCGCGAAGGGAACGGCGGAGCAGAGCCGCGTAGCCATCAGAAACATCCGGCGGGACGCTATCGACGAGCTGAAGAAGCAGCAGAAGGGCGGCGACATCAGCGAAGACCAGCAGAAGGACGGAGAAACGAAGATCCAGAAGATGACCGACTCCTATATCGCGCAGATCAATGCGTTGGCCGAGGCGAAGGAGAAGGAGATCATGGAGATCTGACATGGTTGAAGATATACCAGTGACACCGGGAGCCGTGCCTTCGCACATAGGTTTCATCATGGATGGCAACGGACGTTGGGCGACGGCGAAAGGTCTTCCCCGAACGGCCGGGCATCTGGCGGGTCTGAAGGCCTGCCGGAAGGTCATCGCGGAATCGGCACGTCTCGGCGTCAGGTATGTCACCATGTACGCCTTCTCCACGGAGAACTGGAGAAGATCACAGGAAGAAGTTTCCTATCTGATGACGCTGATCGCCAACAAGTTGCACGGAGAACTGTCGTTCTACAATCAATACGGCATCAGGATTCTTGTGAGGGGCGATATCTCGGCCCTTCCGAAGAAAGCGGCCCAGACGATCGTCTCGACGGTCGAGGAAACGGCAGGGAACGACGGGCTTGTCTGCGTGCTGGCCATCAATTATGGCGGGCAGGATGAAATCGCTCGGGCGGTCAACAGGTGGAAGGTGTCGGTCGACGATCCTTCGCGAGCGATCACGCCTGAGGATATAGCTAACCATCTCGACAATCCCCAGGTTCCCGCTCCTGATATCATCGTCCGTAGCGCTGGCGAGCAGCGGCTGAGCAATTTCATGCTTTGGGACAGTGCCTATGCAGAATTTGCCTTCTATGATACGCTATGGCCGGATTGGGGCGCAAAAGAGGTCCAGACCGTATGCGCCGACTATGCGAAACGAACGAGAAAATTCGGAGGAGTCATAGCATGAGCTCTTTTGGAAAAAGACTCATTACAACGTTCACAGCCGTTCCGTTGCTGTTCTGCATCATTTTCTTTCTTCCCCAGCTCAATTATCTGGCTTTTTCAGTCGTCGTCGTCCTCGCCGCCTTGGTCGGTTCCCATGAAATGGTCAACATGGCGTTCCCGTTGTCGGCGGACGGGAAGCGTGAAAAGCCGCTGATCCCGTTCTGGCTTCCCAGTATCCTGCCCGTGGTTCAATGGGTCGAGATTACGTTCGTACCGGCATTGGATCTTCTGGACATCACCTTGATCGCGCTGTTCATCATCGCTTTCATCGTCGAGATATTCCGCGGCAGCCAAGATAAATTCACGGGAACGTTGTCACGCGTCTCCCATACCACGTTCTTAATCGTCTATCCCTCTTTTTTCACGAGCTTCCTGATCCGGCTGTTCGTACTCGACTATACGACCTACTATCTTCTGCTGATGTTCCTGTTGGTCTTCGGCAACGACGTGTTTGCTTATCTGTTCGGCATGTGGTTGGGTAAGAACAACCGCGGCGTATTCAAGGTCAGCCCGAACAAAAGCGTCGCGGGCTTCATCGGAGGCGCGGCGGCCAGCATAATCCTCGGTATCGCCATGGTGTCCCTCGTACCGGAGCTTTCAAGCCAGATCAGCGTCTTGCAGGCGGGCATTCTCGGCCTGGTGATATCGTTTACGGCGAACGCCGGAGATTTGATAGAATCTGCGTTCAAACGTTCGGCCGGCCTCAAGGATTCCGGCACGATCATTCCCGGCCGCGGAGGCTTGCTCGATTCCATCGATTCCATTATCGTCAGTGCCCCTGCGTTCCTGCTGTTGCTCACCCAATGGATCCTTTAGCATGGCGGAACCGCGACGTTCAGCGATACTGCTCGGTTGTACAGGCAGCATAGGCCGTACAGCGTTGGACGGTATCGGACGACTGGATCAGGACGAAGTCATCGTCAAGGCGCTTTCAGCCCATACGAATGTCTACGCTTTGGCGCAAGCCGCCGTTGAAACCCATGCGGCGGCGGTCTGTCTGACGGATCCCAATGGGGACTTCGCGAAGCTAAGGGAGCTCGTACCCGCCGCTACCGTCTGCTACCATGGCCCCCAGGGCCTGCAAGCCATGCTCAGGGAAATAGACGCCGACATAGTACTCAACGGCATTGTTGGAGCGGCTGGGCTCCCCGCGACATTGGAAGCGCTTGATTCAGGTAAGGACGTCGCCCTCGCAAACAAGGAAAGCGTCGTGATGGCGGGTCAGTTCCTGTTCGATTACGCAAGGGCCCGCGACCGGCGGATCATTCCAGTCGACAGTGAGCATAGCGCGATATATTCGCTGATCAACGCCCATGGGCGGGACATGGTCGAGAAGCTGATCATCACCGCAAGCGGAGGGCCGTTCAGAACGTTGCCGAAAGAGCGTTTCGGGGAGATCACCGTAGAACAGGCCATAGCCCACCCCACATGGAAGATGGGGGCGAAGATCTCAGTAGATTCCGCGACCTTGGCGAACAAGGGGCTGGAGGTGATTGAGGCCTCCTATCTGTTTGATTTTCCCGCATCGGATATCGAAGTCACCGTACATCCACAAAGTATCGTCCATTCCCTCGTCAGGCTACGTAACGGGGCGGTATACGGACAGATGTCGCCCTCCGACATGACGCTTCCGATCATGGAGGCCCTGTCCGACGGACACCTGCGACTACGGCAGGTGGTAAGACCGCTCGATTTCTCCCAGCTTACCCTGTCGTTTGAAAAACCCGATTATGAAAAATTCCCATTGCTCCGCCAAGCGTTCGCCTGCATTGCGGAACAGGGCTCCTACTGCATCGCGTTCAACGCCGCGGATGAGGTGGCGGTACAGGCGTTCCTTTCTCATCTCTGCGGATTCACGGATATCAATGAAATCGTCGACCGGACGCTCCAGCAGGATTGGCATACCGGAGCGTCTGATTACGCAACGGTTCTGGAACAGGACGGACTGGCACGGAGCTTCGCCGCCAAGGTATTGGATGAGGTAGCCGGAAGATAATGCTCAGGATACTCCTCAGTACGGTCATCGGTTTTCTTGGCATCGGTATTATGGTATTCGTCCATGAGGGGGGACATTACCTCGCCGCCAGGACGTTCGGCATCTTCGTGGAAGTGTTCTCCTTTGGAATGGGCCCGAAGGTATTCTCATGGAAACGCAAGGAAACCGAATTCCGGATCAGCCTGCTTCCGTTCGGCGGCTATTGCCGTATGAGGGGTTCCGACGACCTCACCAGGGCGTTGGAGTCAAAGCAAAAAGAATTTGAGCATGCGGAAGCCGGCTCCCTGTTCTCCGTCGCGCCGTGGAGACGTCTGCTCACATACCTCGCAGGGCCAGTGGCCAATATCCTGTTCGCGATCGTCGTCTATACATTTTTCTCCATGATGAGCTACCAGACGCTTTCCGACCCTCCACGGATCGTAGTGACCAGCGACTACCCCGCCCTCTTTTCCATGACGGAACAAGAAGGGACAGGGATCCCCGCGACGCTTGCGGGGCTGAGAACGGGAGACGAGGTCGTGCGATACGACGGCCACACCATAGAGGACTATCAGCAGTTGCTGTCGTTGCTGAAGGCGTCGGACGGTTCGACCGTCAGCGTGAACGTCCTGCGAGACGGCCGCCAATTGGAAACGACCTTGACGCCGGTCAAAAAAGAGGACGGCTACTTCTTCGGAATCAGCGCCTTTATCGAACCGGTCGTAGAACGGGTCACGGACGGAAGCCCCGAACAACTCGCCGGGTTGAGGCCGGGAGACAGGATCATGACGATTTCCGGCGTACCTGTGACAAACATGCTGGACCTGGCCTCCCGGCTATTGTCGAAGCCGACGCAGATTACGCTGTCGGTCATGAGGGAAGGCAGGACGCTCGACATGGAGTTCGTCCCCTCGGCCCATGAGGACGGAACGCCTACCTTCAACTTCGCGCTTCATAGCGATTCGAAAACCGTGGAGGGGCTCGGCTTCCAAGAAGGCCTGGTTCACTCGATCGGCCAGGCGTTCCGGTTGGTCGGAAACACCTTCACGAGCATCGGCGACGTCATCATGGGGAAAGCTGATATCAGATCTTCGTTCACAGGTCCGTGGCGGGCTTCCATGATGATCGGAGATATTACGACACAGGGGTTCGCCGACAGCCCGAAGGCCGGCGTCAGGGCGATGCTCTATCTCCTGGGAGTCGTCAGCATTTCGCTCGCAGTGGCGAATCTCCTGCCGATTCCGGCGTTGGACGGGGGCTTGATCATGATGAGCGTCGTAGAGATGATCCTGCGCAAACAGGTCTCCCCTCGGACATACCTCATGCTGCAGTTCATCGGAATGGGCTGCGTGCTGCTGATCCTGGGCTTCATGACCTTCACGGACATGCGGTATTTCTGGCTCAATCGGAATTGAACCCGCATAGCGTCATCGCGCCGGAATATCGGCGCGACAGGACTTCATCGTTGCCCGTCAGCCGTTGAACTGTGTTTCCAGTTCATCGAACCGGACAAGGTTCTTGACAAAGCCGAGCCAGAAATCGCCCGTCTCGCCGTTTCTCTGCTTGGCAAGAATGATTTTCGTCGGCTGGATGGGGTTGCCATCCTTGTTCTTCTGTTCATCCTGCTGGCCCTTGTCGCTTCCATCGCCGGAGGAAGGCAGCCTGTCACGATGCATCAGAATCACGACGTCCGCGTCCTGTTCGATAGCTCCGCTTTCACGTAGATCCGCCAAGGTAGGCTCCTTGCCTTCACTCTGGCGTCCGACCTGGGACAGACAGACGACCGGGATACCGAGTTCCCTGGCGAGAGCCTTCATGGAACGGGACACAGCGGCGATCTGCTCATGTCTGGGAATCTGCGCCGAATTTGATTCAGGATCGATCAAGCCGATGTAGTCAATGAAGATGATTTCTATGTGGTCTTCCCGCCGCATCCGACGGGCTTGGGCCCTCAGCTCCAACAGCTTCATGTTCGGCGTATCCTGAACCTTCAGCGTCTTCTCATACAGCCGTCCAGACGCCTCCATGATCGCGTTGAGGTCGGTCTTTTTCAACGTCGCATTGCGGATCCGTTTGAAATCGACCTTGCTTTCGGCGGCAAGCAGACGTTCCGTCAGAGAATCGGCGCTCATTTCCAGCGAAAAGAACCCGACCTTTATATTCTTGCGCACGGCCATGTTCTGGGCGATGGAAAGGGCGAAAGCGGTCTTTCCTACCGACGGACGGGCGCCGATGACGATGAACTCGCTCGGCTTGAACCCGCCGGTCATATCATCCAGCCGCCCGTAGCCGGTAAGCAGGCCGTCGGACGTCCCGCGGTTCATTCGTTCCAGCAATCGGTCGGTGGCGCTGCTTACCAACGGCTTGATGTCGTAGTACTTGTTGCCGCCTGGGGTGGACGTATTGATATCTGAAAGCAATTGCTCGCTTTCATCGACCATCTGCATGACATCCTGCGCTTCATCGAACGCCTTCTCGCGCATCTCGCTTGAAATTTCAAGCAGGCGACGACGCAAGGAAAGCCCTCGGATGATCTGTCCGTAATAGGCCGCGTTGGTAGTGGTGGGAACGTCGGAAGTAAGCGAAGAGATATAGGACAGTCCCCCGCAACGTTCAAGGATATCCTTCTTGCGCAGGTACTCGGCGATAGTTATCAAGTCTATCGCCTGGGAACTGTTTTCCTGACGGAAATTGACGATGGCCTCGAACAACACCTGATGCCCGGCCTTGTAGAAATCCTCCTTGTGGAGAAAATCCATGATATCGGCCAGCACACGATCGTTCAACAGGATCGCGCCGAGAACGGCGCGTTCCGCTTCATCGTTATGTGGGGGGATTCGTCCCCCCACGGTGGAATTCGAAGCCATCAATGTACCGAAGCCTTACTCTACGTCGGAGGAAGCTTCGGCAGGTTCTGAGACGGGAGCCTCGGCGGCAAGAGCGTCGGCCTTTTCAGCTTCAACCGCGGCAGCGGCTGCTGCGGCTTCCAAAGCGGCCTTTTCAGCTTCCTTCGCAGCGGCGGCAGCTGCTGCGGCGGCGGCCGCCTGGCGCTTCTTCACATCGGCTTCGCTTTCAACGACCATCTTTACCAAGGAGACTTCGCTCTCATACAAGTGGATGCGGACCTGGTAGGTTCCGGTCATCTTGATCGCATGGGTAGCGACCTCGATCTTCTTGCGGTCGATTTCGATCCCCGCTTTGGCCAGAGCGTCCTGCACAATGGAGGAAGTCACCGACCCGAAAAGCTTGCCGCTTTCTCCAGCGGACACGACGATATTGAGGGTCAGCGCATCAAGCTTCTCCTTCAACGTCGAAGCGGCGGCACGTTTTTCAATCTTCCGCTTTTCAATGGCGGCGGCACGGCTTGCGAAGATAGCTACATTACTCTTGTTGTAATGTACTGCGGCGCCGGTGGGCAACAGATAGTTGCGGGCGTAGCCGTTTTTGACTTCACGGACGTCGCCCTCTTCGCCGAGGTTCGGCACGTCCTGATTCAGAATAATCTTCATATCGAAAACTCCTTAGTCGTTCTTTCTCAAAGTAATCCATGTCTCCAGAGCCCCCAACAAAGGAAGCGCCAGGACAACCAATACGTTCAATCCAGGTAGCAACATGCAAAGCATCACGAACACCACCGCCCTGGCCACAGTAAACAGGGGATTCCGTTTCCGGACCAGGAAAATCAGGATAGCCAACCCTTGCACCAGATATAGCAATGATACCGACAGCGCAAGGTTCAAGGAGAATGCGCTTACCGAAGCAGGCAACGTGAACAGCATATTCACCAGCACCAACGTCCAAGCCCCGAGAAACACCCAGATGGCATTCTCAGGCAGACGCCAGTTGGTGACACGCTGCTGCCACGCGGCATCCTGCCGATGTAGCACGCATTCCGATATCAACGCGGAAACACCGATCAACGCCATGCACATGGGGACGAATGAATGGTAGACGACCCGCACGCACAAAGCGAACAGCACATCGGCGTCGATGCCTAGCACCGTCGTTTCCGCCGTCGCTTGAACGGCTCCCTCCGTGGCGACCAAAGCGGGCGTCGTCGGCAGGAAGGTGCTGAAAAGCGTTCTGAAGGTGCTGGAGTATAGCTCCCCAACCTTCCGGACTATTTCAGAACCGCTCTGCAACCAGACCGCCAGCCCGATACCGGCAACCACCATGAACGCACAGGAAGCCAGATATCGAACCAAGCTCCGTGCTTCTCGCAGCCATATCCAGACCGCGGCGGCAACCAGCAATACCACTGGAATGAACAACCCAATCGTGAGGATCAATGGCGTAGTGGCAAATCCCAGCGCTTTTCGCGCCGCGAACAGCTCTCCACCGACGACCAAAAGGAACACGGCGGCTACAGGAAGCATCGCCATTTTCCGATCCTCGAACCGAGGAGCCAACAGCAGCAGAGGGATCGTATACAGGACGTTGGTGAACGTCAGACGGTACAATAGCAGACTCGCCACGACCATCAGCAACGAATCACGGACCAACCTGTCACGAACAGCATCCCGCTGCATCAACTCCCTACCCTCCTTACTTCTTCTCGAAGGGGAGATACGCCAGAACCCTCGCCCGCTTGATCTCGGTGGTCAAAGCACGCTGGTGCTTCGCACAGGTACCGGTAATGCGGCTAGGCAGGATCTTGCCGCGCTCAGTGATGTATCTCTTGAGCATTTCGGGGTTCTTGTAGTCAGCGACCGCGTTCTGGGCGCAGAACTTACAGACCTTCTTCTTGAAGGTGGTCTTCTTTCCGCCCATCTTCTTATCCCTGAGGCCGGCGCCGCCTTTGGCGTCCATAGCGTCATTGGTCATGGCATCTTTATCTTCACGCATGAAAATTTACTCCTTAGATCACCCGCTCTTCATCAGTCAGGCGGGCATGTCCGGCGGAAAAGCCGGCATTCATCGTATCGGCGACGGCGCGCCTTCCGTCCTAGAACGGAATGTCGTCATCAAACTGTTCAGGCCCGAAATCACTCGCCGCGGCGGGTGCCGGAGCCCGGGTCGGAGCCGCTGCTCCGCCACGCGGCTGGTCTCCATAACCTCCCTGACGGGGGGAATCATCGATCCTCCCTCCCTGGGAAGCCGCGCCACGTTGCTCGCCCGAACCACTTCCGAGGAGCTGCAGGCTGTTGACAAAAATCTCAACCTTGCTGCGTGGCTGCCCGTCCTGCTCCCATCGATTCTGGCGAAGCTCGCCTATGATGGATACCTGCCGTCCCTTATCCAGATACTGGTTCATGGACTCGGCGGATTTGCCGAACATGGCGCAGTCGAAATAGCTGACTTCATCTTCCCACTTGTCCCCCGACCTCTTTCTCCGGTTGACGGCGATGGAAAACCTACAGACGGCGGAACCTCCGTTGGTATACCGAAGTTCACTTTCCCGCGTCAGACGTCCGACCAACGCAACAACATTCAAGTCATTTGCCATACTTTGCGCTCCAATACGATAATTCTATCGCTTATTTTTCCTTGTTGACGAACAGGAACTTCAAAATAGGCGCACTGAGCAGGAAAGCCTGCTCGAACCCTCTGATACTAGCGGGATCAGCACTCATCTCAAAGTAGACGTAATGCCCTTTTTCCTGTTTCTTGATGGGATAGGCGAGAATCTTTACGCCCATGTCTTCCTGCTTGGTGATCTCCACCTTGGCATCCGCGAATGCTTTAGACACGATTTCCATGCCTGCGGTCGTCTTCTCTTCGTTCGCGTCGAAGATGACGGTGAACTCATAATTTCTCATGGTTCCTCCTTACGGACTGAATGATCCACCTCAAGGTGGATAAAGAGGTCTATAAAATGTATCATTTCAAGGCAAGATGAGTCAAGGCGGAGAAAACAGTTATCCCCCGATTCCCCCCTTTTCTCTTTCGCGGTCCCCGGCGACGGATTCCCCTCCGATACCATGCGCCGATCTTCTTCCATACAAAAGGGAATCAGACGGAAACCGTGCTTTCTTTTTTAAGTATTCTGTCCAAATAGGCGGCGTCCAACAAATTCACCGTCTCGAATTTTCCTTTGTAAAACACCGCCCAATTATTGAAAACACAAGGCAGTTCCTTTGCCTTTCGCAGCGTATCCACTAGTATGAAAGATACCGGCACGCCGTTCATCTCACAATACTGCCGTATCATTTCGACGTTTTGATGGATATAGGGGCATTGCAGATCATAATATATCGTCAGTTCTTCGCTTTCTATCCCCTGACCCTTGGCATTCTGCGCGAACCTCGGCTCCGACCCGTCGAAAGAAAGGGCGAGCAATTCATATCCGTCGTCGGTAGCGTCTACGACCTTGAAGCCGAATTTTTTCGCAAACGACTGGTCGGAGAGCCATGACTTCTGCTTCTTCGCTCCGAGCATACAGACGCCGGACCTGCCCTTCTCCTTTGCATCGGCCAGACAATACTCCATCAAGGCTTTCCCATACCCATGTCCTTTATGGTCGGAGGAAACCCATAGGCAGTAAAGATAATAATAGTTATCACCGATTATGGGGACCCACGCCGTCTCCAAAGGAGCGTATTCAATAAACACCGTAGCCTTTTCATTGAGCTTCCTGAATACATGTCCTTCATTCAGCCGCGCTGAAAGCCATTGCCGTTTCGCTTCAACGCCAGGATGAGGCTTCTTGCTACGGATGATGCAGCACAGATGCTCATTGGCTAGATTCTCCGCCGTTACATTTATAAAATCGGTATTCAAAAGCATCCTCACTTCACATCCTGTTTTTCTGACTCGCTGTACGCTCCATATTGTACTATACCACCTTTTTGCGTACAACCATAATTTCATGTCTCGCCGTCCGTGCTATCTTTCGGGCGGTCCTTTAGCCGGAAAGCAGGATGAGGAGGAAAGATTGCGCCCGCGCAACGGCGCGGTACAAGGCAACGGTACGACGCAGATAAAATCTGACACGCTTAGAAAACGTTGCGGTTCTCCCGATAAGACGCCCAGGTCACTTCGAAAAAGTCAGAATCGTCCGGAAGCGGTTTGGGGTACCTCCATTCGCAGTCACAGCGACCGTCATGATAGAGAATTTCCTGAATCCGAGAAGGTTCGTCGCCATCTTCCTGCCGACTGCGAAATGAAACAGGCAGACGAGAATCGGGCAACGTACCGTCATCATCGACATACAGAGCGCTACCGCGGCTGCATCCCCCTTGCGACTGGTAGTCGAGCATGGCCGAGACGTAGACGAACTGGGAAATCAGGCAGTCCCTGAAATGAAAGTATTTGCCGAGCAAGGAAGGCCGGGAAACCGAAAAACGGGAGAAGTCAGCCAGCTGAGCCGACAGTTCCTTCTGGAACGCGACGAGTTTTCCCCGATCCCTGATAGCGCCGGCGACAAGCGTCATCCGCTTTCGGTTTTCATTGAAAATCCGTTGAAAGTCCGTCCCCGCCATACCTACGGAATCTTTCGCGAGCGTCGTTATCTCGATGACCTGACGGCTATCGGACAGCTCCGGGGGCGTCCATCGCGGATCATGCGCTTTGTTCAGGATCCATACGGCCGCACGTTTGGAGCCGACCTGTCCGGCGTTCAACGCGCTGCCTCCCGGCCGATATACGCCGTGGGACCCCGCGGCCTCGCCTACGGGGTAGAGTCCAAGGAGGGATGACCGCCACCAGAGGTCCATGGCGAGACCACCGTTGTTGTGCTGTGCGCAAAGCGATATTTCCAGCGGTTGTTCGGCAAGATCGACCCCATGCTCAAGATAGAACTGGTAGGCGGGCTCATTCATCCTGCGAAGACGATCCACAGGAACACCGAAGCACACCCCCGCCTTTTCAAGGTATTCCCTCGTCTCGGACTGAAGTGAAGAAAAATCGATATCCGCATTGCCGGGGTTCGTCCTGAAATCAAGGTACACGCGACGCCCTTTCTGCAATTCCAGATAGACCAAGGCATCGATCAAGGAAGAACCTCCGGACAGCTTGCGCACGTCGAAAGGCCACTGATATCCCTTCAGAAATACAAGGGACAACATCTCGGAACGGTTGGTAAGCACATCTGACAGGAATTCACGTTCATCGCCGGATTCATCGACACTGAAGAAACGTGGAAGAACCTGCATGTAGCTTCCGCTGACGTTCCAGCGAGGACGCGACGACGCCAACCCGAATTGCCACTCCGTCAGGTTCCGTCCCATGGCCCCCGCTTCAAAGGCGAGGCCGGAGGAACCGACCTGGCTTTCAGGATATACCGAACTGGAGTACATTACGGCGGGACCTCCCGTCGCCCAGACGAGATTCCTGCACAAAATGACAGAAAACTCCCAAGACTTGAGATCAAGGCACAAAATGCCGCGGACTGCGGCGTCTTCGGTCAATATACGGACGACCTGCAGGTTCTCTACGATTTCACCGCCACGCCGACGAACGCTACGTTCCAGCTCCTCGGTCATGAACCGGGACGTATACGGACCGGCGCTCGTGGCCCTGAGCCGCATGTCGTGGTCGGTCCGGTATCCGACATATTCCCCGTATCGGTTCATGGGAAACGGGACTCCCAGCGAAGCGAGCTTCAAAAACCCATCGACGGAAAGCGCGGCCTCGCACAGAGCGACGTCCCCGTCCACACAGCGACCGGCGTACAGATCCTCGGCCATGGTACGGACGCTGTCGCCGTCGGAGCCTGCGAGGGAGAGCTTGTAATAGGTCTGCTTATCGGAGCCGGTGTTCCGGCTGGTGCCTGCGTTATGATGCTCGCAGATAAGGACGGCGTCGGAGTTTCCCGCGGCGAGCAACGTATCCAGCGCGTTCAGACCGGCGGCTCCACAACCGACTACTACGGTCTCTGAATAGAAAGTCTCCAATGAACAGAAGGGGGAATGACGATGCATCAGAGCCTCCTGATGTGGAAACCACCGTCTATGTCGATATGGTTGCCGGTAGTATAAAGAAAGTCGTCGGATGCGAATGCGGAGACGGCGGCGGCGACATCAGCCCCCTCGCCCCAACGTGCTATCGGAAACAGACCGGAAGCGATCAAGGAATCGTATTTTTCAGTCACGGCGCTCGTCATGTCGGTCCTTATGACGCCGGGACGAATCTCATGAACAAGAATTCCCTCCGCGGCCAGACGATCGGCATAGAGGGTCGTCAACATGGAGATACCGGCCTTCGACACGCAATATTCGCCGCGGTTCACAGAAGAAACCTCGGAAGAACAGGAGGAAACATTGATGATCGTCCCGCGCTTGGGGTACAGCCGCTCCTGGGCGAGCATCGCTTTCGCCACCAGTTGAGTCAGGAACATATTGGACTTCGTATTGGTATCGAGGACGAAATCCCAGCTCTCCTCGCTCATTTCAAGCAAATCGGCGCGGACCTTCGGCGCAACCCCGGCGTTGTTCACCAACAGGTCGAGCCTACCGAATACCGAACGGGTCTCCGAGACGATACGCAAACGATCCTCCGCAACCGAGACATCCGCCTGGATATAGTGATATGCCTCTTCGGGGAGATCAGAAAAACGTTCTTTCGCACTTCCCAGCGGACGAGTACCGACCATGGCGACCCGATATCCATCCAGAATCAGACGACGGACGACGGCGAGGCCGATCCCTCGGCTGCCTCCTGTAACGATGGCGATTTTGTTCATGACCGCCCTCCCTTCTCCCTGGCGTCGGCGTCTTCCCTGTATTGCCGATACAACGGTCCGTAGATTTCAGCGTCGCGAATTACGCACCCCGTCCTGCCGTGGTCCCGCATGATCTGTGTACACCGGGAACAGGTGACGCAACATCGTCTTGGATCCATACCGGCGCCGGACAGGACGTCACGGGGAGCGTCGGGATATGCAATGGCGCAACGGCCAAGACCAACGAAGGAACACCCTCCGGACTCAAGGTTTGCCGCCCCCACGTTGGGAAGGAAGCCACGCAACCAGGTATAGCCGTTACCGACCACCGGCACGTCGCCCGCGGCTTCCTGTACCGTCCGGGTGAACTCAAACAACCGCGCTATGCTCTCCAACGGATGTTCCTGCGGAACAGGAATCCCCTGGGAGGAGACATCGAACGGCCTGGTCACTTGGGGATATATGTAATATGGATTACCCGCCGAGTTGCTCAGCAGGTCAGTGCCGGCGGCGACCAGGTCCCGTACCAGCCGTACCGGCTCGGTCGCATCAAAGCGCCACATATCATGCGCGTCCTCTCCGAAACCATATGGGTATGGATGGGCGTCGAAAACATTGAACCGGCTCGCCACGATGAAATCATCGCCACAGGCCTTCTTGATTTCCCGGATGATGGACAGCAGCAGACGCGAACGATTCTCGTAGGAACCGCCGAAACGCCCTGGCCGAGTATGGCTCGCGAGTAGCTCGGAAAGCAGATACCGGTGGCAGGCCTTCACATCCACACCGTCGAACCCCGCCTCCTTGGCGAGTACGGCTGAATGGACGTAATGCGGTATCAAGGACTCCAGATACTCATCTGAACAGACCTGTCGGTCTGAATCGACACCGCTTCGCCCATCAAGGACAGGATCCCGCTGGGGGACTATCGGGGCGGGAGCATGGCCCGCCGGACGGCTATACCGACCGGAATGGGTAAGTTGAAGCACCGACAAGGGAACCTTCCCGTTGCGTTCAAGCGCAGACTGACGGCAGTCCTTCAGCAGAACGGCGAACTCCCCTACGTTCGCATCGGTAAGCATCATCTGCAATTCGTTCGCCCGGCCTTCCTGGACGACCGCGTTCGCCTCCCACCAGACAAGGCCCGCGCCACCGCTGAAAAACCGACGGTACCGACGGACGACAAGCTCGGAAGGGCCGCCGTCAAGCCGGCTGTCGCACCCCTCCATGGGCAGAACGGCGAAACCGTTCGGCGCCGACTTTTTCCCGACCTGCACAGGTCGGGAGAAGATCGACAGGTCGGAGGAACAACCGATATCGACTCTCAGCCCGGAAATTGCCGACTGCAGCTCATCGAGCGACTTATAATGGAACACCTCATGCGCAGACATCTTCTACATACTCCTTCATGAATCATTCTTGTATCAGACTGGCGTACATCGCACTCTATGTGAAACGACGCCAACCGTAAAACCTGGCCGGCCGCAAGGCGAAACCAGTGGAGCGCCGGAGACAGGGCTAGATGGAATCGACGACCATCAGCTTGCCATGGGAATGCTGAATCGCGTTGACTATCTTCACCGCGGCCAGACCGGTGTAGCAGTCGCAGATGAACGGAGTGCCGTCCAGTACAGAACGATAGAACGCATCGATCAGCTTGCCATGGGAGAGCCCCCATTCCGACTTCTCCCCCTTCGCCGTCTCGCAAGGATGCCATTCCTCCCCGGCGGCGGTCTGGATAAGCAAACCGCTCTGCTTGACCGTCAGCGTCGCGGTTTCAAGATGGAGTTCGACGGTACATTGCTTGCTCAGCGGATAGCAGTTGGTGCAGAACCCCACGGCCTGGCCGCCGTTCTTCAACCGGAACAGCACCATGGCCGAGTCCTCTACCTCGTAGTCGTCGGTGTCCCGAAGCTTCGCGTCCACGGCGGAAAGGGAGCTGACGCCGCCGCAAAGATAGTCGAGCAGATCAAGCGTATGGATAGCCTGGTTGATGATGCAACCGCCGCCCTCCCCCTCGTACGTCCCCCGCCAGGGACTCTCTGAATAATATGCGCCGTGACGGTCCCACGCGACCAGAGCCATGCCGCTGACGACCTTACCGTAACACCCGGAGTCTATGAGCCGCTTCGCCTCGACCGTCGATTGGTTGAGGCGGTTTTGGAAACACACCCCAAGCCGGCGGCCGGTACGTTCGCTGACCTCGATCATCCGCTTGGCATCGTAGACGCGCATCGCCAGCGGCTTTTCACAGAACACGTCCAGACCATGCTCCATGCATTCCATGGCGATCGCGGGATGCGTATTATGAGGGGTGACGACATGCACGACATCAACGGCCGCCCCAGTGAACAGCTCATGGTAGTCATGTAGCGGCGACCCGCCGTATTCACGGCAGAACGCCTCGGCCCTCTGGTAATCCACATCCACCGCATAGACCAGTTCCGCCAGAGAATTGCGGACAAGGGCCTTCCCATGGTTCTTCGACACCGCACCGCATCCGATGACGGCGACCCGTAGCTTAGACATTGATATCCTCCTTGCTCATGGACCTGTACTGTCCAGGAGTGATATGCTCGAACTTCTTGAAGACGCGAAGGAACGTCCGCAGACTGCCGAAACCACACATCGATACGACATCCCCGACAAGCGTCCCCTCGGAAAGCAGTTTCTTTGAAACGGAGATCCGATACGAAGTGATATAGTCGGAAATGTTCATGTTGTGGTATTTCTTGAACGCCCTCGACAGATAGACGATTGAGACGCCAAGGCGGTCGGCAAGCAACGAGACGTTCAACAAAGGATCCGCATACCCAGCCTGAATCTCGGCAAGCGCCCTGCGATAGATAGTATAGCCTTCCCCGGAGGCGTCCTCGTACTGACGTTCCACCGCAAGCACAGCCTCGCACAGATGCTCTATGACTCCATCGACCTCCTGGTGGGACCGCTCAAAACTATCGGACTGAATGATCGGAGAAAAGGAAATGACCGGGAGATAGCCGCTGAACCGTTCGTCAAACTTGTTGGCGGTCCGGAGTATGGTGCCGGTGACACTGAACAACAGATACCTCAGGCGGCGGGGGGAGACGCCCATCGCCCGGTTGTCGATGATCAGATTGTCGACGATACGGACGGCCTCGATCGCATCTCCGGCCTGAATCGCTTCGGAAAGCTTCAGTTCATGTTCGGTGGTATAGCTAAAATTCATCTGGCTCGTCATTTCAAGGACATCGCGATGGAACAGGAATTCCCTGCTGGATATCCCCCGCTGGTATTCAAGGACGTTGATCGCCTCAAGATAGGCTTCGCCGAGCGCCCCCAACCCGACGTTCAGGTTCGAGGCGGCTATATTCAGAATCCCGTCCCCTTCATTGGAAAGCAGGTCTTTCATCTGCGTCGCGAAGGAGGCATAGAATACGGCATCGTCCACCAAGGCCGGATTGAGGATGAAAGCGGCTCCGTGCGCAGAGAAAAACGGGAGAAGGACCATCTGAGGGGAACTCAGGACGGAAAGCATCAGTTCTTCCATTCTTGAGACGGCCCCCCCGTCCATCGGAACCACCAGGAGGACCAGGAACCGGTCGGAGACTAGGTTGATACCGCATTCCTTCAGAGCCTCCATGCTGATGGGACCGCTGGAACGATCTACGAGCTTGGCGATCATATGTTCCTTCAAGGACTCCGTCTGTTGCCGGATCACAAGGCTCATCCCTTCCTGCTCCTCCTTCAGGCGGGAAACAGAGGAGACGAACGGCGAGTAGGCGTTCTCAGGAACGGAATCATTGTTGACGTCCGTTCCCGAAACAGTTATCGCCTCTTCGTAGATGGACCATTCCCTGTTCATGCGACGCCAGACGACGAACAGACCGCCGACCAGAGCAAGGAAGAACGACAAGAACGCGAACATCAGCACCAGATACAGGAAATGGAAGTACGTACCCTTGTCGACCATCACCAGATACTTGACATTGGCCACCTCGGATCTTCCGGCGGTGATGATCTTTCCGTCTTTCAACGTACTTGCTCCCAATTCGATCGACGCCAGATCATCCACCCGCGCTCCTTGGGAATACGCCCCGGTAAAGTCAAACAGCACTTCATTGGAGACGGCGTTGACGATCATCAAGTCATGATAGTCGTCAAGCTCAGACGGCAATAGGTCGGAGACATCGACGAGAAAGGCCGCGCAGAAGTCGAGGACATTGCCGGTACGGACATAGCTCAACGGCCTCAGTATGAGCAGGCGCTGCTGTTTCTTGCCTCCAGGAAGGATCCGGGAGGCGTCCTCTATATGCAGAACGTTACGTTCCTTCCTGAAGATATCGTCGATCCTCGCTTTTGTATAGGAAAGATTGTACTCATCCCGCTGATAGAAATCATTGAAAGACCCCCATCGTTCGCCGGAAATATAGAGATCAAGCTCCGGAGAATAGAGCATGCAGTCGAGGATGACGTCATACCCGTTGATTAGGTGCCGCAGGCTCATGGTCGTCTCGAACAAGTACAATGGTTCAAGCTCGGTCACGGTGGAAACGGTGCCAAGCGTCTGGAACTGAGTGCCGAGCAGGACGTTTTCGCATACCGAATTGGCTTGGGCGAACACCGTATCGAACTCCCGCCGGACGAACTGGACGGCGACGGAATTGGTATAGGAAGTATTCCTGTTCACCAAGGAGAGACAAGCCGCGGCGAAAATAATGAACAGGATGAGCGGGATGACGCACACGATGAGGTAGGAGTAGCCCCATCGCACGAGGATGCTCCGCTTGAATTTGTTTTTTTCACGTACGCCGCCCATTCGCCCCATCCCTTTCCTGACGCTCCTCAGACGGGCATTCGTCCGCCGCATTTCTCAGCGAGAAGCTTGTAGAACAAATCTCCGTCGACAGGCAGCTCCACCCAACCGCCGCCGGTCCATGAAGAAAGATGGATGGCATTGGAAATGGAAAGCCCAAGGATACCGTCTTCGCCGGGCGCCAGCAACGGAGCCCCTGTCAGAATCGCATCGCAGAAATTCTTGATCACCCCAGGGTGCGACGTATAGGATCCTTTGACGGGAACCTCGCATTTCCAGCACTCCGGTTGCCCGATTTCACCCGTAAAACGGGTGTTGAAGTCATCTGACGATTCCCGCAACCGCCAGAACGTGATCGTATCGTTCTCAACTACCAGCTTTCCCTGGGAGCCGGTGATTTCAAGCCGGTTGGTTCCGGGAGCGTCGGCTATGGTAGTGATATAGGAACCAGTGGCGCCATTGGGATACTCGAACAACGCATATACGTCATCCTCGACTTCGATGGCGCGGTGCTTGCCGTAGTAGACCTCCGCCTTGACCCGCGAGGGCATGCCGCATATCCACTGCCACAGGTCGAGGTTGTGGGGGTTCTGGTTCAGCAGGACACCTCCGCCCTCCCCGGCCCAGGTGGCACGCCAGGAGCTTCTGTCGTAATAGCTCTGGGCGCGGAACCAGCTGGTGATAATCCAGTTGGTGTGGATGATGCGTCCCAGCTCCCCGCCCTGCACCAGGTCCCTCGCCTTCTGATAGAGGGGATTGGTCCGCTGGTTGAACATGACGCCGAACACCTTGCCGCTCTCCCGTGCGACGCGGTTCATCTCCTCGATCTGTTTCGTATAGACGCCCGCGGGTTTTTCGCACAGCACATGGAGACCGGCCTTGAAAGCTTCGACCGCATAGACCGGATGGTAGTAGTGCGGTACGGTCGGAATGATCGCATCGCAGACTCCTGAGTGAATCAACGCCTCGGCGCTGTCAAAATAGGCGATAGAGTCCCCGCATAGCTCTCGCGCCTTCGCTATCTGCTTCGGTTCGATGTCCGCGACAGCCGTCAGTACGGCGTTCGGGATTTTGTTGTCAAGAAACGCCCTCGTATGCTGCGACCCCATCTTGCCGTATCCGATAATTCCAATTCGTACCTTGTCCATGTCAGTATACTCCTTCCGCCTCGATAAAACGACTGTTTTCCATATGTACAGCCCGATATTTCACATCCTGTATGAAAACCCTGCGGCCCCTGTCCAAAACCTCAACAAAGCGGACGCATCGCGGAGATCGCCTTGACGGAATCGCCGCGCCAGTCGTCGCTCTTGCCTTCGATACTCACAGAACCGTCATAGCCGGAGGCTTTCAACGCCGAAAAGAACCCAGTCACCTCTTCATCGGCGACGACCGGATAGGATCGGTCTTCCCGCATGGCTATATGGGCATGCATCAGCGGCGACACCAAAGCTATTCTTTCAATCGGTTCCCCCTCCCTGCGCATATGGAACGCGTCGGCGAGCAAGCCTACGTTCTCCATGCCGACTTCGGCCTGCAGGGCGGCTCCCTCCGCCAACGTATTGACAAGATTCGTTTCCGTCCGGTTCAACGGCTCGATCGCGATACGGATCCCATAGTCCTTGGCGACGTGGGCTATCGTCCGTGTGACAAGGACAAGCTGGAGAAACGCATCCTGCCAACGGACGCCCTTGGGGATATTCCGCGACTTGCCGCTGCCGAACACGGCGATATCCGCCCCCAGCTCCCGCATACGTGAGAACGCACCGTGCAGGTACGAGGTCATCGTCGGTTCATCGTAGGCGTCGCCGATGACGGCCATCGACTTCGGCAACAGCAGGCAACAGCGTTCGACTCCGATTCCGGCGTCCCTCACCCGATCGAGCGCTTCGGCGAACTCATCATCCCCCAACGCGGCGATCGCGTTGAGCTTCCCCTCCACATAGTCGAACCCCGCGGCTTCAGCGTCGCGGATGTTCATGATATCAGTGCATAGCCCCAACCTGATCATACGACCTCAACCTCCCCGTCTTCGACCGACAGACGCACCCCGCCGACCTCTACCGCCGCACGATCTCCTTCGATGGCGATACGCACGGGCGATTGCCGTCTTCCTATGACGGTGACCGACGTCGCAGGGACGCGACCGCATAGGCAACGCTGTACCTGTCCGGTCGGTTTCCGCACAGGATATCCATAGGAAACCCATCCGGCGATAGGAGCTTCACTACCGCAGTACAGCGTCGACGTCCACGGACTTCGGAACCCGGCAGGCTCGGTCTGTACGCCATCCACGGCATATCGGATCGATCCGGAATCTGCCGACGTGGCGACGGAAGTCATACGGAAAGCCGTTCCAAGCGGCGTAGTGAAGTCGGCGACCTGATCGTTCAGCAGAAGGACCTTCTCCCCCGCGAAATTCCAGACAAGACGCAGGTCATGGTCTTCGCCGCCCAGTCCCGTCACATAGTCCACGACGACGGCGGCCTCAACGGCGGGGAGAAACACCAGTTTCCTACGGTGGAACACAGGATCGTCCATGAACGCATAGCCGTTGTGAGACACATCGATCAGCTGATAGCCGTCCGTCCGCCTGAACGCATGAAGCACGGTACGCACCCCGCGCACACGGTCGACGCCGGGGACGGATCCCATCAGATGGTCGTCCACGTACAGCGTGTTGTGAGCCAGGGCATAGGTGAAATAGTGCCGCCAGTCCTTCCAACAGGAGCTATTGTAGATATACCGGCCGCAATCGATCAGTACGTCCTCGCCATGGAGCATCAGCTCCACATGTCCGTTGTCGTTGTGGGAATGGGTGCTTTTCTCCCCCCGTTCCAGCTGGACGCCATGCACATGCATATAGCTGTCCGTCCGCGTCCAGCCGGTCCTTGATATGTACAGGCCGGTCTCCTGCATCGGAAAATCGCGTTGCGCAGGCGGCTCGCCTTCCGCTCCGCCGGTTGCGACATACAGGAAATCCTTTCGGCCAGTCAGCCGGCTCATCAGCTTGAAATAGGCCCGAAGCTCGTTCAGGTCGTCGGGGAAGAACGAAAGGTTCATTCCTTCGTAGACCGACGTATCGCTTTTGCGGTCGAGCAGGCTGTTGCGGTCGGCGTCGCCGATCATCGGAGTGGAAAAGTCGGGCTTGACGATCCTCATGAGATATTCGGCGCTACGTTCCAGCAGCGTCATCGCATAGGGCGCCACGGGAATACCGTTCAGCTGGCATAGCCTGACCGCCTGGAGGAACGCGATGGACGCCACCAGATGATAGATCGGCGTATGCTCCATATGGACGCCGTCGTTGTCGAAGCAATAGGCGATCTCGTGCATGATCCGTTGGTACCCGGCATGGGTCCATCCGGAGGAATCGGTCATCTCGGGAAACATGATTCCCAGCTGGAGCAGCGAGCTCGCTTCCATGGAGAGCCAGTTGCTGGAATGACTGTGGTTGCTGTAATGCCGTTTCAGGAACGTCCCGTGGTCATGGATGGAACACAGGAACACGGCCCAGGACTCCTCGTCGAACGCAACGCTGTCACGGATGATTTCAAAACAGGGCAACCAGGTCGTATAGATGCGGATACCGGTCTCGATGGTTCGCCATGCATGACCGGGAAACGGAGTCTTCTGGGGTTTCTCGTCCTCGCTGTCGATGAACGGCTGCGCAGGCCATGCCTCGTAGAAGCTTTTCAGCTCATTGACGATTTCACGCACATACCGGTCGTCCTTGGTCAGCGCATAGGCGCGGGCGAGCGGTTGCCAATAGATTGTACGGAAAAGCGACCAGCTCCACTCGTTGTCGCGGGATGTTTCCGCCGTGGGATTGAAACGCCAGTCTATCGGGCCGTTGAACGCATGGCCGAAGATCTCATGACGCATCACAGCCTCGGCTTCTTCAATGATCTTCCCGTCTTGGAGCAGACCGGCGTCAGAGGCCTCGAACAGATACCGGGGAGTCCGGCGTCCACGGAAATGGCGGACCACCTGAGCTACGGCGCCGTCGACGTCGCCGGCAAGCGACAGCCGCCCGGCCTCTTCCAGACCCGGCGTGGAGAAATCCAGCAGAGTAAGCAGTTTTTCCTTACAATTCATCGTTGTGTTTTCCTATCTTCAGAAATGCGGGTGGATACTCTCCACCCGCTTTGATACATCACCTTGGAGAAATTATCCGCTATTTTTCCATGTAGCGGTCGTAGCAGGCCTGCTTGATCTCGATGGCCCGTTCAAGACCGAACTTCTTCAGTTGCGCGACATAGCTGTCGAACTCACTGATCGGAAGAGCGCCCGTAATGAACTTGGATTCCATCTCGTCGGTGTAGGTCTTGACGTTGTTCATGATCTTGGCAAGCTCGGAAGCCTCTTCTGAGGTAGCAGACACGGGAGGCAATACATATTTGCCGTAGTCGGTCTGCGCCCACAGGTTGATCGCTTCCTGCAGTTCAGGAATGCTGTAGTATTGCTCAAGATACCTGGGATCCTGAATGAACGGACCGTTGACAGCGCTGCGCATGTACTGAGCCATGGCTTGGCTGATCGTCAATCCGTCAGGATTGTTCAGGATCATGTCCGTATACTTGGGATATCCGTCGACCATCGTGTAGGAAACGCCCTCGACACCGAAATTAACCAGCAAGTGCCCCTCTTCGGAGAAGTTGTAGTCAAGCAGCCTGGCAGCGGCTTCAACATTCTTGCAAGCGGTCGAGATAGCCGCGGAAGGACCCGAATTGGAATATATCGTGGACATTTTGGCGAACTTGGAATACCGGTTGGAATCGGGGGAAATCGGCCGTGCGGAAACAAGCTCGATGCTCGGATCGCTTTGCTGCATCGCAGGCAGCCAGGTACCGATGCCGGACCCGCCGGGGGCGTAGGTCGCTCCACAGAGGTTGTTCAAGACCTTCACCGCCTGGCTTTTCTTATCGACGGAGAGATAGTCGTTGTCCAACAACCCTTCGGCGTACAGCTTATGGGTGAATTCCAGATAATTCTTACGGGTCGCTTCGATCAATCCGTTGTGGACCACGCCATCGACCACATAGAAATCGTCCCAGCTGTCGAAGCCCGGTGAGAGGACGCGGCTGACATGATCCTTCCGCAAGGTCAGGGGAAGCTGCACACCGATACCCTGCAGAGCCTTAAGGGCGGCATATAGCTCATCGGGGGTGGAGGGAACCTTCGAGATACCTACCTTCTGGAGGAGATCCAGACGCCATACCCAGCCTTCTGTGAAAATCAAGTTGTTGTTCTCATAGCTCTCGCCCCTCAGGAACGGGAACACATAGTAGGTACCGTCGTCGGTGCTGATCATCTTGGCGATATCGGGATGCTCGGCGAGGAACTTCGTGATGTTCGGGCAGTATTTCTCGAACACATCGTTCAGGGGGATGATGACGCCGTCGTCGATCGCCGCCTGGGGACCGCCGGGATAGTCAATCCACTTGTACTCGATGATATCGGGATAGTTGCCCGAGGCGATCAGGATGTTGAAGCCTTCGGACATGACGGAATCATTGCTGGCGGGGACATGCTGGAACGAGATATCGGTATTGGTACGTTCCATCAGCGTCTGGAAATAGATCGTCTGGCTGAAATCCTGTACCACGCTCGAAATGTTGAGATTCAGGGGAGCCCAATACGTCAGCTTCGCCTTTCCTTCCGCAGCCACGGAGCTTTTTTCCGAAGAGCCGGCGGCGAACATCGGACCGGCCGCCAAGAGCAGAGCCAATGCGATCAAGAGTGTTTTTTTCATCATTACCTCCTAATGTAATGCAAAAACTGAAAAACCTACATACAAACCTCAGGCAACGCCTGGGGAGATACCCAAATCATAGTTCCCGGGGCAGGCGCCAGTTCTCATAGCTGCGCAAATAGGTACGCGCCAGATCGGGAATCGCGAAATACCCGTCGCCGTCGGCGGTCTTCTTTTCAGCGTCATACCGCAGCAAGACGGGCAGCCGTTGGGCAAGCATCACGCATTTCACATGGGCGCGGGCCGTAACCAGGGAGCAGGCGGGACGCATGCCCGTGCGCACGCATTCAATGGCGTCGTACAGCTTCTGCATCCGTTCACCTTTCGCGCACAGGGAATAGTCCCTGACAGTACCGTCCGCCAGCGTCCCGACGAACGAATCGTCCTGATTGACGATGGTACCGTTCTCGAATTCGTATACGCCCATAGGCCCGACCTTCTTCTCATCGAGACAGTGGGCGGTGTAGTACAGCAATTCCACCCCGGTGTCCGAATGAATCCGTAGGGCGGCCGCATCGTAGTTCTCTATCGAGGGCCTGCCCTTCCATAGCTCGCCCTCCACAGCCGTGACGTCAGACGTCGTTTCGGACGAGGCCCCCAGCAGATAGAGCATATTCTGAATCTGATGGGCGCAGGCGTTGGAGACAGGGCTGTCGAACACATGTTCTCCATGGCAGCTCAGCTTTCCCGCCCAGCCGTTTCTGGCGTAGTATTGGTCGCCACGGCGCATCAGCCGCAGGGATTTCATCCTGACCGGCGAGCCGTACAGACCGGAAAGCACATCGGCCTTCATGGCCCGCACATCCTTGGAAAAGCAGAGCTGATACCCGACCGCCACGAACCGGCCGCTCTTCCGTTCCCGCTCAATCAAATCGTCCATTAGCTCAAGACTGATTGCCACGGGTTTTTCACACAGTACGTCGCTTCCATGCTCCAGCGCCGCGATGATATAGTCGTAATGCGTATGGATCGGAGAGGATATCACCACAAGGTCCGCCGTCCCGCCGGCCGCATAGAACTCGGCAGGAGTACGGAACACGGGAATCCCCCGTTCCAGCACCGAGGCTTTCCAGGGGCTTCGGTCAAGGAACGGATCGGCGACCGCCGCAAGGAAGACCCCAGGGATATCGCGTGTCATCAGCTCCTTGATGTAGTTCTCCCCATAACCGCCGATACCGACGAGGAGCAAAGATACGTCGTTCATACCTCGACCCCGGCAAACGGGGCGGAGAGAATCCCGCCCTTGTCGACGGAGAGGGCCTGGACGGGGCAGACTTGGAAACAATAGCCGCAGCCGATGCACCCATCAAGCTTGTGAGCCTTGCGGTCCTTCATGACGATTCCTTCATGCCAGCAGACATCCTGGCACCGTCCACAACCGATGCATTTGTCCTGATCGACCTGCGCAGTACGGTACGCCGAGCCCAGCAGGTTCTGCCGTTTCTTCGCGAATGCGTCGGGCATGGAGAAGAGCTTCAGAGCATCGCCCTTCAAGGATGCCATGTCGGGATACCCGTTCTTGTCCATCCAGGCTTCAAACTGGCGTATCAAAGCAGAACAGGCCATCGTCCCGCCTGAACAAGCCAGGGCGCCGATCTGCACCAAGTCGCTGCCGGACATGATCAGGCGCAACGCCTGGTCGTAGCTGAACACACCGCCGCCGGCGAACATCGGAATATCGATCCCTTTGCTCCGGGCTTCCGCGACGGTATAGCAGGTGATCGGGTTTGCCTGTGTGCCGCCGTAGCCTGCGCCGGGGCGCGCCTCGGTCCGTTTCCAGTCCAGATCAAAATAGAAGCCCTTCCAACGGGCGGTAGGCCCTACCGCCGACGCCCCGGCGGCAACAGCCTGACGGATCGACGTCAAAGGATCGCACGCCTCCACGGCCAGCTTGACCATCACGGGAACGCCCGGTACCGTCTCCCTGATCATCTTCGTACAGGAATAGACCAGCTGATAGTAATTGAACTGACGATCCTTCGCCACGGCGACGCCAGGAGTATTGAAATGGAGTTCAAACGCATCGGCCCCCGCATTCGCAAGCTCGCGGGCCTGGTCCCTCCACCGGGCCTCCCAGTCACCTCCCTTGACGATGTCGCTGTAATGTCCGATTGAGACCCACAGCTTGATATCGGAATCGAGGTTCCGCTTGATCTCTCTGACCTCCTCGCAATACTTGTCGAGACTGTCCACGGGATCAGGCATCTGCGTCCCCACCGCATGGCTATGGAACGCCGGAGCGCCTTTGTACATGGCGGCCGCGTCGGGGTAGATGAAGCTCCCTCCCCCCGTCCCGTGACCGAAGTTTCTCAACACGATGGCGCCGGGTCGGCATTTCGCGCTTTTGAGTACATTGCGCGCTCCCTGCGTAGCGGGACTCGACGCAATGACGAACGGATTGATCATATCAAACGCAGCAACATGAAGATCTGCCATATCTCTACCTCACCTCTTTCCTTGTCCTCATGTCCACGACGCTGTCCTGGATGCCAGCCATATACACAACAGGCCGACCATCAGTCGCATACCCGCCTTGAACATGAATTCCTTTGTATCCTTCTGCTACTCGCCCCTTGAGGCGAGGTTCTCCCGTACAAGCCATTCGAGCAGCGTCTTCGCATCGGAAGCGAACTGCCGGACAGAATCATCCTTTACGAACTCCAACAACGCATAGTGGTCCTCAGTCCTATCGACCACCGAGAAATAACTCCGCCAGGCCTCCGCCCCTTCGGAAAGCGGTCTCCGGCCCGTTTTATCCCAATGGTAGACATGCAGATTCACCAGACGGGGACCAATCGCCCGGAGTCCGGCGGTCCTATCTGCGACTGTAAGGGCCATCGTCGGTTGCCAAAGCGTGCGGCAATGGGAATCCCCCACGCTATCCAAAAACCTGATTCCCGATTCGTTTGTATCGGTAACCGTGTTCTTGTGCCATTCCAAGGCGACCGTCAGCCCCTGTCGCGCACAGAGCCGGGATATCTGCCTGGCTTCCCCAGCCAATGCCATGAAATCGGCTTCGTCCAGTTCACAGGAAGGCTGGTCACCGCCCCAGATACGTATCACGAAAGCGCCCAACGCTTTCGCCTCTTCAATTCTGGGGACGATATCCATTCCTTTTCCCAGACGATAATAAGAACCCAACGCCGCAACCTGGAGACCGGCGCGGCGCGTCAGCTTCCCGATCCGGGAGGCTTCTTGGACGTCGCCTTCCGGAACATGCCAGTTTTCGCTCCATTCCACAGCCCGCAGTCCATGGGTCGCAGCGATATCGAGGACCTCCTCCACCGGCTTGCTCTTGAAGGTCGCGGATACAAGACCAGGTATCAGCATGCTACAGCTCCAGGACTCCCTTCCATATGCCTTCGTCAACGAATACGCCTTTTTCCATGCTCTCTTCACGGACCCGTTCCATCCCCTGTCCAGGATAGTGGACCGGCCGCCCCTCATGCATCGGAACCGATTCCTGCAAATCCTGCAACGTCAGTCCGATCTGCCGTTCCAGCTCCTTTCGGTCGGGGAACGACGCCATATCCACCGCCATGAAAAACTGTGAAAGCGAAGTCTCGGTGGGCAGCTCTCCGATTCCGCGCGTCGTCGTCCCTCCGGCCAAGGAGGAGGCTACGAGATCAAGAACCAAAGAAAGTCCCGAACCTTTCCAATACCCGATCGGCAACACCTGATGCGTCTCGATGATCTGAGCGGGGTCTCTGGTAATGTTGCCCTCGACGTCGAATCCACCATCGACAGGACACTGGACGCCGTCGCGCCTGTACTTCTCCAGCTTGCCATAGCTGAACATCGACATCGCTACGTCCAGCACCACCGGAACGTCTTGATAGGGAACGGCGACGACCATGGGGTTGTTCCCGATTTTCGCATCCTTTCCGCCCCATGCCGGCATGTTCGGTACGGTATTCGTCCACATGATGCCTATGCAGTCGTTCTCCACCGCCAGGATTCCGTAGTTCCCGGGGCGCATCCAATGGTTGGTGTTCTTCAACGCGACTACTCCTACCGTGTTGGCCTTGGCAAGTTCTATAGCCCGGTTCATGCACCGCCATGCGTTCAGATTGCCCGGTCCCCGTAGCCCGTCCCAACGTTCAAGGGAACCGAACTCCCCCACTCTGACGGCCCGCTTGGTCACGTCCACCGAACCATTCTTGATCGATGCGATGAACTTCGGGAACCGGTTGAGACCGTGAGTATGGACTCCGTCGCGGGAGGCGTCGGCGAACAGGCGGGCACTCAGGCGGGCGTCCTCCCCCGCAATGCCGTACTTCTCCAGGACGCGAACGAACTGCGCCACCATTTCATCGTATGGTACTCTCATGACATCACCCCTTCACGGCGCCGACCATGACACCCTTGACGAAATACTTCTGCAAGAATGGATATATGCAGAGGATAGGAACCGTCGCGACGACGATCGTCGCGTATTTGATCGTATCGCTCGCCATGGCAAGCGCGTCTGCGCCACCGGCGGACATGATGCTCGTCTCATCCTGAATCAGTATTTCCCGTAGTATCAGCTGCAATGGATACTGGGCCTTCTTGTTCAGGAAGATCATGGCGTTGAACCAAGAGTTCCAGTGATAGACGGCGTAGTACAGCGTGATCACCGCGACCGTGGCCTTGGTAAGCGGGGTCATGATGCTGAACAGTATCCGTACATGCCCCGCGCCGTCCATCATCGCAGATTCCGGCAGGCTGTCGGGAACCGACGCCATGGCCGTGCGCATGACGATCAGGTTGAAGGTGTTTATCGCCACCGGCAGAACCAACGAGAGGCGTGAACCGGTCAGGCCGAGGGAATGGACGGTCAGGTAGAACGGGATGGTCCCCCCCTGGAAGTACATCGTGAACACGATCATCAACGTGAATATCTTGTTCAGCAGGACTCCCTTGCGGGAAAGCACATACGCGGCTATCAACGTCAGGATGATGTTCAAAGAAGTTCCGAGCACAACGACGAACAGGGTGTTCATGTACCCAGAAAGGATGTTCGGATTCTTCGCCACCGCGCGATACGCCTGGGTGGTGAACTTGATCGGACGGAGGAACAGTCCCTCGTGCTTCATGACCTCGATTGGGTCGCTGAACGAAGCAAACACGATGTTCAGGATCGGAACCAGTATACAGAGGGCCAGCAAAGCACAGAGCACGATATTGACGATATTGAAAATCCGTTCGCCGACGGTAAGTTTGACTTTCATCTGCATCCTCCTACCACAGGCTGTTGCCGCTGACTTTCTTGCTCAGCTTGTTGGTAAACCAGACAAGCATGAAGCTGACCACGGAATTGAACATGCCCACCGCGGTGGAATAACTCCAGTTCATCTCCAGCAGCCCCTTGCGATATACATAGGTGGAGATGACGTCGGCGACTTCATAGGTCAGAGGATTGTACATGAGGATGATCTTCTCATATCCGACGTTGAACATTTTCCCGACCTGGAGAATCAGCATGACGACGATTGTCGGAAGCAGGCAGGGCAATGTCACTGAAATCAGCTGACGGAACTTCCCCGCCCCGTCGATTTTCGCCGCTTCGTACAGTTCCGCGTCGATGGCGATCAGAGCGGAGAGATAGATGATTGAATTCCAACCTATGTTCTGCCATATCGCCGAAATGATATACAGCGGCATGAAATATCTCTTGTCGTTCAGCATCGTGACCGGTGTAAAACCAAAATTCGTGAGGAACTGCGTGATGGCGCCGTTCTTGTTAGTCAGATCCATCATGATGGAGACTACGACGACGATCGAAATGAAGTGCGGGATATACGAAATCGTCTGGACGACCCTCGAATAGACCTTGCTCCGCAGCTCATTGATCAACAACGCGAGGATTATCGGCATCGGAAAGGTGAAGATCAGTGTAAAGAAACTGATTTTCAAGGTATTGAGCAATACACGCTGGAAATAGAAGTCGGTGAAGAAATCCTTGAAATTCGTCAGGCCGACCCATCTGCTGTGCAGAAAACCCGTACTCGGCTTGTAGTTCTGGAACGCGATCACCAGACCACACATCGGACCATATTGAAATATGATATAAAAGACCAATACAGGGAGGAAGAGAACATACAGGCTCCTGTTCCTCTGCCAATCCTTCTTGATTTTCAGGGAAAGCGGCAAATCTTGACACCCAACGACTTCCCGCTCATTTCCCGTCGCATGACGCTTCTTCATGGAACCTCCAAAATGCCCTCAGGACAGTTTTGATTGTTTCGTCAGGATTGAGGTTCTGTAAATTGACAGAATGAAAACGAACATGACAGATTTTTCCAACATGAATTCCCGCGAGTTCCTACCGAATTGAAAATATCTTCATATTTCTTTGTATTTAAACGCATAACGCAACGACCGCAGACAGGATGAAAAGATTGAGACCGGGTGAAAATCATGGCATATCATACAAAACGACACTTTTACGCCAACCAACGTCATGCACGGTCGCCGGCGATCAGTTCTTGTTTGCCTGTATTCAAACCCGCTTTCCGACCAACTTTCCGACCAACTTTCCGACCAACTTTCCGACCGCCGGACTTGACCGTCGCAGTTTCTCCCGCTATGCTTTGACATAGACGTTCCCTCAGGCACAATCATTACAAAGGAACGGAATCCATGTACTACAATCCCATTATCAGAGGCTTCAATCCCGACCCGTCGATCTGCTTCGCGAACGGCAG
The DNA here is from genome assembly GCA_023401595.1 of Spirochaetota bacterium. Taxonomy (GTDB): domain Bacteria; phylum Spirochaetota; class Spirochaetia; order Sphaerochaetales; family Sphaerochaetaceae; genus Spiro-02. The sequence continues at coordinate 49,106 of JAEXDQ010000036.1, forward strand.
ATACTATATCGCAGTCTCAACGTTCGAATATTTTCCTGGCGTCACCGTCTACGAAAGCGAAGACCTGGCGAACTGGCGGTACTGCTCCTCAATACTCGACAGGGAGGACCAGCTCGATCTCGAAGGATGCAGAAACAGCTCCGGCATCTACGCTCCTACCTTGAGGTATCATGGCGGTAGGTTCTACATGGTAACCACGAACAAGAACATCCGTTGGAATTTCATCGTGCATTCCGAAGATATCCATGCCGGATGGAGTTCTCCGCACCCTGTCGCCAGGATCGGAATAGACCCGTCCCTGTTCTTCGATGACGACGGCGGCTGCTACTACACTTCGAACGGAGAGGTGCAGGGAGAAAGGGGAATCATCGGAGCGCATATCGATCCTGATACGGGAAGCCTCAAAGAACCTTTCAAGCTCATTTCCCGCGGTTGTTCCGGTTTCGCGACCGAGGGCCCCCACGTCTACAAAAGGAACGGATGGTATTATCTCCTTATATCGGAAGGGGGAACCGAATACGGACATCATTGTTCGATACTGCGTAGCCGTGCGATAGACGGGCCTTATGAGGAGAACCCCGGCAACCCTGTCCTGTCCCATACCTTGCGCAAAGGCCACCGGATCCAAGCCGTCGGACATGCCGACCTGTTGCAGATCGACGCGACAAGGTGGATCGCCGTATTCCTTGGCGTAAGGCTTCCCGGCAAAGCGTTGCTCCACAACCTCGGACGTGAGACGTTCCTTGCGTCCGTGACCTGGTGCGACGACTGGCCAGTGATCGGCGACGCCGGCGCCGTGGAGGAAGCAATGGAGGATATCGATATTGAAGGACGCCCTTCCCCATCCCTCATGGTAGACTTCAACCGACCGCTTTCCGCATATCCGTTGCTCACCGTCCGCAAACCGAAACCCCAGTGCTACCGGCACGATGCGAACAACGCGACGCTCACGCTCGACGGCGGCCGGCCTCTGTCCGAACCGGGAGGAGCCCCGACTCTGCTGGCGGTCAGGCAACCGGAATTCAGCTGTGTCTTTGAAGCGACGTTGGCGTTACGGGATTTGACCGGCAGAGCCGGTGTAGCCGCATGGTACAATTCGGATTATCATCTCAAGCTCCAAGTGGTACGGATGGATGATGAAACCATCGCGGTCTCCTTGATCCGTCATATCCATGATTTCGAGGCCGAGACTGAAACTGTGACGCTGAGCCGTCCGGTTTCAGACGACCTCAGGCTGAAAATCGTTTCCGACGAAGAATACTACAGGTTCTTCTGCGACGACTTGGAAATCGGTAAAGCCGCCATAGCCAGCCTCTGCACCGAAGGGACCATGTACATGACGTTCACCGGCGTCCTGTTCGCAATCTGGGCGGAAGCAGGGACGGCGAGTTTTCTCAACGGCCTCCATCTTGAGACGCGGACATCTTGAAGCCCGGACAAAAAACTCCCGCACTCGGATAGTCATATCCAGAAAGCGGGAGCATCATATGCATTCAACGTTTGCCTATGCAAGGCGTATTACCGTTTCGTCCAGTACTCCTTGGGAACGGGATCGCAACCATCCCAAAGTATCTGGCGGAAACGTACCGGGTCGGTATTGCCCTCCGTGTTGATGAACAGCACCTGGCTGTCATGTCCAAGCTGGAGGTACTCCTTCAGCTCCCGCCCGCAGGCTTCCGTCAGCAAGGAATAGCAGGCGCCGAGCGTCACCGCGCCGGACTCGCCGGAAATAACGAACGGATCGCCCTTCAACGGGGTGGCGAGGATACGCATGCCGCGGGCCGCGACGTAATCGGGGACCTGCATGAAGACATCGGCGCATTCCTTCAGCACGGACCATGCGATCGGCGAAGGCTCCCCGCAGGCGAGTCCGGCCATGATGGTATCGAGGTCGCCGTCCACGGAATGGGGCAGCCCGTCGTTGACCTGCGCGCTATGGAACAGGCAGGGAGCCTTGTCAGGCTCCACGACGATGAACTTCGGCGGGTTCTCCGGGAACAACGAGGAGTAGAATCCGATGACAGCGGCGGCGAGCGCCCCCACTCCGGCCTGGACGAACACATGGGTGGGCCGGACTATGCCGAGCCCCGCGAACTGTTCCTGAATTTCAAGCATCATCGTGGTATACCCCTGCATGATCCAGGTCGGTACCTCGGTATACCCGGGCCAGGAGGTATCGGAAATAATCACCCACCCGTTCTTTTCCGCGTCGACGCTGACCTGCCGAACCGCGTCGTCATAGTTTCCGTTGACTATCTTCACCACTGCGCCATAGCCGCGTATCGCGTCGATACGGGCCAGGGACGTATCCTTGTGGACATAGATGACGCAGTTGTGCCCCAGCTTCCTCGCGGCCCATGCGACGCCGCGGCCATGGTTGCCGTCGGTGGCGGAAGCGAAGGTAATGGTTCCGAGCTTCTCATGGCACTCCTTACTGACAAGATAGTCATAGGTCATCCTGCTGTCTGGAATTCCAAGCTGCTTCTGGATATATCTGTAGATGGCGAACGAACCGCCAAGTATCTTGAAGCTGTTGAGTTCAAGGCGCTGCGCCTCATCCTTCACATATATCCCACCAAGGGAAAGCATGGACGCGAGATTTGGCAACGCCCGCAACGGAGTCTGCTTGTACCCCGGAATCTGCCGATGAAACGCCTTGGCGGTACGGCTCGTCTCCATTGAAAACATGGCCTGAGCCGCGGAAATATCCCTTGTATCATGATTTCTGACAATCCATTCAAAACCCGGTGCGTCCTTCTCCATACGAACACCTCCAACCAATTATGTTATTTTTGTGCATATCATAATTTTTTTATAAAAAAATTGCAATAATAAAAAAATTATTATTAATTTTCTGCTCATATCATAATTTTTTTCTACTATTTTGCTGAAAACCCGGAAAATATACGGACAAAGCCTGATGTTTTCGGCAATATCGCTGAAACAGGGCTTCAGACATCGAGGAAACAGACGTAAAATCGACGGACAGAATACGGCGCAGCAGGGCATGGAGCCATGCGTAGAGAACCGGCAGGGTTCCGAACCAACGTTCCGACAGTTTTTTTACAGGGGATGTTTTACAGGATTTCGCAACATGACGGTATATCGATATGTTTGAAGAAAATAGAGAATAGGATACCTACCGAATACCGGACGGAGAAATTCACAGGGACAGCATGCGTGTCCGATATGGAAACAGATGTTGGGGCGGGCTCATCGTACACTGTGGAGCCGCAGAAGGCAAACGGACATCATCTGTTGCGAACCATGTACACGACATGCGGCAGACTCTCGCAACTTCTTTTTACTATTTTATCTGCCTTTTTACATTGATTTTGTTGATGTTTTTACGATTTCACAGAAGCAGATGGCTTTGAGCTAAAATCATGTACTCGTTTTTGCTAAGCATTTCCCATTTGGATATAAAAACCCGGCAACTCAAAATCAAATAGTCGGGCTTCGTGTTTATGTATGAAATTAAAATACATTGATTTCCTTTTCCAGTTCACTGACTACGGACATTACCGTCTCAAAGTCTGGAATATCGCCATAAAGCATATCTTTCATAGCTTCATAGTCTGCCCGTAGCGCCGGAAAACGGTAATCCGGTGGAAGCAGTTTCAGAGTTCCAGGTACAGCCTCCGCATATTTCGCCCATGCCCGAGGATAGAATTTCATTTTGAAATCCACAACCTTTTGAAGCAGGTCACGGTGAGCGAAAGCTGACTCTTTTACCGGTGTCATAGACATCCGGTACAGGTCATAATAGTGTCTGGAATACCGTTGCGGCATTTCCAGATGCTCCGGTCTGTTTGCTTCATGATGAAGAATGGTCGCCTTTTCCCAAAAGGTGCGCTCCGGTGCAACGGTGAGAATATCCGTGGCTTTCTGTTCAAAAACTCTAGGATAATATTGGGCCGCATAAGGTTCAATCTCAGCCACCTTTGCCGGGGTCCATGCCGCCAAGGCGCCGATTTCCAGCCGGATCACCTGCAGGGTTGCCGCATTAGTGAACAAGTGTGGATAGGCAAAAATAACCGTCTGTTTATCCTTTTCATCTATGTGGACATTTGCCTCATACCCCAGTTCCTGTGACAGCCCATCCTTAATTACCGGGCAGAAGGTTTCTGCAAGAAATACTTCCGCACGGGCATTGGCCTCTTTATTAAACAAGTCCTGTTTGGTATTGGAACGTCTCTCCCAAGGATACTCTTTTTGGTACCCCAGCACCCGCCAGTCCAAGATCAGGTCAATATCTTCGGAAAAGCGGCTGATTAAATGAAAAGCCTTTGACAGGCTGGTTCCGCCCTTAAAGGTAATCGACTCTTTCCAGAGCGAGCGGTGAAACAGATAATCCAGGGTAAAGCACACCCAAAAATCTTTTTCTACAATTGCGTCATGCAGCCCCATTTTGTCTGCCGTGTTTCGGAACAGCTCCCGACGGTCATTGTCTGACAGCATTGCTACGTTTCTCATTATGTCTTTTCACCTCCACATATCTGCCGGATCGTATCATAGACCCAATCCGTACTTTCGCTGCCTTCTTTCAATAACGCAACTTTATCCGTATCACTTAATTTAGAAGAAAGCGTTTCAATAACCTCCTGTGTGACATTTGCTTTTCCCAGCGTTTTTAATGCCTGAATAACAAGTGCTGTCACATAGGAAAGCCCTGTGATCTCTTTGTTGGTCCGGTGCTTAAATTCGATTTTGGTAGAGTTCCACTCATAGGTCTTATACGGGCCGTCACTGATATAGGACCAGACCGCTGTCACTTGGGTAGAAAGCCCCAGCATATTTAAGGCTGTGTTGCCGCAGGGTGCAATGGTCCAGTGATAACTCCGGGCTAATGCCTTTGCTACTGCATCCGGATCCGGTGCAATATACTCGTTCAATAGTTTACTATATTTTGGCTTGTCATAAATTCCGTTTAAAATCCGCCGCAATGTTTCTGTATGCACAAGCCGATATAAACTCTGCCTTATTGTATTCGTATCTGCAATATCAGCAAAATCAGAAGAAGTAAAAACAGTTCCATCTTCTGCAGATAAAACCCGCTCGCGTATTTTGCTTATATATCCATTTACCATAATCCCGCCTCATTTATAACAAATATTATACATTATCCGTTACATTTTTTCAATGGAGATTCCATATATATGTATCTTTTGTATTCCCGACGGAAAACTGAATTATACAGCAAATTTTGAAAACATATATTTGACATTGAAAACAAAGATGGATGTAAGTATGCATGCTTAATTTATAACGTATTTTATATATTAGACGTTATAAAATTAAGTGCTTAAAAGATACGCACAATAACATAACAGTCATATACCTGTTGCTTCATTTCTTGACGATCAGAAGTTTAGGATACTCTTATACTGCTACTCATACTATTTTTTGTCTTTAACGTAACAGCCTCGTTTATCCGACGATTTTTTGTTGTCTTACAAAGCTGGAAAAGGAGTTGAATAAACAACGGCAAACGGACATCATCTGTTGCGGACCATGTACACGACATGCGGCATATCGACACCACGGTAATGCTTCACAAAGCTCTTTACCGGCGACATGCCGTTCCGTTGCGCTACACGTTGAGAAGGAAGATTTGAATCGCGGATAATGGAATACACCTCCGAAACGCCAAGGACGTTGAAAGCGTACTCCTTGCACCCGGCAGCCGCTTCAGCGGCGTAGCCCCGGCCCCAATACCGGCGCTTGAACAGATAGCCGATCTCCACTACCCGCTCGCCGTCGCAATCCTGCAAGGTCAGGCCGCATTGGCCGAGGAAATCGCCGGTAGCCTTCGACACCACGGCCCATAGGCCGAACCCGTCGGAGGCGTACCGCTGAAGCTGCCTGTCCAGCCATTGGAGGACTTCTTCATTGGAAAAAGCCCCCTCATAGGCATACATCGTCTCCGAATCCTGCAGGATATCGCACAAATCGGCATAATCGGACAAGCTGAGCTTCCGAAGAACAAGCCGCGCCGTCTCCAATACCTGGTCTTCACCGGTCATGGCGGACATGGTCGCAGTGGACATACCGACCTCCCTCGTTCGTTCCGACCGAATCGGGCGGATTATTTCTCCAAATCGATATTGACGCCGCTGATGCCCACCGGCACTCCCTGCCGCGCAGGCTCCGAATCGGGATGCGGCAACAACCATTTGTTCCGGGCGGTGATCCTTCGATCCTCGCCGCATTTTGCGACAAACCCAGGCAGTTCCGTATTCGTCCCAGCGGGCAGCACGACGGCAACGCGGAAACCTTCCGGCCCGACCTGGCACGGGGCGTAGTGCAACGTGGTGGCGTAGACTTCCACGACCACCCCCTTCGGAACGCGGAACGCTTTCACGCAGGAAGAATCGACCACGCCGTCTCTCATTTCCTGCTGGAGGGCGAGAAGGAGGATGAAATCACCGGAACCGACATTGAATTCGCTTGAACGATGGTATTCAAGGCAGTTGAGCCTTGTATTGTACCCCCAGCACATTCCAAGCTGCGCGGGAAGCGTACCGAACCCCCTCGCCCCGAAATCGGCAAAGATCTCGCAGGCTTCCAGTTCGTCGATCGAAGGACGATACTTCGTACCGCCTCCCGGCATCGCGATTTCTTCCATCGCCGCCAGAAGGGGGGCGACGTCGTACCCTTCGGCGACCGTCCCGTATGGAATGAATTCCTTGTCAAAAACCGAATGAATCTTCATTTTCTCCTCCCTCTACGCGCTCCGGGCATGCCTGTACATCACAGCGCATTCCAACGCACGCATGCTCACACATGCATACGCCCCGGAAAACCTACATCTCCCGTATTCCAGACAAGTCGCCCGTGCAGGCGGCCTCGAGAATCGGCGCCATATATGCGTCCACGTCGTCCGCGGTCATCGGAACCGGCATGTTCTGAAGCTTCATCTTCAAGTCGGGATCCTTGGCGGCGGCCAGCGCCCTCGGAACGTGCGTCTCCTTCCTGAACTTCGGCAGATCGGTCAACCTGGTCGGAGCGCCGATCGAAGCACTGAAAGCGACCATAGCATTCGCGACAGCCTCGGCGAGCGCACGCCCGTCGAGCGACACGATACCGGCGTCGGCGAATCCATGCTCGGCGAAGATACCGCCCACGACTTTCAGCTGAGGCTGAATCGCCTTGGAATAGAACACCGCGTAGTATGGGTTCATGATGCCGCAGGCGGTACCGTGGGCGACACAGTCCACCAGCGAGAAAGACGTCAGATGCGCGCCGGAAGTTCCGCCGACCATGATAGCATACCCACCCAAGTCCGTGGCAAGCCCTATCGCCTCCCTCGCCTTCACGTTCTTCGGATCTTCGACGACCGCCTTCGCGTACTCCACTACAAGGGAGATGGCCGTCACGGCCAGGTCCCGGGTCAAATCGTAGTATCCGGGCTTGGCTCCGCAGAATACCTCGAACGTGTGGGCGATCGCGTCAAGCGCGCCATCGATCGTCACGGAAAGAGGCATGGAACAGGTAACCTTGTAGTCGAACACAGGATTCGCAGGGGCGATCGAGGGATCCACGATCAGCTTCTTCTGTCCGGCGACCGGATCGGTGATATTCGCATACTTCGTCAGATGCGCGCCGGAGGAAGCGGAAGTCTCAACGGCAATGACGGGAGTCATCGTAGCCCCGGTACTGGCGAGGTGTTCACTCACCTTGCCGGTACCGAAATACATGTCTATCTCAGGGGATACCCGGGAGCCGAGGGCGGCGAGCATCGAAGCGGCCTTGCAGGCGTCGATGGTGGAGCCGCCTCCGACGGCGACGATTGAATCGGGACGGAACTGCAAAACGTAGGTCGTCAGACGATATACGTCCTCCCGTGGGGCGTTCGGCTTCGCATCGGGCGCAACAGCGCCGCCGGCGACCGATACTCCCGCCTTTTCAAGGGAAGCGACGACTTCGTCAGCCACAGGTTTCATATAGGTGGTGTTGGAGACGACGAGCGCCGTCTTCCCATACCCTGCCGCGATACCTCCCACCTTGTCGAGACATCCTACGCCAAGGGTGTAGTTCGGGAATTCCGCTTGCAACAAATCATATGCGTTCTTGATGTAATCCACTGCCGTACTCCTTCCTATTTGACGAGCCCCATCCCGAGGAGGACCTTCTTAAGCTCCTCCTTCTCCATGGCGGTGAGATCGTACACGGGCGACTTGCACGGACCGGCGGGAATGCCGATCATTTCCAACGCGCTCTTGATGACCATTGGGAAGGTGCCGATAGAGAACGCCATCCTCAACGGGGCAAGCTCGAACTGCGCCTTGAGCGCGGCCGCCATGTCGCCCTTCATGAAATTCTCATAGATCGACACGACCAGCGCGGGAGCGACGTTCGATGTCGCGGCGATCGCACCGGTCGCGCCATAGGTAAGGCCGGCGAGAATATGAGTGTCCCTCCCTTGCAGCACATGGAAATGAGGATTGTCCTTCGTCACACGGATATATTCGCTCGTAAGGTCGAAATTTCCCGAGCTGTCCTTGATACCGATGATGTTCTCGATTCCGGAAAGCTTCTCGACGGTTTTCACGGCGATGTTCACGCCGGTCCTCGGAACATTGTTGTAGAGGATCACAGGAAGACTCGTGGACGACGCGACCGTCCTGAAATGCTCGACCAGATCGTTCTGGCTGGGGGAGATGAACATCGGGGTGAGTACGGACACAGCGTCGACGCCCTCCTCCTCCGCCATCTGCGTAAGCTCGACGACCTCGCGGGTCGTGATGCCGCCGGTCCCGGCGTACACGGGGACCCTGCCCTTCGCAGCCTTGATCGCGGTACGGACAATCCGCCGCTTCTCATCGAGGGTGAGCGCATAGAACTCACCGGTCGTACCTACGACGAACACGCCGTGGACGCCGTTTTCAATAAGATAATCGACATGCTTCGCAAGCGCGTCGTAGTTGACTGATTCATCCGCGTTCAGAGGGGTGATCATCGCCGGGATGACACCTCTTGGAACGAAATTCTTGGCTTCCATTGTCTCTCCCTCCGTCAATACGTCTGCCAGTATCTGTAGGTCTCTTTCTCAATCTCATCCCAACGGGGTACAAGACCGAGACCGGGGCGAGCGTCGTCAAGCACGATCGCTCCGTCTTCAAACTTCAAGCCGACGGAAAAGAATCTGGGGCTCAGGTCAAGGTTCTCGATCGAAAACTCCTGGACCTGGAAGTTGGGGCTCATGGCGTCCACCATGACGGACGCCATGGTGCCAACCGGTCCGCCGCTGTTATGCGGTGCGAACTGCATGCCGTAGACCTCGGCGTTCGCCGCCATCTTCCTGGTCTCCAGAATACCCCCGCAATGGGTAAGGTCGGGCTGAACGGTTGAATAGAACCCTTCTTCGTTGAGCGTCCTGTGCTGGAAGCGGGTGAAATACCGCTCTCCGGCGGCTATGGGGACGTTCGCCTTCATCGCAAGCTTGCGGTATCCGGTGAAATCGTCCGGATGCATGGGCTCTTCCAGGAAACCCGGCCTGTATTTCTCCGATTGCAATGCGTACTGAAGCGCCCCGTCATACGTAAGGGAACCGTGAAGCTCGATATATAGCTCGATATCATCTCCCACCGCCTCCCTGACCGCGCGGAGGCAATCGATGCCATAACGGACCCGCGTCCTCTCGTCGGAGCCCGCCGGAGCGGCCTTCAACGGATCCCATTTGAGGGCTTTGAAGCCCAACTTGACGGTATCCGACGCCGCAACGGCGAAATCATCGACGCTTTTCGCCTGCATGAACCAGGTGTTCGCGTACAGCGGGATCCTGTCGTAGAGCCGACCGCCCATGAGGTTGTACACCGGCTGTCCAAGCTTCTGCCCTACGATATCCCACAACGCCATCTCCACTCCGGAGATCGCGCTGTTGAAGACCGCGCCGCCCCGCCAGGCGTCCTTTATATAGCATGTGTTGAAGAACTGCTCGATGTTGAAGGGGGACTTTCCGACGATGACCGGCTTGATATGTTCCTCGACAGCGGCCTTCACCGCCATTTCCTTGTTTCTGATCGTAGCCTCGCCGACGCCGGTGATTCCTTCATCGGTGGTGACCTTGACGAAGATAATGTTGCGCCACACCGAATAGTGCATGTAGCATTTCACATCCGTTACTTTCACGTTTTTCCTCCGTAATACATATCTACTTTCTCTCGACGACAGTCTGAACTGTCTTCCTGATGTGAGATATCATCGCGGCTTCGGCTTCATCGGCCTTCCTTTCCTTCATTGAGGAGAGAATCAGGCGGTGTTCTTCGGCGCCCTTGATCTTCAGCTCAAGCTCCTCGAGCGCATGCTCGCGTACCGAAAGGTCTATGGCGACGAATTGTTCAATCAGAGAATAGAGATACTGATTCCTAGCCAATTCCCGGATCTTCCTGTGAAAGTCGGTATTTATGGAGATCAGCATCGCCAGATCATTCCCCTGTATCGCATCGTCGGCTCCATCCAGCAGATGTTCAAGCTCAAGAAGCTCTTCGTCCGTCGCGCAGCGGGTAGCGAAATTCGCCGCGACCCCCTCCAGAGCGGACCGGATGTACACAAGGTTCCTGATGCCCGAAGTCGCAAAATCAGAAATGATGGTCCCCGACCTCGGTTTCGCGACCACCAGCCCTTCCGATTGCAGGATCTTGAACGCCTCCTTCACAGGAGTGCCGCTGACCCCGAACATCTGGCTGATGATGCTTACCGAAATCTTTTCGCCATCCTTCAATTCCCCTGAGATGATTCCCTTACGAATAGAGTTCGCCAACTGCTGCGAAAGCGGTAGTGAAACATTGATCTGATCCATAAATACCCTCACCTCAACTATAAAACTATTTACTCTTTGACGCTACCCGCCGTCATTCCGGCAAAGAACAGATTTTGCCCGAAGAAAAAGAAAATCATCAACGGGATGCTCGCCAGGATACAGGCGGCCATCATGTCGTTGTACAGGACGTTCGTATCGTCCAGCATCTCGCCGATACCCACCGAGACCGTCTTCATCGACTCCGAACTCGTCAGCGTCATCGCGAACTGGAATTCGTTCCAGCTGTTGATGAACGAATAGATCGCCGTCGAGGCAAGCCCTGGGATGCTCAGCGGGAGATTGATCCTCCAGAATACGCCCCAGTGGTTGAGCCCGTCGATCGCCGCCGCCTGATCCAGCTCCTTGGGGATGGTCTGGAAGTACGAATACATGAGCCAGGTGCAAAGGGGCGTCTGGAACGAGATGTACACGATCATGAGCCCCAGGTACGTGTTGATCAGACCGTACATCCTCAGAATACGGAAATACGGAATCAGCATGATGACGGAAGGGAACATCTGCGTCACGAGGACGAAGCCAAGGAACGCGCCCTTCCCCTTGAAATTGTACCGGGAAGCGGCATAGCCCGCGAGAGTCGAGACAAGCAGCGTCAGGAAGGTGGAACCCACGACGACTATCAGGCTGTTCTTGAAATACACGGGGAAATCATAGTGGTTGATCACGTTCCTGTAGCCGTCCAGCGTAAAGTCGGCGGGCCACATCGTCGGAGGAACACGGAAGGTCTCGGTTCCGGGCTTGAAGGAGGTGACGACCATCCAGTAGATGGGGACCAGGACGCAGACGCACCCCAGCAATACGATTATCAACGACAATACGGGAGTTTTCTTTCTGTGTGTGGACTGTGCCATTTCTATGCCTTCCTTTTCTGGAACATCTTCTGCAGGACGGTGAGAACGATGATGATGACGAACACGAAGACCGCCCGCGTCGAGGACTCGCCGAACCTCATGTATTCGAAACCGGTCTTGTAGATGTCGATGCTGACGACCTGCGTCGCGTCCACCGGCCCGCCCTTCGTCAGGTTCCAGACCAGCGTGAAATGCTTGAAGCACCACATGACCTCCAGCATCAGCGTGGTGGAAAGCACCGGCATGATGCCCGGCAGCGTAACGTTCCTGAACTGTTGGAAAGAGTTGCACCCGTCAAGCTCCGCCGCTTCGTACAGATCCTTCGGAATCGTCTGCAACGCGGCCATGAACATGACCATCATGAACGGAAAGCCTTTCCAGATACTGGCCACGATGACCGCTCCGAGCGCGGTATGGGTGTTGCTCAGCCATTCGATCGGCTGTTCTATGATATTCAGCGACCTCAAGATGTGGTTGAACAGTCCGTAGTTGGTATTGTACAGCCACTTCCAAAGGATACCGATTACGACGTCCGGAAAGAACCATGGCAGGACCAATATCGATCTGAACAATTTCTTGCAAGGCATGTTCTCCTTCACAAGGATCGTAGAAAAAACCAATGCGAGGAGCGTCCGACCCGCGACGGTCGTTACGGTGAATACCCCAGTCTTCCAAAGGGACGCATAGAACGTGCGGTCCTTGATGAGCCGACCGTAGTACTTCAGGCCGACGAAGTTGAACTTGTTCACGAGGTTCGTGTCGTAGAAGCTTATTACAATACCGTAGACGAGAGGATATACGACCATCGCAACCATGACCACGAGAGCGGGAAGGGAGAAGACATTCCCTATCCAATCCTGAGTCAGGCTACCCTTCCTGTGTCCAAGGACCGCCCTCTCGAACTTGTCCCTGTCCGGTCTGTTTTTTGTTTTCACGGCTGACATCGTGATCTCCTTTGTAAAAAGCCCTCCGGAAAAATCTCCGAAGGGCTTCGCCTTCTTGATTACGTGTTGTTTGCGATGATCTGTTCGATGGCGCGCTGGCAGGCTTTCACTTCAGTCGCCACGTCCAGGGACGGATCGAGCATCAGCTTCTGGTAGGTCTTACCCAGTTCGCCCTTGACCTCCGCGTAGAACGGCGCGTTGGGAACCTGCTGGCTGGCTTCGGTCCCTGCGATGAATCCTTCGAAAAGCGGGGTGCTGAGATATTCGGATTCAGAAAGCGCATCCTTCATGACGGGAAGACGACCGGTGGTCTCGACCCATCTGATTGCGTTCTGCTTGCTGGAGATGAACTTGGCGAACTCCATGGCGAGTTCCTTGTTCTTGGATTCGGCGTTCACCGACCAGCCGAGGATCGATACCGGCGTGAAGGTGGTCTTCATCGAAGGCATCTCGACGGATACGATCTTGTCCCGAAGCGAAGGATTCGCGGTGAATATCTTGCCTACGGAGTTGGAACCGGCGATCAGCATGCCGATCTGCTCAGCCGCCATGAGGTTGACGTTCTCGTTGAAGGAGTTCTCAAGCGCTCCAGGAGGAACGACGCCGTACTTCGTCTTGAGATCCCTGAAATATGTGAACGCAGCGACCGATTCAGGAGTGCCGACTTCCGTCTTCCAGTTGCCGCTGGCGTCCTGATAGAGCTCACGCGCGCCGAAGGAACGCAGAATCATTACGAAACGGACCTGACCGGAATCGTCATTGGTACCGATGAGACCAAAACCATATCTATCGACGATACCATCGCCGTTGGTGTCCTTGGTAAGGGCTTTGGCCGCGGCGAGGACGTCATCCAAAGTCTTGGGGGCCTCCAGCCCGGCTTCTTCAAGCCAGTCCTGGCGGAAGATCAGGGCGTTGGGGCCGGAATACCAGGGATACATGACAAGCTTGCCGTTGACGGTAGAACCGTCGCGGATGGCGTCGACGATATTGTCCTTCTCGGCCTGAGTCAAATATTCGGAAAGATCTTCACAGATACCCATGTCCTCAAGCTTGCTCACGGTGTTCTCGGTATTGACGAAGATATCGGGGAGCGCGCCTGACGCGGCGAGGGTCGTGATTCTCTGCAGAGCCTGGTTCATTGGAACGCCGGTAAGCTCGACCGTCACGTTCGGATGCAGTCGCTGGAATTCAGCCACATACTCCTCGAAGAGAGGGCCTTCGGGCTTCTGCGTAATGGCCGTCGTCAAAACAGTGAGCGTGACAGGCGCGTTCGGGTCGGCGGCAGCGGCCGACCCCTCTTTTGCGCCGTTCGCAAAAACGGAAAAGCACATCAGGGTTATCAACGTAATCACAAGAAATGACTTTTTCATCTTGTCCTCCTAGAGATTTAGAATCTGGTATCTCAGATACCATAAATACAAGACTAACACCATTTTTATAAAATGCAAGCAAAATCTGAAAAAAAATTCAGCGCGGCAATAAGGACATCCTCCCCTCCCCATGAGCGAAGCCCCATGAGCAAAGTCATATGAACGAAGACCCACGAACGACGACCCATAACGGAGCGAAGCCCAGTCGGGAAACGGGAGGGAACTGAACGGGTCTTGGCATTGGGAAATCGTCCGGAACATGTCCATATCGGACGGCGGAACTCCAATCCTCATATTGAAAAGACGCGGCAGGGAGACGGACGCCAGGGATTTCGTATTAATAGTTGACAGTCCATGCAGAGCGGGACATATGAATATATATAACTTTAAGTACAATATTATTAGCTATAAGTCATATATCAGAACCAATGTATGTTTTTTTCCGATTTTTGTTGACTATTTCAAGATTTAGCATATTAATTAGTAATAAGTCCTATTATTAATAATAAAACTTAGAGGGGGAGTAGTGCAGATTCGGACAATGCTATTAGCTGGTATCGGCTTTCTCTGTCTGGGGCTTGGAGCGGTCGGAGTGTTCCTGCCGGTATGGCCGACCACGCCTTTCGTCCTGGTTTCCGCCGCCTGCTTCTCCACTACTCCCCGACTCAAGGCCAAAATCATGAAGCTCGCCTTCTTAAGGGAGCATATCGAAAACTATGAACATCGCACGGGGCTTTCCAGAAGGACCGTGGGCATCAGCCTCGGGTATCTATGGATCATGCTACTACTATCGATGGCACTGCTCCGAAACGGCTGGATGACGCTGGGGCTCATGGCCATCGGCGTTTCCGTGACGCTTCATATCCTATGGATGGCGAAATCCAAGGAAAAGAATGGAGGACCGCAAGATGAAACGGAGCGCGGGAATCTTTGAAACTGTATTCGACATCCTGTATCTCGCGACAGGGACGATCCTCGGACTGATGCTTTTGGCGACATCGGGAGGTCAGGACCGTGTTTCAAGATTGCTCGCCGGCGTCATGGCGCTGGTACTCGTCGTCGGGGACTCCTTTCATCTCGTGCCGAGGATATGCGCTATCGTCACGGACGACGCGACATCCCGCCTACCGGCCCTTGGCCGGGGCAAACAGGTGACATCGATCACCATGACCGTATTCTACCTCCTCCTCTGGCATATCGGACTCAGGGAATATCCAGTGGGGAACGACAGGCTTTGGACGGCGGCGCTCTACGGTCTGGCGACGGTGAGGATACTCTTGTGCCTATCCCCACGAAACAGATGGTTGGAAAGCCATCCGCCGCGAAATTGGGCCATATTGAGGAACCTCCCGTTCATACTCCAGGGCCTGATGGTCGCTATCCTGTTCTTCCATGGGAGGAACGCCCTTTTCGGTCTCAGGAACATGTACCTCGCGATTCTCATCAGTTTCGCCTGCTACATCCCTGTCGTCGTATGGTCGAACAAGAATCCAAAGGTCGGAATGCTGATGCTGCCGAAAACCTGCGCCTATCTCTGGATGCTTTTCATGTGCCTCTCCCTATAGGAGATATCCCCATGGTATTGTCCGGCTTGATCATCGGCGCCGTCTCATTCCTCATTATCGGAATATTCCATCCTATCGTCGTCTACGGTGAATACTACTTCACTGAACGCATCTGGCCCGTTTTCCTGGTCGGCGGTCTTTTTTTCTGCGTCTGGTCGCTGTTCGTCCAGGCCGTGGTCCTTTCGGCGACGCTGGCGGTCATAGGCTTCACCATGCTGTGGAGCATCAAGGAGCTCAAGGAGCAGACCGACAGGGTACGCAAAGGATGGTTCCCTGCGAACCCGAAACGCAGCAACAAATAGTTCACGACGCAGATTGTTCTGCGATATGCATATATGTTTGAAACTGATAAGGAGTCAACTATGGACATGGACAAGCACGGTAAACTGACGAACGAGGTCGGCGCTCCGGTCGCCGACAATGAAAACTCGATGACCGCGGGACCAAGAGGTCCTGTGGTGATGCAGGATGTGTGGCTGATGGAAAAAATGGCCCACTTCAACAGGGAGGTCATCCCAGAACGCCGCATGCATGCGAAGGGATGGGGAGCTTACGGCAAATTCACCGTAACGCATGACATTTCACAGTACACGAAGGCGAAGGTCCTTCAGCCCGGAGCAAAGACCGACGTATTCATACGTTTCTCAACGGTGGCGGGCGAACGAGGCGCCGCGGACTGCGAACGGGACATCCGGGGGGTGGCGGTCAAGTTCTACACGGAAGAAGGAAACTGGGATCTGGTAGGAAACAACACCCCTACCTTCTTCATCCGCGACGTGCATAATTTCTCCGACCTGAACCGTGCGGTGAAACGCGACCCGCGTACCGGACGCAGGTCGGCGCAGAACAACTGGGACTTCTGGACGCTGCTTCCCGAATGTTTCCATCAGATCACCGTGGTGATGAGCGACAGAGGCATCCCCGCGTCTTTCAGAAACATGCATTTCTTTGGTGAACACACATTCTCCTTCTACAACGAGAGGAACGAACGTGTCTGGTGCAAGTTCCATTTCAAGACCCAGCAGGGGATCAAGAATCTCAGCAATGAAGAAGCCGCCAGGATCAACGGCATGGATCGCGAATACCATGGCAAGGATCTGTATGACGCGATTGAACGGGGGGATTTCCCCAAGTGGACCATGTATGTGCAGATCATGACGGAACAGCAGGCGAAAGAGCATTATGAGAATCCCTTCGACATTACGAAAATCTGGCGGCACGCCGAATATCCGCTCATGGAAGTCGGCGAGCTGGAGCTGAACCGCAATCCGGAAAACTATTTCGCCGAAGTCGAACAGGCGGCTTTCACCCCAGCTCATGTGGTACCTGGCATTGGCTTCAGTCCTGACCGCTTCCTGCAAGGCAGGCTTTTCGCCTATGGGGACGCACAGCGTTATCGCCTTGGCGTAAACCACAACCTGATTCCGGTGAACCGGGCAAAGGTCGAAACGAACGACTACCACCGCGACGGAGCGATGCGCGTGGACGGAAACTACGGCGGGACCCCGGCCTACTCACCGAACAGCTACGGCGCCTGGACGGCACAACCGGAAGTCATGGAGCCCCCCCTCGACCTGAACGGCGCCATGTACCGGTACGACCCCAAGGACGATCCGACGGACGATTGCTTCCGAGCCGGCGGGGATCTTTGGAGAGTACTCGCAGAGGACAAGAAGCAGATCCTTATCGAGAATACGGTCGCGGACATCATGCCTGTCACGGAAAATATCAAATACAGACATGCCGCGCATTGTTATCTCGCCGATAAGGAATATGGAGAACGCTTCGCGACAGCCGCCGGTCTTTCGATGGACAAGGTGATAGCCCTTTCAAAGCTGGACAACACAGGCTTGATACAAGCGACCCTTTCTGAGAAAATGGAGGCATAATCGCAAGCAGGAGCAGCTTTTGATGAAGAAACAGCGATTTTCAAAACAACGACAGCTGATACTTGACGCTGTACGGCAACGACATGATCATCCGAGGGCGGATCAGCTCTTCATGGACGTCCATGCCGCCGACGGCAAGATAAGCCGGGGTACCGTCTACAGGAATCTGAACCTTCTCGTGGAAAAGGGGGAGATTCATCAGGTACAGGGGCCTGACGCCGAACATTTTGATTGCCGTCTGGATCGTCACTACCATATGGTCTGCACCGAGTGCGGAGCAATATCGGACGCGCCTGTGGAATACGAGGAGAAACTGGATCTGGTGGTAGCGGAACTTACAGGTTGCCCCGTCGAGGGCCATACCACGGTTTTCAAAGTAATCTGCAAGGATTGCCAGCGAAAGAGGATTCCAGAAAGCTCATAGCATCTACAAGTATCATCCCCAAGGACGCCGGAGTTCCGGCGTCCTTGTTCTATGCGGCCCCGTCCTGTATCGTCTCAGGATTCGAGGGAGCTTCACCACGGCCGGCTTCGTATCTGCGGCAGGTGCTAACCGATAAAAAAACCGCCGGAGCGACCGACGGTTTTGCAAAAGATTGCGACAGAAGACTATTTCTTCTTATGGCGATTCATTCTGAGCTTTTTCTTTCTCTTATGAGTAGCAATCTTATGCTTCTTTCTTTTTCTTCCACAAGGCACAATAGAGCTCCTTATCCAACGGTTGAGTTGTCGGTTTCCCGACACCAATAGGATTGTAATTACCGCACCATTATGCAGGGATGGGGAGCGAAGGTCAAGTATCAGACGGGAAAAAACTCAAGGTTCCTTGAAAATCGGAGACTTGACGCCTATTTGCGAAATTTCCGCTAGAAAACCTCAAACAAACACCGTGTTCGCCGTTTCCACAATTGCCCCTCGACGGAGTTCCATGTAATATATGGTTGAAGGAGGGGGAGACTGTCCAGAATGAAAGTCCTTGTTTTTGGACTGGGTGCGCATGGCGGGGGGTTCGCCGCGGCGAATTACTTCCTTGACCGCGGAGACGAGGTGCGTGTAACGGATCTGCGCGGAAACGATGTACTCGGAGAAACCATGGAAATCCTCACGAACCGGGGGGCTACCTGCATAGCGGGAGAACACCGGATGGAGGATTTTTTCTGGGCCGACATCGTTATCAAGAACCCGGCGATCGCCCCAGACAACAAATACCTCCAGGCCGCGCGCATCGTCATCACCGACTTCTCTTGGCTGTTCGCATCCCCGTGGTGTTCGGAGGTTCAGATAATCGCGATCACAGGGACAAAAGGCAAGACGACGACGGCCGCGGCGGTAGCGCACGTACTCAACTCCATGGGGCATGAAACCGTACAATGCGGCAATATGGGAATCAGCGCCTTCACCGTGCTTGCGGACTGGGAAAAACGCAAGGCCGAGGGAAGGAAGCTTCCCGCGTATCTCGTCTGTGAATTCTCCTCATGGCAGATACGGGACATGTACGCCGCGTTCCAGGGGGAGCTTCCCGCGATACAGATCGCCGCGCTGACCAGCCTCTACGCCGACCACCAGAACGCTTATAAAGATCTGGAAAGCTATCGCAACGATAAATTGGAGCTATTCGGAGCCCATTGCGAGAACGTACTGGTCCCCGATTCCATGATCAGGATGGTCAGGGAATATACCCATCTCCCCCCAAAACGCATCCATGGCATAGACCGGTTGTCCGGCCGGGTGCTGGCGCAGAACTCCCCCCACAGATGCGCATACGCCATCTGCCGAACGTTGGGAGTGAAATGGAGGGACATACTCAAGTCCCTCAAGACTTTCAAAGGTGTCCCCCACAGGATCGAGCAGGTAGGAGTCGCGGATTCTATCATGTTCATCAATGATTCCGCGGCGACCATCCCCGAGGCGGTATTGTTCAGTTTCGAGAACTGCAGACCGTTGCCGATACACCTGATCTGCGGAGGAACGGACAAGAACCTGAAGGCTGAGGGAATGCTCATAGCCTTGAAGGAGGCCTCCAGCCTGCATCTGCTCGACGGCTCCTTCACAAGGAACAAGCTGATTCCCCTGCTGAAACAGGAGGGACTCCCCTACGCGGGCCCGTTCGACAACATGGACGCCGCGGTCGATTCAGCGTATGAAACGGCATTGAAGAAAAAGGATCCGAATTCGGACGCCGCCCAGGTAGTCATGCTGTCGCCCGGCGCGGCGTCGTTCGAACTGTTCCAGCACGAGTTCGACCGGGGCGACAAATTCAAGATTCGTTCGAACCAGAAGATTGCAGAAACGGGCTCATCGGATGGCGGTGCATCCGATAGCGCATCTTCTCCCCGCACGTAAAGACTTTCCAGGCAAACAGCCGGTAAACATAGTCCGTGGAGGGGGTGCGGTAGAACGCATGCCCGCCGAACGACCTCTTGAACAGATCCAGACCACGCAGGTGCGCGCCTCTTCCGTTCGGCCCGGGAATGCCATGCAGGTCATAGACCTGGCAGCCGTGTTCGCAGGCCATTCGAATCGCATAATCCTGCAACGCATATGAGCAAGAGCAATCGTCGAGCCGCAGAGAAGCCCCGAACAGATACACGGCGGTAGCTTCCGATTCGAGATTGATGCAGCCGCCCACGATTTTTCCTTTGCATCTTGCGAGGTAGAGGTCGCAACGCACATCTCCGGCCACCTTCGTGGAAAACGCAAGCAGCCGGCGCAGATAGCTTCCGGGTCTTGCGGTGAAACCATCCCGCCTGGCGGTCTCCAGATACACGTTGTACCAAGCGTCGAAGTCGGCCCGAAGTCCGCTCCAAGCCTCGACCTTGACGTGGTTCGCCGCCTTGCGGATGTTTCGTCGGGCCCTTTCTCTATACTGATGGGACACCTTCTCATACCCCTCGGCAAGGGACAAGCGGACCGTGCCCTCGGGCTGGACGCTTTCGAGACACGTGCGGAACCTGCGACCTTCGATCCTCAAGGTATTAGGCTCCTCCGGTTCATCCCAGGGAAGATCGTACCTGATGGCGAACACACCATGGGGAAGCATTTTTTTCAGCTCTTTGGAGACATCGCGCAGGAACTCCCCGGCAGGAAGGGGCACGGAGAACACCGCCGGCCCGAAGGGAACATAGGCGAGACTCATGCCGGGGGAAAAAGCCCTGGTGAGTACAAGCAGATTGCCTACCCAGGGCCCGCCCTCGGCGGTCAGCTCGATCCTGAACGCCTGAGGCTTCCAGCCCGCTGGTTTCTTGACCACCGCCCAATAACTGCTCTGGAAAGGATTGCCCATGCAATCAAATGTCTTGTAATCAATTTCTGTCACTTTCATAGAAGCACTCATCCAATTTCATCGACGGGGTAATAACAGAAAAGCCATGCCCCTGGGGAGCATGACTATATACGACATATAGGCAGGACCCCCAAAGATGGCCCTGTCCCGTTCTGTTCAGAACACTATCCTACTGCGCTATCAGCCGACAGGACCATCCAAATACTTGCTCGCGGTCAGATAACTGCCGCCAGCGCCGATAGCCTTGCCATCGACCTTGACCACCCCGGCTTCCGTATACAACGGCATGGCGAAGAAATGGTCGGGCTTTACATAGCACTTCTCATCCTGAGGCACTTCAAAGCCTTCCGGCTCCAAAATGGTCCCGACCTCGAACTGGGGTGCGAAAAGCACCTCGCAGGTGGTATGCGGTTCCGCATCAGGGTCGCTGGCGGCCAACAGCATGCCGCGGCTTTTCACCCCGCGGAAATTGGCGGGTTTGAGGTTGCTCACCACGACGATGTGTTTGTCCATCAGCTCATCGACGGTATAGTACGGTACGATGCTCGATACGATAGTCCGGGGCTCGGCTTCCCCGCAATCCAAAGTAAGGATATACAGGATATCCCCGTTAGGATGCTTCTCTACGTTCACGACCTTCGCGACCTTCAGAACCACGCGCCGCACGAACTGCTGCGCCACGGTCTCATCCGCAGGAACTGCGCCCTGGGGAGCGTTCTTCACTGTATCGGGCATCTTTTTCTCCTTATGCTCATCTTGTTGTCTTTTCTCTTTTTCGGCGCGTTCACTCTGGGAGCCGCTATACCGTTCGCGAAGCTCATCGATCAATGAGTCGTCGAGCTTGGTAAACAAGTAATCGACCTCGCCGATCGCATCGATACCTGTGAACGTGGACAGCTGGGGCCACCGGTCGCCGGAACAACCGAGCCAGCTCAACAGCTTGCCGGACGCCACGGGCATATACGGCTCGATCATGATCGCCAGGTCATGTATCAGGTAGACCAAGGTGCGGAGCAATGAAGCCGCGGCCTCTGGGTCTTCCGTTCTCTTTTTCCAAGGCTCTCCATCCTGGAACGCCTTGTTCCCCATCGATGAAAGCGCGAATATCTGTCTGAGGGCTTCACGCTCCTCAGCATGCTCGAGAAGATCGGTAATCACTGTCTCCTGATCGATGATCGCCTTCGCCAGCGTCTGGTCGATACGTCCTTGCGGCAGCCTGCCGTCATAAAAACGCTTGACGAACGTCAAGGTCCTGTTGACCAGGTTGGAAAGGTTGCCGATCAGCTCGCCGTTGACCTTCTCCTGGAAATCCTTCCATGTGAAAGTAACGTCGCTCTTTTCAGGACGGTTGTAGTACATGTAGAAACGCCAGACATCGGCGGGGATGCCGGTCTCCTGCACATCGTTGCCGAAAATCCCGATGCCCTTGCTCTTCGAGAACTTGCCGCCTTCATAATTGAGGTATTCAGTGGAACTCATGTGGTGCAGCATCGTCCACCTTTCCCCGGCGGCCAGCAACGTCGAAGGGAAGATGACCGTATGAAACGGGATGTTGTCTTTTCCAATGAACTGGAACAGCTCCACTTCATCAGGATTCTTCCACCAGGTCTTCCATTGGTCGGTATAACCGGCGGTAATCGAAATATAGCCGATGGGAGCGTCGAACCAGACGTAGAAGACCTTGTCCTCGAACCCCGGCTTGGGAACGGGAATCCCCCATTTCAAATCCCTGGTGATGCAACGCTCCTTCAAGCCGTCGCGAATCCATGACCTTGTCATCTGCACGGCGTTTTTCGCCCAGAACCCCTTCTCGCTCGCTTCATCCATCCACTTCTCAAGCAACGGAAGAGCCTTCGGCAGGTTCAGGTAGAGGTGCCGGGTCCTACGTACCTCGGGCCTGGTACCGCAGACGCCGCACCGGGGCTCGATCAGCTCCGTCGGCTCCAGCAGGGACTGGCAGCTATCGCACTGGTCTCCCCGCGCGTCGGTACTCCCGCAATGCGGGCACGTCCCCTCGACATATCTGTCGGCGAGAAAACGCTGGCAATTGGGACAATAGAGCTGCTCGATCTCCTTTTCCTCGATATACCCGGCGGCGTCGACCTCCTTGAATATCCCCTGCACTATCTCAGTCTGAATCGGATCGGAAGTCCGGCCGAAACGATCGAAGGCGATGTTGAACCAATTGTAGATATCGCGGTGGATCACATGGTAACGGTCGCAAAGCTCACGAGGAGAGACTCCCTCCTGCAAAGCCCTGGTCTCCGAAGCGGTCCCGTACTCATCGGTACCGCAGACATACAGGGTATCATACCCACGGGAACGGCAGAAGCGGGCGAACGCATCGGCGGAAAGCACTTGGGTCAGGTTGCCGAGGTGCGGAATATTGTTCACATACGGTAATGCGGAGGTAATCAGTCTTCGTTTTTTCATAGTCCGTCCATCATAGCCCTCCGCCGACCTTTTTTCAATATCCATAAGGCGGATACATCGCATATGCCGGAGAAGACGTCCAGACCGCTAACGCAACGCCCAATCCACCCCGATTCCCAGAAGAATCTGCGTCTCGGCAGCGCCGAAGAACTCGCCGCCCAGCTTCAGGTCGAGGGCCAGCCGGCCGGTACCGATACGCAGGCCGCCGCGCAATACGAGAGAATCCACGCCCCCCTGGGTGACGGCGGATTGGAAGGAAGCCTCCTCTCCGATGAAATTCGCGGTGGAGCGGAAGGCGTCCTGCAGAAGCTCATGCCGCCAAAGGGCGAGCAGGTCGAAGGACATGGAACTCCCCTCGCTTTCCCAACCATAGTCCACATGAAATCCCGCGAAGAGGGACAACAAGTTGTAGGAGCCTTCTTCCACGACGAGACGGGTGGAGCCCTCCCCCGTTTCCGCAATCGCAGGACGGCGCAGGAAATCGTATTCCAATCTGGCTATCGGTCCAATTCCACATCCGCCGACATGCCAATCCAGGCCGAAATCCAAGGAAGCGCCCGCTCCCAAGGCCGTCCAGCCGCCATTGTTCCGTCGTTCGAAGCCATTGATGCGGATCTCACGGGCGAAAGCGTTACGTTCGACCTCGAAATTCGCCTGTGCGGAGAGATAGAACGGAGATTCGGTATGGTATATCGCATGAAAGCCCAAGGAGAACGCGTTGCCATGGTTCGACCCCTGAACGGCAGTGTCGCGATAGCCGTAAGAGGCATGGAACCCTAGCGCCGAACCGTTTCTCCAAACATGGTCCATACCGGCCAGCACGCTTATGCCAAAGCTCTTCCAATCTGCGGAACGGCCGTTCTTCCAAGAAACGGAGGCGTCCGACCAGGCGCGCCACCCGTCGCGGAGGGGAACGGACGTTTCAAGCAGATGACGGGATACGGACAGGTTCAGCTCCCGGCGATACGACTGCCATACGAGACTGAGGATATCGTAGCTTTGCGCGGACAATTCGGGAAGTCCCGCGGATATCTCACCGCCGTCCACGGCTGAAAAATCCAAGGCGGCGAAGAGTTCCTTCATATCCCCTTGCGCATTCCGGGAGAGTTCATCCAGAACCAGACCGACGCTCCGGCCCGTCTCTCCGGCGGCGTATCGGCTATAGGGGCGCTCTTGCCGGACCACATCGACCGTCGGCGATGCGGAGACGGCGCTTCCAAGGGTGAATTCCAACGTCGGAGAGATACCGGACGTCAGCTCTACCGATGAGAAATCGCCGGTCACAGTACCGTCGCCGCGCAGCGTGACCGCGGTCTCAGGCTCGATCCGACCCGTCGTATAATAATCCTGCAACGGGGTGAGCCGCCATGTACCGTCCAGAGTCGCGGCGTCGGCTACCACGCCGGCGACCTCACCTTGCGCATTGAAGCCCGTCTCAAATGTAGCGGACGCACCGTTGGTGAAGGACTCCGCGACCGACGCGCCTCTGCCGTTCGATAATCCGAAAAGGGCGAGGCGGCCCTCGTTTTCCAGCCGGTACACCTCGACGGGGCCCGTCACCTGCAGATACCCCGCGGCGAGGGACATGTCCAGGCTTTCCAATCCATGGATACCACCGTCGAAGACCATGGAAAAATCCTCGTCGGCCACAGGGGCGGCAGCCGTATCATGATCGACGGTCAGGCCGAAGGCCAGCGCCGTATGGAGATCGGCGCTTGAGCCTTCGTATTGTATCAGAGGGTTCTCCGGATTCCACAGGGAGACCAAATCGCCGCTGACGCTCGCTCCGGAAAGGAAATTGATGTTCTGCACCAAGGCGTTCTCCGAAATATATATCGAAGAGGACGCCCCCGACAGCCGGCCGCCGACATCGAACCTCTTCACCAGGGGGCCGTCGAGATTCAGCTCGTATCCATCGGAATCGGAACCATCCGATACCTGATAATCGTCAGGATCACCATATTGGCTCGTATACATCCATGAACCGCGATACTCCAGGTCATCGCCAATCACATTGCGGCCGAAATCGAAACGGGCGCCGATCCCCCCCCTCTCCCAACGCCAGGATATCCCCGTCGCTCAGAATTTCCTGATCCTTACCGTAGGATACGAGCAGACCAGTCCCATGGCCCCCGTTCGCCGTGACACGGACGTCCTTCACAAGCCTGAGGGTGTTGCCGCTGCCATCGACGCGAATCCCGGTTCCCGCGGTCCCGTCCGCCAGCAGATCCGCGGCCTGTGTGATATCGTTCCGTTTCCCATAGACATGCAGTCCGACGCCCAGGGAAGAGGTGTTCGCCATTTCTTCGATGTAATGAGTCCCCGCTTCATCCCTACCGAAGAATCCATTGGCGTTGACGATGGTCCCGTCGTCGCCGTAGACCGAACGTCCGTAGAAATTCCGGCGGTCCAGCTCATAGCCGATATCCTGCAGCACCGCCAGCTCAGCCTCCATGAGCGTGGTATAGTTGCGGTAGTACTGATGGCTCATCAATCCCCGCTCAAGCTCGATATGGGAAAGCTCCGGATATGCTTGAACCCCGTCAGGCTCAAACCCCTCGATGGTCAGTCCATTCTCCATGGCGCCGTCCAGGACCTCAGAGACATGCTCTCCCTTGAACACGACCCTGCTCTGGGTAAACCATCCGACGATGAAAACATTTTCATGCGTTCCATCGTCAAATTTCTCATCGAGCAGCTCCATCCCAGGTTCGAGACGCGTCCCGTACCGGTCATACAGATGGGAGTCCCATTCGCTTGTCCTCCTGATATCGAAACGGCCGGGCGAAAGCTTGAACTGGTCTGCGAACGACGTGATTCCCAACGCATGCCCCACCTCATGGAAGACCACGGGCATCGGTTCCCACCTACCGCTGAGAGGAATCGGATAGGGATGCTCGGAGGTTGAGAAATCCAAAAGACCGATCCGCATCCGAGCGGGGACCTCCATTTGAAGCCCGGATATGATGCTGTCAGCGACCGCGGTATGCGGTCGGCCGGAATTCGGTTGACTCCATACGTCCGCGTTTCCGAGATTGTACGTACCGACATTGATGAGAACAGGGCTGTCGTTGCAGCTCCCCGGCCCCAGGATCTCGCCCCAGAGCCCGACGGCTCCCATGACTTCGTCCTTCAGCTCCGGACTGAGCGTCCAGGGGGATAGGTTCGGATTCGAAGCGTTTTCAAACTCATCGTAACGCTCGCCCTCGTCGAAGAAGCGCACGTTGAACATCGGCTTGCCCGAAGGAGCAAAAGAAAGCCTTGTCTCTCCGGTGCAGAGGGCCGTAGCCGGCGAGAACATGACGGCCATCGCCAGCAAGAAACGGAGGTATGCGAAGGCCCTCCTGCGGATGTTACGATTCGGCCCATTGTTTTTCTGCGGTATACCCATGGGATGGGATTATATCTTTGGGCAAAAGATGTCAAGGCCGACGCACAACCCATACCGCAGTCCGAAAGCGAAAGCCGCAGAAGTTCCTTGACCATGGCCCGCTATGGAATATACATTGTAGACTGTGCCGTCATTGTAGGCGACTTGTTATCGAAGTATCCTGTCGGCACGAATCATGAAGGACGCCAGCGCGCCTGCCTTCGTCCAAAGGGCATGTATGGCAGCGAAGAGCGTCCGGTAGGAGAAGAGATGGAGGAGAACAACAGACAATCTTCCTCACGCAAGCATTTCCGTGTCAGTCCGAAGCTCATACTCGGAGTCATCGGAGTACTTGTCCTGATAGCCCTGGTCATGAGCAGTTTCTTTGTGGTGGACCAGACTGAACAGGCGGTGGTCTTGCGGCTGGGCAAGTACAACAGGACCGTGGGGCCCGGTCTCCAGACGAAGCTGCCGTTCGGCATCGACGTGAACTACAACGTCCCGACCCAGATCGTGCAGACCATGACGTTCGGCTATCGTTCATCGAATCAGGTGGTGACGAATCCCCTGCTCAACGCGGCGGATTATCCGCGCGAATCGGTCATGCTCACCGGGGATCTCAACATTATCGACGTCGAATGGATCGTACAGTACAAGATTGAAGATCCCGCGGCCTGGCTGTTCAACGTACAGGACAGGGATACGACGATTCGGGATATCAGCCAGTCCGTCATGAACCAGCTCGTCGGCGACCTGCCCATACTGTCGATCATGACCAATGAACGGACGCGCATCGAAGTCGAGACACAGGAAGCCATGCAGAGAATCTTTGATTCCTACAAGCTTGGAATCAGGGTCGTAACCGTCAAGCTGCAGAATATCGTCCCGCCTGTCGGCTCGGTGCAGGATGCGTTCGAAGACGTCAACAAGGCGATCCAGGACATGAACAGGCTGATCAACGAGGGCAAGGAGAGCTACAACAGGGAAATCCCGAGCGCCCAAGGCGAAGCGAACCGGCTCATCCAAATAGCCCAAGGTTACGCCGCCGAACGTGTCAACCAGGCTACCGGCGACGTCGCCCGGTTCAATTCTGTACGCGAAGCGTATGATCAAAGCAAGGACATCACCAGCATCCGGCTGTATATCGAGACGATGGAGGAGATCATCAACGGTGCGGACGGCAACGGCTCCACCGTCATCATCGACAAGAATCTGGAGAACTTCCTCCCGATCGGTTCACTGGACATTCTGGGAGGCGCCAAATGAAAAAGACTGTAACGGTACTCGTAGTCATCGGAGTCCTGCTCGTCATCTTCCTCTTGCTCGGCCCGTTCTATATCCTCGACGAAGGGGAACAGGCCGTCGTCACTCGTTTCGGAAAGATCGTGAACACGGAGACTACCGCGGGCTTGAAGTTCAAGATGCCGGTCATCGACAATGTAGTGAAGTACCCCAAGAAGATACTCTCCTGGGACGGGGATGCGCAGCGTATCCCGACCAAGGAGAACCAATTCATCTGGGTCGACACCACCGCCCGTTGGAGAATCACCGATCCGGTGAAGTTCTACGAAACGGTCAACACCGTCGCAAACGGAAGGTCACGCCTGAACGATGTCCTGGATTCAACGATCCGTACCGTCATCAGCGAGAACTATCTCAATGAAGCGGTGCGCAATTCCAACCAGATCAATGCGATCAAGGTCGAAGAGCAGGTACAGAACGTAGACAATATCGAAGACGCCGAACGGCTGCGCAACCTGACGGTCACTTCGACCCAGCAGGAGACGATCAAGATCGGCCGTGAGGGCTTGTCCCAACGAATGTTCGAGATGGCCTCCGGCTTCACCGACGCCTATGGCATTACGCTGATCGACATCGTCATCCGGCAGATCCGCTATAGCGACGACCTGACGCAGAGCGTGTATGAGCGAATGATCAAGGAACGTAACCAGATTGCTGAAACGTATCGCTCCTATGGCCGTGGACAGCTCGCGCAGTGGCAGGGCAAGACGGAAAACGACAAGAAGACGATCCTTTCCGAGGCGTATGCGAAGTCCGAACAGATCAAGGGTGTCGCCGACGCCCAGGCTGCCCGGATATATGCGGAGTCCTACGAGGCGGATCCTCAGTTCTTCCAGCTGTGGCGATCGTTGGAATCCTACAAGAAGACGATTCCGAACATGGACAAGGTCCTCAGCACAGACATGGAGTACTTTGACCTGATGTACGGCAAACGCAACTAGTGATGATTTCAGAGGAACCCTCGCGATAGCCCGGCATCGGGCGAATCGACGCTAGGGAACGCGGACTTCATCAGGGGGGTGTTTCAAAAGTTACATTTTGGAACACCCCTTTTTTCATCTTCAAGCCAGGATAGCCGATGGATACCCGTTGCCACCAGCCCCCATTGCATCGCATCCTTTTCCCCCGTATACTGCGCCCATGCACAGCTACCACACCCCATTGCTCATCGCTTTTGATTTCGATGGAACACTCTATCCGTTACGGCCATACGATAGTGAACAGCGGCTTCTTCTGAAAGCGACGAAGCAAGCGGGAACCTTGAAACGGGCAATTGCGAAACGCTCGGTCCTGAAGGACATGAGGGGGATGATGCATCTTGGCGAGTTCACCGACAACTATGTGAAATTCACCCGCGAAGCTCCTGAAGGGATGCTGGACGAGGTTGTAGACGAGCTATGCGCGCTGGTAGAGCCCGACGCCCTGGAACCGTTGCGTGAGCTGTACGAAACGACGGAAGCGGAGTTTTGCGTCATCAGCTGCGGAACGGTGAACCTCATAGAAAGATATCTGACCCGAATGGGTGTGCGGGACGCCTTCGGCGACATTACCGGGAAGGTGTTCGACACGGCGGGGGGAAGGCTGACGCTGGACACGATCACCGTCAAGACCCCTCAAGACAAGGTGCAAGTCCTGGACGACGCAATAGGACGTATCGCCGCGACGGCTGGCGTCAGGCCAAAGACGATCGCGGTCGGAGACGGGCCGACGGACATTCCGATGCTCCGACACGCCGATTTCGGTATCCTCATCGATTGGGACAAGAGGCCGGCCGACCCCTCAACAAAAAACGGGTTCCCGTACGCAGGGTCAATCAGGGAAGTCCGGGACATCGTCTTGCGATGGCTCCACGACGGAAAATAGGGAACAAAACAAATTTCCCCTGATGGCACCCGTGATAGCACAGCCCATCCGAACTCTTGAAACAGAACGTGAAAAACACGGCCGACAAGGCCTTCGATGAAAATGGCGCAGCCAAGGGCCTTGGGGCGGATAAGAGCTCCCACAGTTTTTCCCCTTGGAGAAAACACGATGCGAAAGACTGAAAAGGGTGTTCCCTAAACTGAGTGCTCAGGTCGCTCAGGTCGCCGAGGTCGCTCAGGTCAGGAACGATGTGATACGGTTATGTTGGAACGGCAATAGTCTAGCCGACCTTTCCGAAGAGAGCGTTTGACTTTTGGAGTAATTACATATACCCTTTTATCGTTACCGGCATTGCCATATCCACCATCAAGGAGTTACGCTTGGACAAACAGAGGAAGAACCGCATATGGAAACAAGCTCGTTGTATCCGGTTCTGCCTATGCCTATGCGGCGGCATGGCGTTGTCGTTGGCAATGTCGTGTTCTTCCAGCCCAGCGCAGGAAGAGCGCCAGCGAACCATGGCGTTGGACTACGGGGTGATCACCGGAAGCATCGCATACCCCGGCAACTATTCCTATACAGATGGAGGCCTGGTGATCGACATCTCGTTGACTCAGCATGATTTCGTAGCTGGAACGACGCAAGAGATATCCCACCAGAGGATCAGGAACCCTCAACGCTTTCCCGTGAACTACACGATTCGTTATGATACGAAGGACATCCTGCCCTACCTGAGGTATTCCATCAGCGTCCAGGTCCGAAGGAGCGGCGAGACGATCCCGTATCTGCAGGCGTCCGAAGACGCCTGGGTACTTACAGCGGGCAACAGCGATAAAGCGAATCTGCAATTGGAGGTGCTTCGGTAAAAAAAATACTGCGGCAAACCGCCACCCTCTCTTCTCACCCACACGACAGTCATTGAGTCATTGTGGCAGATAAGCGGCCCTCGCCTGTCCCAGCGCGACCCTGTAGCAGATGAACGCCAAAAGCAGGGACATGGCGGTCGCGACATACATGCAGGACATCGGAGCAAGACCGAGAAGCCCCGGGACGATCGCAGCGACCGCCACCAACAGCACGTACAGAAGGCTGAACCCCATTCCGATCAGACCATTCAAATTCTGCTTTACCGCCTGCTGCGGCAGCTTCCAGTCCAGGACCGGCCTATGATAG
This sequence comes from Spirochaetota bacterium, assembly GCA_023401595.1. Taxonomy (GTDB): domain Bacteria; phylum Spirochaetota; class Spirochaetia; order Sphaerochaetales; family Sphaerochaetaceae; genus Spiro-02. Next base: position 79,971 of record JAEXDQ010000036.1, read on the forward strand.
TCGATGGCGAGCCCCAACGCCCCGATCCCAAATATCGAGAAGAAACCGAGAAACAGCATCCATGGGAGGTTTACCGCATCGACACTGAATATCCAGCAGCATAGGAACAGGTAGATCACATGGGGGACGTACAGCATCACCATGTGCAACGCCAGCTTGCCGTCTACATGGACCTTGGCGGGAACAGGCCAGGACCGGCTCAACGCGAACAAAGCCCCTTCGCGGGAAACGCTGGTGGAAGACATCATGGAAAAAGAAGCCATCAATATCAACGTGCCGCAGATTCCAGCCGAAAACCAAGGTGAAGAACTCACGGTTTCAATCAACCCCTGCATCTCTCCGAGTACTCCGCTCAGCGCATAGACCAAGACCAGGATGACAGGAATGCAGGCCTCCCCTACAAGTTCAACAAAAAAAGCCGGAGTTCCCCTGATGATATCCCATTCCTTCGCGGCGAGACTGACGACCCGGGACGACGGCGCGAACAATGCTCTTCGTTTTTTCCTGAAGAAATGCATTGAAGCCGTCAATTTCCGCCGATGGACTTTATTCGCCCCGTTCTGGGCGATCGAGACATACCGTCCATAGGACCGGGACAGCAGCAGGACGACAAGTACGGCCAGCGTCATGTTGACCAATACGCTCAAGACGAAAGCCAGATAGGGGTTGAGAAACCCGCCGCGGGAAAACAGCATGGAAGCTTGACAAGCGAAGTAGAACAAGGCCTTGTACGCCGTAGCCACCGTCGCCCCAAGGGCGGCGACCATCTGTCCTGGATCCGCGGATTCATCCAACCCCGACATTCTCAGAATCCCGCCTTGGGCGAACAGGACGAGAGCCATGACGACCAGGACGGCTACAAGTTCAATAAGCACCTTGTTGTTGCGGCCTTTGGACAATTTCATGATCGCCATTCCGAAAACCGCTCCGAGCAGAAGAGGCGCGATAGGACCGAGCAACAACGTGAAAAGACCTCCAAGCACCAATGGTACGGACCAACCGGTGACATCCCAGACGATCACGATACCGGGGACGGTCACAAAGAAATAGAGCGGAAACAACGCCGCGTACAACAGCACGAGACGGCTGGAAAGCAGTTCGCTCTGCCGAATGGGCACGGTCATCAGCAGGGCGAGGTCCTTGCCCCTGTAGAGCGTCGAGGAGGCGGTCATGCAGGAAAACAGAAATACCAGGACCGCCCCAAGGATTTCCGCGAGAAACGCGCCAAGGTCGGGCAGGCCGATCATCATTCCCATCTGCTGGAATGAATAGTAGTTGATTCCGATCATGATCATGAGCATCGAGAAGGAAAACGCCAGCAGCAGTCCAAGCAGGACGCCCCCGACGATGCGGAGGGCTTTTTGGGCCGCGCCTGCGTCCTTACCCTGACGACGTGAGGACACGGCCTGAAACAGGCGCGTCCAAGGCCGGGTTCCTGAATAATACGAACGGACGAGCAATGCTACCGTACGGGGATTCATCGAAGCGCCTCCCCTGCCGTTTCGGCCACCTGCGCGACATCTCCCTGTCCGGTAAGCCGCAGGAACAATTCCTCCAGCGTGGCGTCCGATTCTCCATTCAGGGCCTTCAGCTCCTCCAACGTACCGTTGAACAACAGACGCCCCTTGGCAATGATCCCGACACGGTCGCACAGCCGCTCGGCGACTTCCATGACATGCGTCGAAAAAAACACGGTACGTCCCGTTTTGCAGAATTCACGCATGACATCCTTCAGGATGAAGGACGAACGCGGATCAAGTCCAACCATGGGCTCGTCCAGCACCAGTACCTGCGGATCATGGACCAGAGCGGCGATGACGGCGAGCTTCTGCTTCATGCCGTGGGAATAGCTGCTGATCGGATCCCTCAACGCATCGGTCAGCTCGAACAGCTTGGCAAGCTTCAACGTCCTGCTTTCCCTGGCGTCGCCGGGTACGCCATACAGGTCGCAGATGAAATTGATATGCCGCAGACCTGTCATACGTTCATAGAAGAGCGGTTCGTCGGGAACATAGCCGAGCAGCTTCTTCAAGTCGGTCGGCGACGCCAGGTTGTCGAACGGCCCTACCGTAACGACGCCGGAATCCTGCCTGAGCATACCGACGAGCATTTTGATGGTGGTGGATTTTCCTGCGCCATTGGGGCCGAGGAAACCGAATATCTCCCCAGACCGAACCTGGAGGTCCAGATGGTCTACCGCGGGGGCCTTTCCTTTCCCATAGCATTTCGTCACACCCGAAAAACTGATCGCAGACAGACTCGCGTCCTTCGTCATGTCCATAGCAACCTCCACTCATCCATTTGAAGACTTCCCACCGTCACGCGCCGACCGTCAGTACGTGATATCCGGACAGGTTTCGTTATTTGATATCAATATGATATCATTATGATTCAAAATAGACAACCCGTTTCCAGATCGATTCCGATGGATACCGGAATCATACACCATAGTCAGGCATTCTGGAATGGCCCGACGGGGCCGTACATCGCCGGCATATCTGTCTTTCGGAAATTCTAGCATGAATAAATATTTAATAAATTCCATGTATTATAATGATTTATGACTTTTTTACGAATAAATATACAAAACATATTGCATATTTTATCAATTTTCGCATAATATCGAACCATCAGAAAAACAATCGGTCCTATGGAGGGATACACGATATGAGCAAGGAAAAAATAATTCTGGCATACAGCGGCGGACTGGATACCTCCGTCATCCTCAAATGGTTGGCGAACAAAGGGTTCGATGTCATCGCCTATGTCGCGAACGTCGGGCAGAACGAGGATTTCGACGCCATTGAAAAGAAGGCCTACGCGACCGGTGCGTCAAAAGTATATATAGAGGATCTGCGCAAAGAACTGGTGACGGACTACATCATCCCCGCCATGAAGGCGAACGCGATCTACGAGGGGACCTACATGCTGGGAACCTCCATAGCGAGACCGATCATCGCCAAACGGCATATCGAGATCGCGAAGAAGGAAGGCACCGTATATGTCGCGCACGGCGCTACCGGCAAGGGCAACGACCAGGTCAGGTTTGAATTCGGCTATTACATGCACATGCCCGAAGTCAAGATCATCAGCCCATGGAAGGATCCCGAATGGCTGAGCCAGTTCGAGGGCCGCTCCGACATGCTCGCCTACGCTGAGAAATACGGCATCCCGGTCAAGGCTTCATTGAAGAAGCCTTATAGCGAGGACGAGAACCTGATTCATATCAGCCACGAGGCGGGAATACTGGAAGACCCCGCCAACCGCTGCCCCGCCGACGTGTTCTCCCTGACGCTCTCTCCGCAGAACGCCCCCGACAAGGAGACGACTCTGGCGATTGAGTTTGTCGACGGCGTCCCCGTGAAGGTCACCAACGAAAACGACGGGACGGTCGTGACCGACCCGCTTGAAATGGTCCTGTATCTGAACAAGATGGGTCACGACAATGCGATCGGCAGGGTCGATATGGTGGAGAACCGCTATATCGGCATCAAGAGCCGCGGCGTTTACGAGACCCCGGGGTGCGAAATTCTCTGGAAGGCCCACCACAACCTGGAAGGGATCACAATGGACAAGGAGGCGATGCACCTCAGAGACTGCCTGATGCCCAAATACGCGGAGCTGATCTACAACGGCTATTGGCATGCCCCGGAGTTCGACATGCTTACCGCCGCCTTTGAACAGAGCCAGAAGCATGTCACCGGTACGGCGAAGGTCGCCCTGTACAAAGGGAACGTGATCAACGCAGGAATCACCAGTCCATGCTCGCTCTACAACGAGGCGCTCGGTAGCATGGATATCGCCGGTGGATACCACCCGGTCGATTGCAAGGGTTTCATCAATATCAACGCGATCCGGCTGATGGCTTCAGCCACGCGGGCCAATTAAGGGGAACGCAGGAACGGAGCGTTCCGGCGACGGCCTTTTTACGGGCGGTCGTGAGACGGAATCGTCGGACAACGACAAAGACGTCGTAAGCGTTATATGCACGCTTACGACGTTTTTTTGTTGCGCTTTGTTGTTTTTTGTTGTGAGAATCAATCCGCCATGCTACCATGTCTTGTAGCCTAGGAGGCAGGATGTTGGAAAAGGTTTGCGCAATCGAGATGAGAGGCATCACCAAGCGTTTTGGCGAAGTGGTGGCCAACGATGGCATTGATTTGAAGATCAACCGGGGCGAGGTACTCGCTCTGCTTGGAGAAAACGGTAGTGGAAAAACTACCTTGATGAACATGCTGTCAGGCATCTACCAACCGGACGAGGGGCAGATATTCATGGACGACGTCCCGGTCTGGATTCGTTCCCCCAAGGACGCTTACGCCCATGGGATCGGGATGATACATCAGCATTACAAGCTGGTGGACGTATTCACCGCGGCCCAGAACATCATCCTCGGCCTCGACGACGGCAAGATGGATCTGAAGGCTACGAACGCCAAGGTGCGGGAAATCTGCGACAGATACGGTTTTGACATCTCCCCTACGAAGAAAATCTACGACATGTCGGTCTCCCAGAAGCAGACGGTTGAGATCGTCAAGGTGTTGTACCGGGGAGCGGAGATTCTGGTCCTTGACGAACCGACAGCGGTCCTGACCCCCCAGGAGACGGCGAAGCTTTTCGACGTGCTGAGGAACATGAAGGCCGACGGCAAAGCCATCGTCATCATCACCCACAAGCTCAACGAAGTCATGGACGTCTCGGACAAGGTGGCCGTCCTGCGAAAGGGAAAGTACATCGGCACGGTGCATACGTCACAGACCAGTCCGCAGGCCTTGACGGACATGATGGTCGGGCACGCCGTGACGCTCAATATCGACAGACCCGTATATGACGCTCCCAGACCGCGGCTGATGGTCGAAGGGTTGACTTGCGTCGACAATGAGGGGATCACGAAGCTCGACGACGTTTCCTTTACGGCGATGACGGGGGAGATTCTGGGTGTCGCAGGTATCGCCGGCTCCGGTCAGAAGGAATTGCTGGAAGGGGTCACAGGCCTGTACCCGGTAGCGGCAGGTTCCGTGAAGTTCATCGGCGACGACGGCGGCGAAACCGAGCTGGTGGGAAAAACGCCCATGCAGATTCGCAAGACGGGCGTCGGCATGGCGTTCGTACCTGAAGACCGCCTCGGCATGGGGCTGGTAGGCTCCATGGGGATGACGGACAACATGCTGCTCCGTTCCTGGAAGACCGGCAAAGGCGCTTTCCTGCATCGCAAGCAGCCCGAAGAACTAGCGAAACGCATCTGGGACGAGCTGGAAGTCGTTACCCCCAGTACGAGCTTCCCGGTCAGGAGGATGTCCGGCGGCAACGTCCAGAAAGTACTTGTCGGCCGTGAAATCTCAGGCGAACCGGCCGTCCTCATGACCGCCTACGCGGTGCGGGGGCTGGACATCAACACCTCCTACACGATCTACAACTTGCTTACCGAACAGAAAATGAAGGGCGTCGCGGTACTGTATGTCGGCGAAGACCTTGATGTACTGCTGGAATTGTGCGACAGGATCCTTGTGCTGTGCGGAGGAAAGGTCAGCGGCATCGTCGACGCCCGCACGACTACCAAGGAACAGATAGGTTTCATGATGACCAGCATTGAAGGCGGGGAGGAAAGCCGATGAGCGCAGAACCGAAAACGCAGCTGATACGTCTTGCGAAACGAGACCACATGGATCCGAAGAAGGTCTGGCTCATCAGGGTCGCCTCCATTGTGTTCGCCCTTGTACTCGGGTGCATTCCGATGCTCCTCACCGGCAACAGCCCGATCACCGCATATGGAATCATCATCCAAGGTTCGCTCAGCAAACCGATATACCTCAAGCAGACGATAAAAATCGCCATTCCCCTGTTGGGGGTAGCGCTCGCCATAGCCCCGTGTTTCAAGATGCGCTTCTGGAATATCGGCGCCGAAGGCCAGATCACCATGGGGGCCATCGCGGCGTCGTACTTCGCATTGTTCTGGTATGACAAACTCCCCAGATTCCCGCTTCTGGTGGTCATGTTCCTCGTGGCTGCGTTGGCAGGGGGGCTATGGGCGCTGATTCCGGCTTTTTTCAAAGCGAAATGGAACACGAACGAGACTCTGTTCACTTTGATGATGAACTACATCGCGATCGGCATCGTGGCGTGGTTGCAGGGCGGTCCGTGGGAAGGCCGGAAGGGCTCCCAGATCATCCCGATGTTCAAACAGTCGGCCAGGCTGCCGTCCGTGTTCGGAATCCACTGCGGCTGGATCATCGTCCTGGTCCTCGTGGTGGTGATGTACATCTATATGAACCGAACGAAACAGGGATATGAGATCGCCGTCATCGGAGACTCGTACAACACCGCGCGGTACGCGGGCATGAACGTCGGGCGTATCATGATGCGCACCATGCTCGTTTCCGGGGCCATCTGCGGCATAGTGGGGTTCATCGTCGTATCGGGCGCGAACTACACGCTCTACAAAGGGGTCGCGAACGGCGTCGGCTTCACGTCCATCACCGTCGCCTGGCTGAGCCAGCTCAACGCCTTCGCCATGATCGTCATCTCGATGATCCTCGCGATTCTGACCAAGGGGGCGAATACGTTGCAGACCAGGCTGCAAGTGCCGGCATCCATCGCGGACATCGTGATCGGCATTTTGCTTTTCTGCATGCTGAGCTGTGAATTCTTCATCAACTACAAGATCATTCTGCGACACAAGGCCGTACAGGAGGTGAAAGCATGAGTACCTTGATATCATTGATCGTCGCGGCCGTCACGTTCGGTACGGTCCTCATGTTCGGCACCCTTGGCGAGATTCTCACGGAAAGATCGGGCAACCTCAACCTCGGGGTCGAGGGCATCATGTACATGGGAGGCGCGTTCGGGCTCGCCGGTGCGTTCTACTATGAAAAGATGGTCGGGACGGCGGCTTCCAACGGGGCGGTGGCCATAGTCATCGCAATTCTGGCGGCTTTCGCGGCGGGCGCCGTGGCCTCTTCGATCTACAGCTTCCTAACCATTACCCTGCGGGCGAACCAGAATGTGACGGGTCTCGCGCTCGCGATCTTCGGTACGGGCGTCGGACAGTTCACCGGCGAATTCATGCGTGTCAGCGAGGGCGGCTACGTCGCGCTCAGCAACAGCCTGAAGGCAGCGTTCTCCCAGTCGATATTTCCGAGGGCGTTGTCGGGGATACCCATCGTCGGGAACATCCTGTTCAGCCATACCGTATTCTTCTATCTGGCGGTGGTGCTCGCGATCCTGATGCACCTGTTCCTCTACAAGACCCGTTACGGCATGTACCTGCGGGCCGTAGGAGAATCTCCGGCGACCGCCGATGCCGCGGGTATCAATATCACGAGATACAAATACCTCTCGACGATCATCGGCGGCGGACTCTCGGCCATCGGCGGCATGGTGTACATCACGACCACCGCGGGCTGCGTCTGGAACCATGAAGGACTCGCAGGCGTCGGGTGGCTCGCCGTGGCGCTCGTGATATTCTGCATGTGGAGGCCGTTGAACGCCATCTGGGGTTCAATCATCTTCGGCGCCATGATGATCATGTATCTGCGCGTCGTGGTTCCGTTCATCCCGACGGAGTTGTACAAGATTCTCCCCTACGTCGTTACGGTCATAGTGCTTGTCTTCTCCAGCATGCGCAACAACAAGGAGAAGCAGCCGCCCGCCTCCCTCGGCCTCAATTATTTCCGGGAGGAACGATAAGCGCCGATATTCGGCACAGGGAGGCGCGCATGTCCGAGAAGGATGCGGCCTCCCCTTTTCACGGCTCTGACGGACTCTGACAGTTCTGACGACCTCTGACGGCCCCGAGGATAATGAGGAGCATGAAGATACTGAGGCTCCTGAGAAGGCACAAGGCTCCGCCGGACGATGTAAACATATCGTGTTTTTTTGTAAACATTGTTGTAAAACATGATAAATATGATAAAATCGTAACCATGTGGAGTTTTTTTAGTTCACAAAAAAAACAGTTCCAGGTCTCTGGAATCAAAGTGGAGAGAAACATGAAAAAAATCACACTCGCGCTTCTTGCCATGCTGCTTGTAGCAGGTTTGGCGTTTGCTGGCGGCTCATCGGAAGTTCCCGCTTCTGCCGGTGATGGGAAAACCATAAAAGTCGGTCTGCTCTGCATCGGCGACGAAAACGACCAGGGGTATTCGTACAATTTCATCCAGGGCCGCAACGAAGCCACCAAGAAATTGGCAGCGGAAGGCATCAACGTCGAATGGGTGACGAAATACAATATCGGCGAGGATTCGACTTGTCTGGACGCCAACATCGAGGCGGCGGAGGAAGGTTGCCAGATCATCTTCAACAACAGCTATGGATTTGAACCCTTCATGTTGGAAGTCGCGCCGAACTATCCCAAGGTACTGTTCGTCGGTTGCACCAACTGCGTATCATGCGTCGACGGTCTGCCGAATACATACAATGCGTTCGCGAATATCTACGAAGGCCGCTATGTAGCGGGCGTGGTAGCGGGCATGAAGCTCAACCAGATGATCGCGGAAGGCAAGATCACCGCTGACAAGGCCGTTATCGGTTATGTCGGCGCCTACTCCTTCGCCGAAGTGATCTCCGGTTTCTCCGCTTATTTCCTCGGCGCCAGGAGCGTCTGTCCTTCGGTGACCATGAAGGTATCCTTCGTAGGTTCCTGGTCTGACGCAACGGCGGAATCCGATGCGGCCCTTGCCCTTATCGACCAAGGCTGCGTGATGATCTCCCAGCATTCGGACAACACCACTCCCGCGACCGCGGCCCAGAGCAAGGGTGTGTTCCATACCGGTTACAATGCCGACATGACTGGCGTCGCTCCCGCGGCGTCCCTGATCTCGACGCGCATCGACTGGTCCGTGTATTTCTACGAATTCATCAAAGCGCATGTCGAAGGCGTGACGATGCCTCAGGACTGGTGCCAGGGAATGAACGACGACGCGGTCGTCATGACGCATCTGAACGAAGCCATCGCAGCTCCTGGGACCGCCGAGAAGATGGCCCAGGTCATCGCCGACATCAAGGCCGGAAAAATCCAGGTGTTCGATACCAACACCTTCACCGTCGACGGCAAGAAGCTGACACAGGCGTTCGCGCTTGATACCAACGGCGACTTCACCGCTGATACCGGCGAAGCGGTATTCAACGGCGCGTTCCATGAATCCCATTTCCAGAGCGCTCCGTACTTTACCGCCAAGATCGATGGAATTACATGGTTGAACGCCGCGTACTAAGGTTTTTTCACATTTGTGAATAATAGCCGGTGATTCTTTGGGGGCGCCGCATAGTCGGAAGACGAATGCGGCGCTCTTTTTTATTTCGATTTCGTCGTCCGAAAGGTACTATTGCACCTACAGAAAAACTTATCTATAATGAATGCCTACATTGACATATAAGAAATAAACTCAGGAGCAGGAAATGAAGAAGACCGTTATCATGCTGTTCATCTGTATGCTTTCGATGGCATCCGTTTTCGCACTCAATATCGAAATTCCGCCATCCTACGATGAAGACGCCGCCAGTTTCAAAATCTATCTCGATGAAAAAGGAGATCGACCGTACATCGTTGACGAGACAACCTGGTACCTGGAGAAGAAAGGGTATCTGATACAGCAGATGGACGATGGGATCTGGATGCTTTCCGACGACGACAACTGTATCGTCGTGGCCTTCGGGGCGACCGATGAGGATTTTGAATTCCTCCTTTTCCAGCTGAATTCCATTTCGAAGTCCTTGCTGCTCTTCATCGGCATCGATTCCGATATATCGCTGGAAACTTTCAAAGACTTTCCTTTCAAGGAAATCGCCGTTACTTCCTCCACAGCGGAGCAAAATGCATATTTCGACAGGAACGGAAAGAAAGCGACCCGGATATTCCCCGGTTCAATCATCACCGTCAACGGAGACTCCGTTACATATTACGGAACGGAACCGATTTCCCCGACAACGCCAGGACGTCTCGTATATTGTCCGCATTGCGGAACGCCGTTCTATGTCATGTAGGGCATGAGGTCGTGCAGGCTACCCCTAAAGCTAAAAGAAAAGCTGCGCTTCTCTTCTTGTTCCGAGGCATCGCTCCTCGAGCAGCTTCAACACCTTCTCGTGCCGTGAGTCCGTGAAGGTACGGACATGTAGCGGACAGGTTTTGACACATGCCGCGCAACGGATACAAAGAGCGACGTCGGTCTTGAACGGATGGGCAGGGTCGATGGCCTCGACCGGACAGACCGCCACGCAAGCGCCGCATTCAGAACAATGCCCAAATACGACGGCTCCATACGCTGGGGCGGCGCTAACCATCCCCGGCTTGTACGGACGGTTCCCCTGAACAGCCCCCGTCAGGATATCGCCGTCGTTGAGTTTTCCCAATGCGATACGGCCAAGGGCGTGCATCGCGTCAAGATCCTTGGCGTCAGGCCGCCCGGCGCCGATACGGTCGTCATAGGAATGCACACCGGCGAATGCGCCGGCGCACAGGGGGACGAAGCCGGACGCACAGCACAGATCCTCCAGCTCGACCAAGGCATCCTCATATGCGCGGTTACCGTATGTGACGGCGAGGACGGCTTTTGAACCATCGGCGTGGATCGATGGAAACAGACCTGCGAAACAGGACGGCAGGCGGCCTGCGTAGACAGGAGCGCAAATGACGACTACATCATCCTTGTCGAAGGCCATCCCCTTCTCCAGGACCTCCCGACGCGCCGACGCTTTGGTCAAGTCATGATTCAGATCGATATCGGCCTCAAGACCGAACGCAATCGCGTTGGCGGCCGTCCGGCTGTTGCCGGTAGGACTGAAATACAACAGATGCACATGTTCAACCATAACCACGCTCCTTATCACCGAACAAAAAGCTCGTCCATGCGTATGTCGGTTTGAATCCCATCGGACAGAAACAGAACACTCCCGCTGTGATCTTCCGACTCAAGCATCCCCACGACGATCAATTCAACGTCTCTTCATAATGTTCCGCGCCAAGGGAGAGAATACGGGCGATATGGTCGTCATCGAGCCGATAATAGATATTCCTCCCCTCTTTTCTCCAACGGACCAGACGGGAAGCCTTCAACAGCTTGAGCTGCTGGCTGATGGCGGACTGCTGCATGCCCAAGGCGTCCACGATGGCGTTCACGGGAAGCTCGCCCTCTTCCAACAGGAAAAGGATCTTCAGCCGGGTCGGATCTCCGAACACCTTGAAGAAACCGGCGATATCAACAACTTTTTCCTCAGGCGGAAGATTCTTGACGCTAACATGCTCCATGTCTTGCCTCCGTCATTCATTATACCCATGGTTTCAAATTGAGGAAAGAGCCCGCGCAGTATCGTCCATAGTAAAAAACGCTATTTTCTTTTTATTGAAAATCGGCTAGGATACATCAACTTATCATGTTTCGAGGAGAGGCCTTATGCAGACAGTAACCCAAACAAAGCCTGTTATCGGCTGGATCGGCACAGGTGTGATGGGACGTTGGATGTGCCATCATCTCATGGCGGCGGGCTATAACGCCGTCGTCTACAATCGGACGGCAGCGAAAGCCCAGCCCCTGGTGGAAGAAGGCGCAACGCTCGCCGAGACTCCTCGTGAAGTAGCGATGAAAAGCGATATCATCTTCACAATGGTAGGATTCCCTACCGACGTCGAAGAATGTTATTTTGGAACCGAAGGGCTGTTTTCCGGAGCGAAACCGGGCAAGATCTTCGTCGACATGACGACTACCAAGCCGTCGCTTGCAATCAGGATCAATGAAAAGGCGCGGGAGCTTGGGTGCGACAGCATCGACGCGCCGGTATCAGGGGGCGACGTCGGAGCCAGGGAGGCCAGACTTTCCATTATGGCGGGAGGCGTCAAGGACACCTACGAAACAGTTCTGCCCTTCTTCAACATCATGGGAAAAGCATCCGTCCTGGAAGGGGGACCGGGAGCCGGACAGCATACGAAGATGGCGAACCAGATCACTATCGCGGGAACCATGATCGGCGTCTGTGAAGCGCTTCTGTACGCACGTAAAGCGGGACTGGATCTCGATACCATGGTCGGAACGATCAGCAAAGGAGCGGCTGGCTGCTGGACTTTGGACAATCTGGCCCCCCGGATCATCAAAGGCAACTATGCGCCGGGCTTCTTCATCGACCATTTCGTCAAGGACATGGGAATCGCGTTGGAGGAAGCGCAGAAGATGCAGCTCTCGTTACCGGGGCTTGCGTTGGTCAACCAGCTGTACGTCGCGTTACAAGGAACCGGCAACGGCAGGAACGGGACGCAGGCGTTGGTCCTGGCCCTCGACAGGCTCTCAGGGGCCGATTGCTTCACAGAGTAGGATCCCGTCACGAAGGAAGCCTGTTCCATCACCGGATAGTTACAACAACTAAAGACGGGCGCAAAGGGCTCAGCAAGAATATGGATCGAGACATTTCCCCTGTTTCAGGGAAACAATGAAACAGGGCGTCCGGCGGCATATACGGAACATAAGGAGCTTGTACATGGAAATAGTCAAAAACGGGGCAAAGCTGATTCTTGACGGCAAGGAACTCCCCTTGACCGTCATTACCGACAATATGGGAGACAAGTCGATCGATATCACCGCCCTTCGGAAAGAAACCGGTTATATCACCTACGATCCAGGCTTCGTCAACACCGGTTCCTGTTCCAGCTCGATCTGCTATATCAACGGCGAACAGGGAATCCTCAGATATAGAGGCTATGACATAGAGGATCTGGTCGAACACTGTGATTTCGTCGAGGTCGCCTATCTGCTGATCAAGGGAGAGCTGCCCGACACCGCTCAGAGACAGACCTATGCGGACCTGCTCAACAAGCATTCGCTCCTCCACGTGGACATGCGGAACTTTTTCCGCGCATATCCTCACCATGCGCATCCTATGGCGATTCTCGCAGCCATGGTCGCCTCCCTTTCCGCGTTCTATCCCGAAATGGACGACATGGACCCGGAAGAAAACATCGACCTCACCGTCACCAGACTACTTTCCAAGATGAGGACCATAGCGGCCTTCAGCTATCGGCAGATGCGTGGTCTTGATTTCGTCGAACCCTCCTACAAGTATTCCTACTGCGAGAACTTCCTCAACATGATGTTCAATTCACCGGTCACTCCGTATGACAGGAATCCCGTACATGTGAAGGCGTTGAATCAACTGCTGATCCTCCACGCCGACCATGAGCAGAACTGCTCCACCTCCGCGGTACGACTGGTCGGCAGTAGCGAAGCCAATCTCTTCGCCTCCGTATCTGCGGGCTGCTGCGCCCTTTGGGGAAGCAAGCACGGCGGAGCGAACCAAGCCGTGCTGGAGATGCTGAACAAGATCTACAACGATGGCCTTTCCATCAAGGAAGTAGTCAAAAAGGCGAAGGACAAGAGCGATTCTTTCCGGTTGATGGGTTTCGGCCACAGGGTCTACAAGACATACGATCCCCGGGCGAAGATAGCGAAAAAACTCTGCAAGGAAGTACTCGAGGCGACAAACGTCCAGGACCCTCTGCTCGATATAGCCATGGAGCTGGAACAGATAGCCCTCAACGACGAATATTTCATTGAACGGAACCTGTACCCGAATGTCGATTTCTATACCGGAATCATCTTTCATGCGATGGGGATTCCATCCTCGATGTTCACCGTGCTGTTCGCAATGGGAAGACTTCCCGGCTGGATCGCCCACTGGCTTGAATGGAGGCACGACCCCTATCAGAAAATCGGTCGGCCCCGCCAGGTCTACAATGGACCGTTCGTCAGGAAGGTTCAGCCGCTCGACCAAAGATAAGATGTCCGTTGCCGCCAAGCCGGTTCAGGTTCTTCTTATTGATGAAGGAACGCACAATGGGTAGAAAAGGCCTTGTCTTCGATTTCAACGGCACCTTGTTCTGGGACACATGGCAGAACAGGGAGGCTTGGAAAGCGATGTCCCGGCGGCTGCGGGGAACAGAGTTCAGCGATGCAGAATCCGCCTTGCTCAACGGCAGGACGAATCCCGCGACAATCGAATACCTGCTCGGACACGCCCCCACCCCGCAAGAAATCGCCCGGATTTCCGAAGAGAAAGAAGAGATGTACATCGCTCTGTGCCTTGGACATCCACAACGGCTGCAACTTGCGCCGGGAGCGAAACAGCTGCTGGACACCTGCAAAGCCCTGGGCGTGCCGCTTGCGATCGCCACCAGCTGTGGCGCGGGCAATCTCGCACGCTATATCGAGTGGTTTGATCTCCACCGTTGGTTTTCGGACGACAGGATCACATATGACCGCGGGTCGTTTCCCGGCAAGCCCCACCCCGCCGTATATCTCGCCGCGGCGAAAACGCTGGATCTGCGACCACAGGACTGCATCGTGTTCGAAGACACACGAAGCGGCATAGAAAGCGCCATAGCCGCCGGTATCGGACGGATATGGGCGGTGGCATCGGAAATGGCCGATATAGAAACCACCTCCCATATGCCCGGAGTCAGCGGGACGCTGCTGAATTTCAAGGACTTCGACCTCTCGTACATCGAAGACCGATAGATCGCCACAACCCGACGGATCGGTACAGTACGCCGAGCTTCGAGCGTGCGAGTATCAAAATGCGACGAACGGCATGCCCATTGCGAGCTTCAAGACCGTTTCGTTCTGATACGTTGGAATCAATCCATGGCCGACGGATTCCCGTCGGCGTTATTTCCCGACTTTTTTACAATAACACCTTGACTTGGAGCTAACTCCAAGCAGTATTGTTCATCCATCCTCCGTGAGAATTCACCGACTTGGCGGCTCGTTCTCCGGGGAGATACCGGGAATTCCCATGCATACTGACGAAACAGGGCCGAGGAACGGCAAGAACCGTTTTAACATGAGAACATATCATCCGAACAGGATGATGGATGGAGAAACAGATGGATACCCAGCAACACAAATGTCTGATAGCATATTTTTCACGAGCGGGATACAACTACGTCGGCGGTAAGATCATCGGACTCGCCGTTGGAAATACGGAAGTCGTAGCTCAGCTGATCGGCAATGAAACCGGCGGCGACCTGATGCGGATACTTCCCCAGACCGAATATCCCGCGGACTATCATGAAACGACGGACGTGGCGAAGCAGGAACTCGCGGAGAACGCCCGGCCGACGCTGGCCCTTGCGCTAGGGAGCATTGAGGACTACGACATCGTTTTTCTTGGCTATCCGAACTGGTGGGGAACCATGCCGATGCCCGTCTGGACATTTTTGGAGCGCAATGATTTTTCCGGCAAGACGATCATTCCCTTCTGTACCCATGAAGGAAGCGGAATGGGACGTAGCGAACGCGATATCGCGGCGCTATGCCCACAGGCACGGCTGAAAAAAGGTCTCGCCATACAAGGTTCGAACGTTGGATCGGCCGGACCGTCTGTCAAAAGCTGGATCGAGAAACTTGAAATATGAACAAGGGGGAATATGAAATGATATATCGGCAACTCGGGCGCACAGGCCTGGAGGTCAGTGAAATCGGTATGGGATGCGAAGGCTTCGTCGATCATGACGGAGCGTTGACAGAAGCGCTGGTCGATATGGCGCAACAGGCGGGCGTCAACTATATCGACCTCTATATCCCCCATCCGGAGCTTCGGGAACGCCTTGGCAAGGCGCTGGCCGGACGCAGGGAGAAATTCATCCTACAGGCGCACATGTGTACAGTCTGGAAAAACGGGCAATATGAACGGACACGGAAAATCGAGGAAGTAAAAGCTGGTTTTAAAGATTTGCTCGTCCGCCTTCAGACCGACTATATCGATGTGGGAATGATCCATTACGTCGATTCGTTGGAAGACTGGAAGAGAGTCTCCGAGGGCCCCGTCATGGAATACGCCCTCGCGCTGAAACGCGAAGGGAAGATCAGATATCTCGGCTTGAGCAGCCACAATCCAGTCGCGGCGCTGGCAGCGGTGAACAGCGGGCTCATAGACGTTCTCATGTTCAGTGTGAACCCCTGCTACGATCTCCAGCCTGCGAACGACGACTGCGGCGCATTGTGGGACGACAAGAACTATGAAAGACCTCTGGTCAACATGGATTCCGATCGACAGGCCCTCTATGAGACCTGTAGCCGGATGGGGGTCGGAATCACCGTCATGAAGGCTTTTGGAGGCGGGGACCTGCTGGATGAAACGTTGTCTCCGGCAGGCAAGGCGCTCACCCCCTGCAAGTGTCTGCATTACGCATTGACAAGACCTGCGGTCGCGACGGTCCTTGTCGGAGCCCATACGGTCGAGGAGCTTCAAGCCAGTATCGCTTATGAAACGGCGACGGACGGGGAAAAGGATTATGCGCCGGCCTTCGCGGATTTTCCCAAGATCAGCTGGGAGGGACATTGCATGTATTGCGGACATTGCGCGCCATGTCCGAAAGGTATCGACGTCGCATCCGTCACAAAGTTCCTCAACCTTGCGAAAGCGCAGGGGATGGTCCCTGAAACCGTCCGGGAACATTATGCCGCCCTTCCCCACCACGCCGGGGAATGCGTTTCCTGCGGCGCTTGTGAAAAACGTTGTCCTTTCAAAGTAGAGGTCATGAAGAACATGCGGCAGGCCGTCCAGCTTTTCGGCCGATAGGACCGGTCGTATCATTTGCATGGCAGGCAGGCCATGAGGATTGAAGAATCAGACATAATGAGGTGACAGACATGACCATAGCTGAAGTAAGTCAGAAATTCGAGGTATCGGCCGACACGTTGCGCTACTATGAACGTATCGGGCTGATTCCTCCCGTCCACAGGAAAAACGGCATACGCAACTATGACGAACAGGCTTGCAACTGGGTCCAGTTCATCAAATGCATGCGTGGAGCCGGCCTGCCGATAGAAATACTGATTGAATACGTCTCTCTGTTCCAGCAAGGGACGGCGACGATCTCCGCTAGAAAACAATTGTTGATTGAACAGCGCAGACAGCTCGCGAAACGAATTGCCGACATGGAAGACGTACTTGACCGTCTGGACAAGAAGATAGACGGATATGAGGAACGGATGGCGGAGGTTGAGGAGAAATTGCGAAAACCGGAAGACATCTGGGAAGACTGACGATAGAAATGGACTATGACGACGACGCAATCGCATCGCCCCATGGGAATCAGCGCAGGACTGATGCGGCTCTTGCCGCGCCAATCATGCGCTGAATCCACGTATTTGCACTTCACCGGAGGTCTTTGTTATCGCCTCAAGAAGGGATACCCTCGGCTACATGGCGATGCAGTGAACCAGATATTCGCCAAACGCACGGGTTCCTAGCAACTGGGCGTCCTGCCCGTCAGCTACCATCAGCCGATGGAAGTCGGCGGTCACCCTTCTACTGGAAATAGCCTTCCGCACCGCGGACACCACCTTGTCCGCAGCCTCGGTCCAGCCGATGTACCGGAGCAGCAGCTCCCCGGAAAGTACTATCGACAACGGATTGACCTTGTCCTGCCCCGCGATATCGGGCGCCGTTCCATGGGTCGCTTCGAATACCGCGATACCGCTGTCGTAGTTGATGTTCCCACCCGGAGCGATACCGATCCCGCCGACCTCGGCGGCAAGGGCGTCGGAGATGTAGTCGCCGTTGAGGTTCAATGTGGCCACGACATCATAGTCGGCGGGCCTGAGCAGGATATTCTGCAGGAACGCATCGCAAATACAATCCTTGATCACCAACGGCTCACGTCCTGCACGGGGGATGGCCCACCCGCCTTTCTCATCCTGGATCGCACCGAATTCGCGCCGGGCAAGTTCATATCCCCATTTTCGGAATCCGCCTTCGGTGAACTTCATGATATTGCCCTTGTGGACCAACGTGACGTTCCGTCTATCGTTGTCCAGCGCATACCTGATGGCCGCACGAACCAGACGTTCCGAGCCCTCGACCGACACAGGCTTGATTCCCAACGCGGAAGTCTCCGGAAAGCGTATCTTCCTGACTTTCATCTCTTCCTGCAAGAATTGAACGACCTTCTTGACTTCGGGGCTACCGCTCTCCCATTCGATACCGGCGTAGATATCCTCCGTATTCTCCCGGAACACGACCATATCCACTAATTCAGGGTGTCTGACCGGAGAAGGAACACCGGGGAACCACCGGACGGGTCGCAGACAGACATACAGGTCCATGTCCTGACGCAACGTGACGTTGAGGCTCCTCATGCCGCCGCCGACAGGGGTCGTCAAGGGTCCCTTGATAGCTACCTTGTAATCCCTGATGGCGTCGATGGTCTCCTGCGGCAGATAGTTCCCGCCGCATAATCCGGCAGCCTTACCTCCGGCCAGGATCTCCTTCCACAACAGCCTACGGGATCCGCCATACGACACACGAACCGCGGCATCAAGCACATTCCGCATGACGGAAGAGATTTCAGCGCCGACGCCGTCGCCTTCGATATACGGAATCACAGGGGTATCAGGAACGGACAGTGTTCCGTTTTTCATCTGAATGGCATTGTCAGTCATTATTTCACCTCCTTGAGGCTGTTGAGCAGGCCACCGGCAAGCAACATCTTCAATTGGCTGGCCGTAATATCGGCCGCGAGTTCAATCTTCGCGCCGGAAGTCACATCCTCCAGCAGGACGGACGAAAAGCCTCCAGCGGATTTCGCTTCGACAGCCCGCTCCAACTGTCGGGGCATATCCTCGATCCTGAGGGTGTCGCCCTGGGAAATCAAATCGTAGTCAGTCTCATCGATGAACGTCAGCGGAACAATGCCGAAATTACAGAGGTTGTTCTGATGTATCCGTTCAATGGATTTCGCGACGACCGCCTTTACCCCGAGATACATGGGGCAGATCGCCGCATGTTCGCGGCTGGACCCCTGCCCATAGGAGACGCCGGCGACGATGACGTTGTCCTGACCGGCGTCACGCTGACTGACCGCGCGCCGCGGGAACGTCGGATCGACCGGCTCGAATACATATTGGGCGTAAGCGGGTATATTGGATCTGTATTTCAGACGCTGCCCCGCGGGCATGATATGGTCCGTGGTAATCTTGTCCCCGACCTTGATGACGGCGGGGCCCTGGAGCGTCCGTTTCATCGGGGTATTGGCCGGAGGAGCGCCGATATTCGGTCCCCTGACGACCTCGACGCCGGAACCGTCCGCAGGAGGGAATATGAACATGCGATCGTCGACGGCGAATTTCTCCGGCATGCGGACCTGAGGATAGGCGACCCCGTGGTCGGACAAAGGATCGACGAAAACCCCCGAAACAGCCGCCAACGCGGCAGTCTCAGGACTGACAAGATACAGCTGTCCGCTCTTGGTCCCACTGCGGCCTTCAAAATTCCGGTTGCTTGTCCGAAGTGAAATCCCATCGGTACTGGGGCTGAAATGGTTGCCGATACAAAAACCGCAAGCGCTTTCCAGAATTCTGGCGCCAGCGGCGATCATCTTCTCCAGAGAACCGTCTTCTGCGAGCATCATCAATACTTCCCTGCTTCCAGGGGCGATTCCAAGCGTAACGCCAGGAGCGACTAAACGGCCGTCGAGTATTTCAGCGACCTTGCGCATATCGGTATAGGAGCTGTTGGTGCAGGAGCCAATGGCGACCTGATCAATCCTGGTCCCCGCCATATCCTTGATCCTGACGATATTGCCGGGTGAATGAGGGGCGGCGCAGCGGGGTTCCAGCGAGGAGAGGTCGATCTCAAACAGACCGTCGTATACGGCGTCCACATCGGCGGCGAGAGGAATCCAGACATTCTCCCTCCCCTGCGCGGCAAGGAACCTGAGGGTATTTTCATCGGAGGGGAAGAGGCTGGTCGTAACGCCGCACTCCGCCCCCATGTTGCAGATCGTGGCCCGTTCCGGAACCTCAAGCGATGCAAGACCGTCGCCGGTATACTCGAACACGCAGTTGACGTTCCCCTTGACGGAGAAACGTTCCAGAACGGCGAGGATGACGTCCTTCGCGGAAACCCAAGGCCGCAGCCTGCCATGCAGTCTGATCTCAATGACCTTGGGGCTGATGATATGGAACGCTCCACCGGCCATAGCCACGGCGACGTCCAGTCCACCGGCACCGATCGCCACCATGCCGATGCCGCCGCCGGTGGGAGTATGCGAATCGCTTCCGAGCAATGTCTTGCCCGGCGCACCGAACCGTTCAAGATGGACTTGATGGCAGATGCCGTTGCCAGGACGGGAGAACACGACGCCGTATTTCGCCGCGACGCTTTGCAGATAGCGATGGTCGTCGGCGTTTTCAAATCCGACCTGCACGGTATTGTGGTCTACATAGCTGACCGCAAGTTCATTCTGCACATGCGGCAGCCCCATCGACTCAAACTGCAGGTAGGCCATGGTCCCGGTCGCATCCTGCGTCAGGGTCTGGTCGATACGGATTCCGATCGGCTCCCCAGTTTTCAGCACCCCTTCCATCAGGTGGGCCTCAAGAATCTTCGCCGTCAATGTCTTGCCCATTTACGCTCTCCATCTATCTGTATAGTCTGGGGGTATACTACCCCAATCCCTGAAGAATTGCAAAACCCAGCAAATCGCCCGATCATGGACGCCGAAGACCGATACGCAACCGATACGCAACCGATACGCAACCGGTCCGGCATCGACCATGGCCGCGACCGCTCCTGACAAGACGCCGCCACGCGGACATGCCGTCGTATGCGGCGGACTCAATGCCCAGCGATCTCCCCATCCAGACGAAACGCACCAGACGAAACGCTCAAGATGGACGCACCGTCAGGCAAGACGTTTTCGCATCTTCCCCTGAACGACGATTCCCACGCCCTCCATCACGAGCAGGACAGCCACGAACAGGAAGATCGCAAACAACACCTGGCGAAAACTGAAATGCTCATAGATGGCTCCGCCGAAGATAGCTCCAACGATAGTCCCGCATGTAAGCAAGACCTCGTGGATCATCATGCGCCGGGAACGGTTTACGCAGCCGGATGCGCCATGGAACATGCTCAACGTATAGGCCATGGCGAACAGGACGCCGAATACCAGGAAAAAGACCCCGTAGGCGACAAGCGCGACCGGGACGATGGAGGCCGGTATGGCCATTCCCAAGAGACAGACAAGGCCGAACGTCAGCTGGACGCCCAGGACGACAGGCAATTTGAACTGCCACCAGGCCGTTTTACCCAAGAACATGAACATGCAGCAGGTGGATAGCCCGCGGATCAGCAACAAGAAACCAGTCGTACTTTCGGCAATATGCATCACGTCCTTCGCGAACAGCGGAAAGATCGTCTGTATGACGCTCAATCCGGTGTAGACCATGACGATACCGGCCCAGCAGAGATACCGTAACGGCGTGCTATGGTCTTCCGACCGGCTCTGACCGATATGGGAACGCTCGCTTCCTACAGCCCGGATTCCGGGAACGATGGCGCTAGCGAGAAAAATCAACAGGAACACCACGGCGAACACGCCGATACCCGCGGCAAGGGGCAAGGTCGTGGAGCGCTCTACAAGAACCCCCGCCACATACGGGGAAAGCCCGGCGCCGAAGGACCATGAGAAGTTGAACGCGCTGGACACCCGGTTGAGCTGAGCGCCCTCCTTCCCCCTTGAGAACCATCCTTCAACCTGAGGCCAGAGCATCGACATGAAGATTCCATACATGGACAAGGAAATAAATACCAGCCACAACCGTTCGCTGAGAATCAGCGCCGCGATTGAAGCGCCCATGCCGAGCATCGACAGTTCAATGCAATGACGAGGGCGCATCCGACTGTACAATCCGCCGCCGACAATGCAAAACAAGAAATAGGTAAAGGTATATACGCTGGTCGCGACGCCAATCATCTGGGCGGAGAGACCGAATCGGAGCCGCAGGTGATAGACGATGGAGAGATTGACCATGGCGATTGAAAGCTGCCCCAGAAACGATGCGACATTCAATACCCAGAATTGAATCGCATCGGTCTTTTGCTCTGTAAACATCATACTCCTCCATCGGAAACGTCGATACGAAAACAAGGACGTCAATCGAAACGACAGACAAGCCCCATTGCAGAACAGATATAGCAGTTTCACGGTCGGCTGACAAGCAAGGAGCAGGTCCTTCCCGCCGCTTGATGAAAAAATCAGACGGAACATCCTGCAATTTCACCGATATTGTTGGCAAAGACGGAAAAACAGTCTACAGTAATCGATGCGGAAATAAAGGATAGAGACTGAGGCAACCGCTGTTCCCTTCCGGGATCGAATCGACTTACAAAGAGATGAACAAGGTATGACTTTTGAAAATCTGCTCACAAACGCACCCTTGCTAGCGGCTTTTTTCAGTATGGTGATCGCTCAGGCGCTCAAGCCTCTCATCCATCTGTTGATCGATCATACATTCAACTACAAGCTGATATTCTCCACTGGCAGCATGCCGTCCTCCCACACGGCGGCGGTCATCTCCTTGGTCACCAGCATCGCCATGATACAGGGATTCGCCACGACGGAACTCGCCATAGCCGTCGTGTTCGCCGCGATCGTAATCCACGACGCCATGGGCATTCGCCGGGAAGCCGGAAAACAAGCGGAAGTCATCAATGAGTGGAGCAGGATACTCACGGATCTCCATAGGGAAGGACAATTCACTCCTGAGAATCTCAAGACGATGCTCGGACACAGCTTCTCGCAGGTGGTGGGCGGGATCGTGTTAGGTCTGACGGTGGGGATCATCGTTACGAACATCGTAGTCGGCATCTAGGCCTCAAGCAGAGTTTGATATCCATTCCGTCACATTATCAATGCAGTTTTATGCACAGAATCTGGATATCTATTGACTATTCTGCATATATATTCAATATTTGTGTATCAAATACTCACAATACCTTCAAAGGAAGCAACTACATGAAAAAGACTTTTATCGTCCTGTGCGTTGTACTGGCATGTCTCTCTCCGGTTTTCGCGGGCGGCAGTAAAGAAAAGACCGAAGGCTACGTTTTCGCGGCTGACGCGACATGGCCGCCCCTCGAATTCGTCGATAACGGCGTACTCACCGGTTTTGAAGTCGAACTGATGCCGCTGATCGGAGAAAAAGTCGGCGTGACCATGACTGTCAAGAATATCCCCTGGGATACTATTTTCGCCGGGCTGGCGAACGGCGCCTACGACGGCGTCGCATCCGGCGTCACCGTGACCGATGAAAGGAAGCTCACCATGGACTTCTCAACTCCGATTCTGAGCGCCGGGCAGGTCGTCATTGTCCGTGCGGCCGACGCCGCGACGGTCAAGGGGATCAAGGATTTCTCCGGCAAAAAAATCGGCGTGCAGATCGGTACCACCGGGGATTTCGCACTGGACGGCTACGATGTCGTAAAACGCGCCTATGACGATATCGGACTCGCTATCGAAGACATGATGAACGGCAATCTTGACGCAGCCGTCTGCGATTCCCTGATCGCCAGCGATTTTGTTCTCGCAAACGACAACTACAAAGGCAAGATCACGGTCGTCGGAGAACCCTTCACGGAAGAAGATATCGCTATCGCCGTCAAGAAAGGCAATACAGTGCTGCTGAACCTGATCAACGACGGACTTGCCAAAATGGAAGCCGACGGCTCCCTCGCCGCTCTCAAGGCGAAGTGGAACATCCTGTAGTCCGGCGAACATATCGTAACCGATACAACGATGAAAGGCCGCCATTGGGCGGTCTTTCATCGTTTTTCAGCATATGAGGCCACGCTTCATATGTGATACCGTTTCCCGCCTTCGGAGACAAGGACTTGTCCATGACCGGAAATACTGTATACTTCGGTCATGAAACAGTCGTTGATCGTCTTGATATACCTTCTTCTATTCACAACCGCTTGTTCCACACCGACGGCGAATATCGCCGTCAAAGGGCAGAACCAAGTCAACGTAGAAATGCCGGAGACGGCCGGCCCCGCGCGGGAAATACTCACCTTCTCCGCATATGACGGATATCCTCTCACGGGCAGGCTGACGCTTCCCGTCGGAGACGGACCGATAGACAAGTGTGTAATCTACGTGAACGGCTCAGGCCCCAATACATATGAAAACAAGCGGCAGATGAACGAAACCACCTTTTCCTATTTTGATTTCTTCGCCGAACGGTTCGCAGAACAAGGAACCGCGTTCTACAGCTACAATACCAGGGGGGTGTCGATCGGTACCGAGCCCCCTTTGTTCCAGTCGATCGACGAAACGGCCTACCGTACCTATATTCCCCACAATGAGGTACAAGACATAGCGACGATCATCAGGGAATTGCAGTCAAATCCCCGGCTTCATGAGGCGAAGGTAATATTGCTAGGCTGGAGCGCGGGAACCATCATTGCGCCACTGACCGTATTGACGACCGAGGCGAAGGCTGACGCGCTGCTGCTTGCCGGATATACGAATACAACGATGGCTGAAACGCTGGAATGGCAGCAGTCCGGAGGATCCAGCATGGTATTCTACCGTCAGTATTTCGATTATGACGGCGACAGGCTCGTATCGCAGAAAGAATTCATGGAGGACCGGTACAAAATCGCCGCGATGTTCGGCATTTCTTTCAACGACCTGGATCTCGACAACACAGGGTATCTCGACGAAAGGGATTTTGCGATTTTGCTCAAACCCGGCAGGGACGCCCTGTTTGCCGCGATAGAACGTCACGACGATACGTGGTTGGCGGAGAACTATGGAATTCCACTGACGTCCGCATGGTTCGACGACTACGCCACCCTGGCGCCCAACAGCGAAACGTTGCCGCAAGTGGACATCCCGATATATATCTTTCATGGAGTCAACGATGCGAACGTTCCGGTGGAACAGGTGTACGCCATCGCAGAGACGTTCAAGGAAGCAGGCAAGACAAATCTGTCCGTTGACGTCTTTGATGGTCATGACCACGACCTGAATTTTTTGGAGTTCGTAGTCAGCGGTACGGTTTCAGAAGGTCTGCGGGCGATATTGGATTGCGTGGCGGCATTGTAGCGCCGTACAACGTAGCGCGGCCCGTGTATCCCCAGTCCCCTATCCCTCCGACATAGAAAGGTTTCGCCGGAAAAATGAATACGCCAGACAGTTTACAACCGCGACGATACGGTTCAGACGGCTTTCTCGACCATCCTGCCGTGCGGAGGTACAATTGGCCGAAGCAGTTTGGCAGTGAGGAATTTTTATTCATGCCAAAATTCTGTGTATAGAAAAATATGCATATTTATACAAAAACTCCTTGACAATTATTGTATATTTATTCATCATGTCGCCATATTCAATGGAAAGAGGTTGTATATCATGAAAAAAATCATAGCTCTGTTGTTGATTCTGACGTGTCTGGCTCCTGTGTTCGCAGGAGGGCAGAAAGAAACTAATTCCTATGTATTCGCGGCGAACTGCGCTTGGCCTCCGCTTGAATTCGTGGACGAGAAAGGGGATATCGTCGGTTTTGAAATCGATCTGATCAAGGAATTCGCGGCCATGACCGGTTACAGCATGAGCGTAAGGAACGTGGCATGGGACGGTATCTTCGCAGGCCTTTCCAACGGCGCCTATGATGCGATCGCCAGCGGCGTCTCCGTCACCGAAGAACGCAAACCGTCAATGGAGTTCACCACCCCGATCCTGTACGTGACCCAGGCGATCATCGTCCACAAGCAGGCGTCGGGAATGGCCGATTTGCAGGGCTTGAACGGCAAGAAGGTCGGCGTACAGCTGGGGACTACCGGCCATATAGCCCTTGAAGACGCGGTCAAAGCGCAGTCGAATCTGAATATCGACATCAAAGCCTATGACGAAGTAGGTTTCGCAGTCGAGGATCTGATGAACGGCAACCTGGACGCGGTGGTCTGCGACTCCCTGATCGCCAGCGACTATGTGTTGAGCAATCAGAACTACGCAGGCAAGCTCACCGTCTCCGGCATCGCGTCGGAAATTACGGAACCCATCGCTATCGCCGTCAAGAAGGGCAATCTGGAATTCACGAACCTGCTCAACGACTGCATCGCGAAATTGGAAGAGAACGGCAAGATGGCGGAACTCAAAGCGAAATGGAATCTGCTGTGACTCATGGTCCGGCACGGCGACTTGGAAGGATGAGTCAAGGAACCCGCCGCGACGAGGACGTTTGAACAGAGACCCCCGCTAGTCGGAGGCTCGATGAGAAACCCGGAAAAACAGGATAAGGAACTATCCCGTCGTTCCGGGTTTCAATTTGTATGCCACTTGCATGTCACCTGCGTATCATCGTCGGTGAAACATGTCAGCGTCTACAGCCCCAGGACCGCGACGAGGCGAGCCTAGGGCATATCGCCCCTACGAAAGCGCGACGACGCCATGGATATGCCGGGAACGTTCCGCCGCGAAGCATATCAAATGGCTTTCCAAGGAGACGGCCGCGCTGGAAAGATTGCCGCTCGCGCCACCGGTCCTGACCGAATCCAAGAAATCGCGGACGATCGCATAGTCGCCTCCCCCATGCCCATGTCCGACCATATCCTCAGGCTCCTTCACATCTATCCGATGCTCCTGCTCCGTGAGGAAATCGGTGTACACGATCACGGATTTACACATGTCTGCGACAAGCTGCCCCTTCGTTCCCATGATTTTCAATTGACGGCCATGGTCGGACGTAAAGCCGCACATGGTGAACGTAGCGACCTGTCCGTGGGCGAACTCCATGTTGACGACCTGATGGTCCACCACGTCGTTGTCACAATGGTAGACGCATCGTCCGTACGGGCCTTCCTTCAACGCCTTGAGCCTGCCCTCATAGCTGAGGTCGGTGGTAAGGACGTCCGTCGGCCAACCGATATCGTCGGTCAGATACAAACGCGGGGCGTAGTACGGGCAGTCCTCGGAACGGGGACAATCGTCCAGGCAACGGGAAGTCGCGCCGTCAGGAGCGTTCTCCGGCGTGAAATGTCGCAAAGAACCGAACGAAGGGACGTAGGAGCATCGGTCTTCCATCAGCCAGAGGATGATATCCAGATCGTGACAGCTTTTCTGCAGAAGCATCGGGCTAGTCTCGCGGCTACTGCGCCAGTTGCCACGGACAAAGGAGTGGGCCTGGTGCCAATAGGCGACGTTCTCCACCTGGTCGATCGCCATGATATCGCCCAGCAGGCCGTCCGAGACAATCTGTTTGACAGTCTGGAAGAACGGAGTGTAGCGTAAGACGTGGCAGACGCTCAGAACCCGCCCCGAAGCTTCGGCCTCCCTCACTATTTCCTGACATTCCATCTCTACAGGGGACATCGGTTTTTCCAACAGGACATGATACCCCTTGCGCAACGCCTCGATCGCAGGCCGGGTATGCATGGTATCAAGCGTACAGACAAATACGCAGTCGGCGAAGCGTTCACGAGCCAGCGCCTCCTCCCACGAGGAGAAACGGGCGCAATCGGTATCACAGACCTGCTCTACGAATTTCTCCATCCGATCAAGCCGAGGTTCCGCGGCCCCCACGATCTTGAGCTGGTCAGGATGCTGTTTCGCATACATGGCGTACGCCATCCCTCGCCCACCACACCCCAGTACTATCGCCGTCACAGGTCCATCAGGCATATACCCCTTCCCGACATAACCCCATATGTTCCTCTACGATAGCCGAAAATCGAATCTTTGCAAGGAAAATCGGACGGGCGGAAGGAATTTTCCAGCCAATGCCGATCTATCGCCGCCTATGATGGCGAAGACATGAAAAGGAAGAGCGGCCATGGAAAACCGGCAATTGGTTCTTATGCAAAAAAATACAGTTTTGGTGCATGTTTTTCAACTCAGAACATTCCGGCCACAAATTCATCCAAACCAAAATTATCCGATATAAGACATACAAATATGTTGACTATCAAGCGTCAATGTCCGTATAATCTCACAAATGAAAAAATGAATTTCTATGCAGTTACCGCATATTCAACATGCATGGACAAGTAGGAATCCAATATCAATCCCATGCACGTCGCGACCTTGCGCCGTTGGTCAATGGACCAAGAACCGCAAGGTGGCGCTCGTGAGACAGAAGGTGCCATGGAAAACCCGACCACTGACAAGGATACGCTGATTACCGAAGAGGTAAAGACCCAGGTCGTCAGACAGAAAACCGTATCCGTAGACCCGCATGCGGGGCAGAAGAAACGCACTACCATCCAAATGACCGACGGAGTGCTGATCCCACGCAAGGATGATCACCATGTACTCAACGCATGGCGGATAACGTTCATAGCCGCCCTGGCGTTGCTCGCCGGCCTGGTAATCTTCTACCCCACCCCATATCGGGATATCTTCATGGTAACGATCAAAGGGGCGCCGGTTACCTTTGAAGTCACGATCTTCGCAATCCTCGGTGCGATCATGATCGGTCTGATCTGCGGTCTTGGTTCCGTAAGCAAGAGCCGGATCGTCAATATGATCAGCGGCGTCTATGTGGAACTGATCAGGGGCATCCCGCTGTTGGTTCAGTTGATCTTCATCTATTATGCGATGGGGCGTTTCTTCCATATCGAGGGAATGGTCGCGGCGGTCGTAGCGTTGTCCATCTGTTTCGGCGCATATATGGGGGAGATCGTCAGAGCCGGTATCCAAGCGGTCCCCAAAGGTCAGATGGAAGCGGCGATCGCATTAGGGTTGAGCCGTGGCCAGGCGTTCAGGCATGTCATCCTGCCGCAGACGGTCAAGGTGATCCTCCCGGCCATCGGCAACGAGTTCATCTCGATGCTCAAGGATTCATCGTTGGTGTCTACCATCGCGCTCAGCGACATCCTGCGAAAAGGAAGGGAATACATCTCCCGCACCTTTCTTTCTTTGGAGACCATGCTGATCGTCGCGTTGATCTATCTGGTCATCACACTGCTACTCTCCCGCCTCGTGGGAATACTCGAGGAAAGGTTGCATCAGAATGGCTAAGATCAGAATTGAAAATCTGTGCAAGGATTTCGATACAAGCAAATCGACGGTCCATGCCGTCAAAAATGCGAACTTGATTGTCAATGACGGAGAAGTCGTTGTGATCATCGGGCCGTCGGGAAGCGGCAAAAGCACGTTGCTCCGCTCGGTCAACAAGCTCGAAATTCCTACTTCGGGACGGATTTTCGTCGATGACGCCGAAGTCACCGCCCCGAACGTAGATATAAGGAAAATCCGCGAAGAGGTCGGCATGGTGTTCCAGAGTTTCAATCTTTTTCCCCATCTGACCGTCCTTGAAAACATCGTGCTCGCCCCTATGAAAGTCAAGAAGCTGGATCGCAAGACGGCCGAGGAAATGGCGATGGGCCTGCTCAAGCGGGTCGGGCTCGAGGAAAAGGCGACCGTCCACCCGCCGCAGCTTTCCGGCGGACAGCAACAGCGGGTAGCCATCGCCCGAGCGCTAGCCATGCAGCCGAAGATCATGCTGTTCGACGAACCGACAAGCGCCCTCGACCCTGAGATGATCAAGGAAGTGCTCGACGTCATGCTCGACCTGGCGAAAAGCGGCATGACCATGTTGCTCGTTACTCATGAGATGGGCTTCGCAAAGGCCGCCGCGACAAAAGTCGTGTTCATGGATCAAGGGGAGATCATCGAGTTCGGCACTCCGGAACAACTCTTCGAACATCCACAGAACGAACGGACGAAACTGTTCCTCGACCATATCCTGTAGTCGTCCTGAATTTCCGCGATTATGCGGTAAAGCGATGAAAAACCCCTTGTCGGCACAAACCCGCTTCGGCAAACACCCTTGGTATCATTCCTAGGGTGTTTTCTTGTATCTTTTCCCGTCCGGTCTCAAGGGAGTCGCCAGAAACATGGGCATGAGCATCCGGACGCTGTTCAACCGATACAGGGTACCGGTCGCTCGCAAGAACAAGCAACCACTGACGAACCTCCACACCCTGCCATAACGACGACCATAGGTACCGGTCGCTCGCAAGAACTAGCGACTATGGACTATGCCCCTATGGAATTGGAAATCCTAGCGAACCGTCTATCCATGCCGTCGGACAGAGCCTTCATTTGATCGTCTTGGCGAGGGTTCCCCCGATAATCTGCTGCGTAGCGCTGACGGACAGCACGGCTTCCGGAAAATTCGAGCAGACGATCTCCTTGATCGACGGGACATGTTTTCTTTTCACGGTAATCTGCAACGTGGTCCTTTCCGCTCCGTTCATTCCCTGCGAAGGTATGATCGTCAGCGCGTAGCCCTTGCTTCTCAGCAGATCCGCGGCCTGCAATGCATGGTCCTTGTCCTGAAAGATGCACAGGATCGAGCAATAGCCAAGCGCGAGCTTTTCTTCCAGCAGCGACCCCAGCACATTCCCCGCCGCGAAAGCGAGGATGAGGACCACCATCTTGATCGGATCGTCCGCAAAGCCGGTGATGGCGGAAGCCGTTATGGTCAGCCAGAAAGCATATTCAAATACCGCTACGACCGCACCAAGCATCCGCTCCCCCTTGTGAATCAGCTGGGAACGGAGGGAGGCCAGAGCGACTTCTATCAGCTTCCCGAAAAAAATGAAGAAATACACGTATACAGATGTTCCTGTAAGAAAAACCGCGATCTTGTCCATGCCACGCTCCCTTCCGACTAAAAAAGGGCCCTCCGTACATACTATGATAGCATATACTGAAAGCCCTTCCCGTTGCAGACGGTTCTTTCCTGCCTACATGGAGTCTTATACCATAATTGATGGAAACAAACAAGTCGATTTAGTTATTATATAAAAAGTTAGATTCAATTCTCCTATCGCTCCACCGGCAACGCCCGAAACGGTGAGACTCGCTTGTTCCCCGCTTGTCACGTCGATTCTCCGTCTTACCGCGGCATATATGACGGCGTTCCATGGAATATGAATGCGTCCCCGCCAGGGATGGGGCGAATGAAGAAATAGTAGAATTCCACTAGTATGAAAAAGGCGGATTGATTCGGTTCAAGCTGTTGTCGCAAGGGCCGGATGAGGGATAATCTGGATACGGAAAAAGGAAGAGACTGTCCAACATGGAGAGGAGATCGGTCAATGAAAGAGATGCATACCTCGGAATCATGGCTTGAACGACATATCAGCCTTCATACCCACGACGATGCGAAAGCGGAACGAGAGAACGCGCTCACCCATTTTGTCGGCGCGGGGCTCGCATTGATAGCGCTTGTCATGATCTTCGTCAGACTGCCGTCATTGCACAGTGCGGCGTTGCGGTTCGGCATGGTCGTATACGGTTGCACGATGCTTCTGCTCTACGGAGCGTCAGGCCTGTACCATCATCTTCCTGTCGGCGACGGGAAACGCTTTTGCAGGATTCTGGACCATAGCAATATATATTTTCTGATAGCGGGCACCTACACTCCCATCCTGCTCTACATCGGTTCGCACAAAACCGTCATGATCGCCTGGGGCATCTGGCTGGTGGCTTTCGCAGGAGTCGCGTTCACACTGGTATTCTGGGGGCGGTTGAAACCGTTGCACGTCGTATTCTACCTGGCGATGGGCTGGATGCTGGTATTCTTCTGGAACGACATTATCCCGAACCTTCCGTACGGTCTCATGCGATGGATACTCGCGGGCGGCATCACCTATACGTTGGGCGTCATCTTCTATGCGAACAAGAAAATCCCTCATTACCATGCGATCTGGCATCTGTTCTGCGTGGGCGGCAGCCTGTTCTTCTTCATCGGATTCTGGATATACCTGACATAAGGACATGGCGAACGAACACATGCCGCATGGCCGTTTCAAGAGGATACATCCGTATCCACCGATGTTACTATAGGGCATGGAAGCGACAGCGAGCCGGCAAGACGCCGAAATACGATAGCAGTCGAACATCCCGATGATGCAAAAACCTCGGCTGGTGACGGCCGAGGTTTTCATCCTTTATCAGGAAATCTTTCCTGCGAAAAAAACAGAAGAACTTATGTCCAGTCGGTTCAGAACAGGCAAAAAACCGTTCCGACGCCCCTGCCAAAAGCGCCTAACGCCCTTGAGCGAGCAGATTCCTGACCTCCTGGAACATCGTCTCCTCCGGAATGTATCCCATATATCCTTTTGCGACGGTACCGTCTGCGTTGATGAATATCGTAGTCGGAATGGCGTTCGCTCCGAACAGATACGCGAACAGACCATCATCGACATAAACCGGCGCCTGGATACCGTTCTTCTTTACATACTCCGCGACCGTAGCGACTGTCTCCCTCTGGCCGTCGGGCGTACTGAGCAGAATGAACGCCGCATCCGTTCCCAGCTCCTCCCAAACCTTCTGCAAGATCGGAAGCTCCCGTTTGCACGAAGGACACCATGTGGCCCAAAAATTCAGTACGACAGGCCGTCCGGCCCGCACGGCGTCGAAGGAAGTCTCCGTTCCGTCCAAGGCCGTCAGCGGGAGATCCGGCACCTTTGGCGCTGATACGGGTTCTTCGGCGACGCCGACGCCCTGCGCCTCTTCGATAACAGAGGGATCCACGGTCCGGTCTTCCGTCCCGACATCTTCAGCGACGCCCGTCGCAGCCTCCGGCATCGATACGGATGCCACGGTGTTTCCGTCAGACATGGCGGGCAGCGACGTGGCGTCCCCTGGTTCAGAAACGTCCTTCCGTTCGGAGCCAGAGGCAACAGCGGACGAATACGTCGCGGACACCGCGCCAAGCCCATCTCCCTGCATAGAGGATACGCCGTCCGCCGCCGGCAACGCCAGCTGTGGCACATAGGAATTAGACGGCCCTGCCGACCTTGTCATGGCGGACTGGTAGAGGAGATAGGCTCCGGCCAGTACGACGATCAACAAAATGATCGTGATCAAAAGATTGCGATAATTCTTTTTCATAACGACACCTTAGGAGAATAGAGCCGCGGGGTTGAATCCGGCGACCAACGCGATACCCATGGCGATCAACAGGATACCGGCGACGAGGACGATGACACGATAATGCTTTTTGATAGCGGAGAACGCTCCTTCAAGCTGTCCGACAAGCAAGGCTACCAAGATGAACGGGACACCCAGTCCCAACGCATAGCAGACAAGCGTCAATATGCCGGTACTGATCTGTGAAGCATTGGCGGCCATCATGAGCGCGGAGCCGAGGAACGGCCCGACGCAAGGCGTCCAGCCCAACGAAAAAACCATGCCGAACAGCACAGAACGGAGCGGGCCCATCCCCTGCATGTTCTCCATTTTGAACCGATGTTCCCCGCCGAGGAACGGCAAGGAGACAACTCC
Organism: Spirochaetota bacterium; assembly: GCA_023401595.1. Classification (GTDB taxonomy): domain Bacteria; phylum Spirochaetota; class Spirochaetia; order Sphaerochaetales; family Sphaerochaetaceae; genus Spiro-02. The sequence goes on from JAEXDQ010000036.1 coordinate 113,038, forward strand.
GATATAATTCAGCCCGAGGAGGATGATCACCACACCGCCGATTCGGTTGAGTAGCGACAGATGGTCGCGCAGGAACTGTCCGGCGGCGCTCGCCGCGGCCCCCATCAGGACAAAAACGATGGAGAACCCGAGAACGAACGCCAGGCTATTGCCTACCAGTCTCCCGCTGCGCCCCTCCGGGGCGATTCCTCCCGCAAGATAGCCGAGGTACAACGGAATCATGGGCAGGATACAAGGGCTGATGAATGTTACGATACCTTCTAAAAACGCTGTCAAATATCCCATGGAACAAAGATACTTGAAATCGGGGGAAATCGGAAAGTGACTTTGTCACGAAAGAATCAGCGATGACCATGATTGTCCTTTATCCAAACGTACCGTACCGGACGGACATGCCAGACGACAGAAATTGAATGCGCCATACGATGGCAAGGTTCACAAGAAACAGGAAATCCTGTACAGTAGCCTCGTTGAGGAGCAAGCATGGCAAAACGACAGCCGCCTTTGGCGGACGCGACAGCTAGGTTCGACGCATACTACGAGGACGCCTTCGGTTCACGGTGGGAGGTCTTGCGTCAGGCAATGTTCGCGGAACATCGTCAGATCGCCCTCGGTTCCCCCCTGCTCCAGCCATATTACCTTGACGAAGCGTCAAAGCTCGCCGCCGACATACTGCCGGTCGGCCAAGGCGACTCAATCCTCGACATGTGCGCGGCTCCGGGAGGCAAGACGCTTGTACTGGCGATGAAGCTCGCAGGGACGGGCTCGTTGACCTGCAACGACCGCTCCGCGACGCGACGAGCCAGGCTTCGCGCCGTTCTGGACGAGCATCTGCCATCGGAATACAGAGAGAACATCATTGTCACCGGTCATGACGCGTCCCGTTGGGGACTCCACGAGCAGGAGGCCTATGACCATGTCCTGCTCGACGCCCCATGCTCCAGTGAACGGCATGTCCTCAACGATCCCCAGGCCCTGGCGGAATGGAGCGTATCCAGACCGAAACGGCTCGCCGTACAGCAATTCGCTATGCTAGCGGCCGCGCTTGAAGCAGTGAAAATCGGAGGAACCGTCCTGTATAGCACCTGCGCGATTGCACCGATAGAAGACGAGCTGGTCATCGCACGACTTTTCGACAAGAGGAAAGGCCGTTTTGAACTGCTACCGATGGACGTGCCGTTCGCTGAAAAACGAGAATACGGCTCGATCATCCTGCCCGACACCGCCGAGGGACGAGGCCCCCTCTATTTCTGCCATGTCAGGAGGCTCGCCTGATGACCGTCAGACAGAACGAACAGAAAAACCGCCGCTCATGGGTGGCCGCTGGAGCCCCCGTCGCCATCGTCCGGTGCGAAAATTACGAGTTGGGGCAAGTGGAGAAGGCGCTTGAGAAGGTCTGCGAGGCGGCCCAGCTGCCGTCGGTGGAAGGACTTACCGTCCTAGTCAAACCAAACGTGCTTTCTGACGCCAAGGTCGAAGCTGCGATCACCACCAATCCAACGGTGGTACAAGCCTTGATACGCCTTCTCAAGGCGAAGGGCGCGGCACGAATACTTGTCGGCGATTCTCCCGGGCTGCAAGGACCGGGGTTCGTACCGCGAGCCTGCGGGATGCATCAGATATGCGAAGAGGAACAGGTACAATGGTGCGATTTCACCAAGGAACCCGTCACACAGGTCATTCCGGGAACGGCCCACAGGAAGCTTCCTCTGGCAAAAGCGTTGTACGAAGCCGATATGGTGATCTCCGTCGCGAAATTCAAGACCCACCAGCTCATGTATGCGACCGGGACGGTGAAGAATCTGTTCGGCCTGGTACCGGGGCTGCATAAAAGTCCTTGCCACCTGGCCTACCCGTCACGCGAATCCTTCGCAAAACTGATATCAGGCATCTATGAGACGGCACGACCGGCCTTCTGCATCATGGACGGAATCATCGGCATGGAGGGAGCGGGTCCGGCCAACGGTACCCCCCGGCATATCGGATTGTTGCTCGCCAGCCGTGATGGAAGCGCCGTCGACGTAGCGGAAAGCACCATCATGGGCTACGACCCGATGACCATCCCGCTGACGGCGGAGCTGAAGGAACGGAAGCTTACGGGATGGCGGACTCCGCGGGACATCCGGTATCCGTTGCTCGATGCGAACGAACTTGTAATCGCAGGATACCAGACGATAGAGCAGCAGCCGAAAAGCAACCTGTTTGCATCGCTGATACTCCCCTTCTTCACCCGGTTCCTCAAAAAGAGGCATCAACGGACACAACCGAAACCTTTGTTCGATATGTCCATCTGCGTCAGATGCGGTCGCTGCATCAGCATATGTCCAGGCAAGGCTCTCAGCTTCGTCCCGGACAACGACGCGAAATCGAAAAAACGTATCGTGGCGGACTACCGGCATTGTATCCGTTGCTACTGCTGCCATGAGGTATGTCCGGCGGACGCGATAGAAATAGACACTACGGAAAAGAAATAGGAGACGACATGGATCCGACCACCATCATTACGACCATGATTCTTGCGATGCTTCCGATCTCTGAATTACGGGGGGCCATACCGTTCGCATATCTGCGTGGAATGGACATATGGCTCGCGGCTTTGATTTCCGTCCTCTTCAACGCGCTGGTCGTACCGGTCGTCTATATTTTCCTATCCTCATTGCATACGGTTTTCTACAAACGCTGGAACTGGTACAAGAAGCTGTTCGACAAGACCGTGGTCCGTGCGCGTGCCAAGCTTCAGGAAAAAGTGAACAGGTACGGCTATTGGGGTATCATGCTCTTCGTCGCCATTCCCCTCCCCGTAACCGGAGCCTGGACGGGAACGCTCGGAGCCTGGGTACTCGGACTTGACAAAAAGAAGACAATGCTGGCAGTATGCGGCGGTGTCCTGATTGCGGGTGCCATCGTCACGACCATCGTCATGCTGGGTGTCGGCATGAACTCTTTGTTCGTGAAAATCATCTGACGACTGGAAAGACTGACTAGCGCCACTACGACCATTGACTAAATCAGAGGAACATCATGCGTTTTGACTTGCATCGAGAATTGAATCCTGAGCAATGCCTCGCCGCGTCCACGGTAGAGGGACCGGTATTGATCATAGCGGGAGCGGGCAGCGGCAAGACCCGGATGCTCACCTTCCGCATCGCCCATATGCTGGAATGCGGCATCGCGCCGTCGAAAATCCTTGCGCTGACCTTCACGAACAAAGCGGCCAAAGAGATGGCCGAACGCATCAGGTCCCTGACCGGAATGCCGCTGAAGGATCTGCTGGCGACCACGTTCCATTCGTTCGGCATGCGGGTGCTTAAACAATACATCCAGTATCTCGGCTACAAGAACAATTTCACGATCTACGACAGCGCCGACAGGCAGGACCTGCTCAAGCAGGTGATCATCAACCTCGACCTGGACGTCCAGGACTACGACCTTTTCGAGCTGGGCAACCTGATCAGCGATATCAAAACGAAACGTTCCGTATGGAACAGTGGCGCGTCGGACCGGCTCAAGAACATCTACGCCGAATACCTCAAGCACATGAAGGCCTACAACGCCGTCGATTTCGACGACCTGATCATGATGCCGCTCCAGCTTTTCGAGGAAAGGCCGGAAGTGCTGGAAAAACTTCGCAAGCAATTCGAATATGTCATGGTGGATGAATTCCAGGACACGTCCCTCGCCCAATACCGCATGGTGCATTTCCTTGCGGAGGAGAGCCGCAATCTCTGCGTCGTAGGCGACGACGACCAGTCGATCTACTCCTGGCGCGGAGCGAACTACCAGAACATCGTCATGTTTGAGCAGGATTTTCCGGAACGCAAGGAGATCAAGCTGGAACGGAACTACCGCTCGACCGGCAATATCCTGGAAGCGGCGAACAAGCTGATCGTCCACAACGCGCAGCGCAAGGAAAAAAGCCTATGGACCGACAGCGGCAAGGGGAGCTTCATCTTCACCATGCATCCACGGGACGAGGAGAACGAAGCTGTGGAGATTGCGAGGAAAATCAGGGACATCCATATCCACAAGGATCGCAAGTTCGGCGATTTCGGCGTACTGGTCAGGACGAACCATCTGATTCCGACAATCGAAAACCAGTTCATGGTCGAGAACATCCCCTGCCAGATATCCGGCGGACAGAGTTTCTTCGAGCGGAAAGAGGTCAAGGACATGGTCTGCTACCTCAAGGTGCTGGCCAACCCCGACGACGACATCAGTTTCCTGCGCGTCGTGAACACCCCGCGCAGGGGCATCGGCAGAATGACGTTGGAAAAGATGCGGCAGGTCGCGGACGCCCAACATTGCTCACTCTTCTCCGCGATGAGCCTGCTCTCGGTCGCCACGGACAGCAATCTCAGGGATGCCCAGGCGAAGACGTTGCAGAACCTCGTCGAACTGATAAACCGCTACCGTGACCGAATCTTCCATGCGGGGACGCGCAAGCACCAGGTATTGAAGACCCTCGCCGGAGAGATCGACTACAAGGGGCATCTGATCGACCAGCATCCCGACAACGAAAAGGCCGTGCAATGGAAGATGAAGAGCATCGAGATGCTTTGCGACATGTTCGGCCGGTGGGAGAATGATCCAGACAACTATGGGCTCTCCCTGTACGACTATCTGAACAGAATCACCATCGCGGGACGGGAGACGGAGGATTCGGCCGACGACAAGGTGCATCTGATGACGATGCACGCCTCCAAGGGGCTGGAGTTTCCGTTCGTGTTCCTGGCGGGGATAGAGGACCATATCATCCCGCACGCCCGTACCATCGAGGAAAACCCCGACGCTCTGGACGAGGAGCGGAGGTTGTTCTATGTGGCAATCACCCGTGCCCGCGAGGAGCTTTATATCTCCAGCTGCGAGAACCGCAAGCGCGGCAGGGAGGTCGGGCCGTCGGTCCCCTCCCGGTTCCTGCAGGAGATTCCGTCGGAACTGTTCGCCGAGGAGGAACCTGACGTCGAGGTCACAAAGGACGAGATGGCCGACATGATCAAGATGATGAAGGCCCGTTTCGCCAAGATGGACGACGCCCAGGCTACATGACGGCCCGGCCGCACCGTTCTGCGTCCACCGTTCTGCGTCCACCGTTCTGCGTCCACAATCCGTTCGACAGTCCAGTGAACAAGGGGGCGCTTCCAACGACCTCAACGACCTCAACGACCTCAACGACCTCAGCGACCTGAGCAGGATCTCAGCAACCTGAGCAGAACCTCAGCACCCATGACAACCATGCCAGGACAGAAATTCCCATTCCGGCCGATCGAACTCGCCCCGACCACAGCAACGAACTTCTACGGCAAGGACGTTCGTGTCGCACAGCGTCGAAAAATGCACGACTGGGCATCTCTTCTTGCAACAACTTGTTGCACAACAGGCCGACAACCGTGTATTGTCTACATATTCAGGAATCCATCGCAGGAGGTATCGCATCAATGTCCGCCGACATCGACTTCTCCGTGCATCCCGTAACAGAGTTCTACGGGTGCAATTGTTTTAGCGAAAGCGAAATGAAGACCTATCTACCAGAGAGCGCCATGGAAGAACTCAGGCAGGTCCAATGCGGAGGATGCGAACTCACACCCGCCTTGGCAGAGCTTGTCGCGGGAGCCATGAAGGAATGGGCTCTTTCAAAAGGTGCCACCCATTTCACACATTGGTTCCAACCGTTGACGGGCCTTACCGCCGAAAAACATGATTCCTTCATTCATCCGACTTCCAATGGAAAGGTGATGATGGAATTCTCCGGTACGGAACTGGTACAAGGCGAATCCGATGCGTCATCCTTTCCAAACGGCGGTCTGAGGGCCACGTTCGAAGCCCGTGGCTATACGGCGTGGGATACCACATCTCCCGCGTTCGTCAAGAATATCAACGGGGTCAGGATCCTGTACATACCGACGGCTTTCTTTTCCTTCACCGGAGCGGCGTTGGACAAGAAAGTCCCGTTGCTTCGTTCCACCCAAGCCGTCGAACGGCAGACGCTCAGGGTGTTGAGGGCTTTGGGGAACGCGAGGGTGAGCCATGTCACCGTCAATATCGGGCCGGAACAGGAGTACTTCCTTGTCGATAGGAAATACTATGACCAGAGGCCGGACCTACGGCTGACGGGACGTTCGGTATTGGGCAATCTCGCAGCCAAGGGACAGGAACTCGACGATCATTACTACGGTACGATCAACGACAGGGTCTCGGTATTCATGAAAGAACTGAACTACGAACTCTGGAAGCTCGGAATCAGCAGCAAGACTCAGCACAAGGAGGCCGCTCCGAATCAATTCGAGGTAGCGGTCGTATACGATGCCGCCAACATCTCCACCGACCACAACCAGCTTTTGATGGATGTCCTGCAGTCCGTCGCCCAACGACACGGCATGGTGGCGTTGTTGCATGAAAAGCCGTTCTCCGGTGTGAACGGCTCCGGCAAGCACGACAACTGGTCCCTTTCCACGGACGATGGGCAGAACCTGCTATCCCCAGGCGCAAGTCCGGAGGACAATGTCCAGTTCTTGCTGTTCCTCACCACGTTGATCAAGGCCGTGGACATCTATGCGCCGTTACTCCGAGCCGGAGCCGCGACCGCCGGCAACGACCACCGCCTCGGCGCTGCGGAAGCACCGCCGGCCATCATCTCCATCTACCTTGGCGAGCAACTTACAGGATTGCTCGACGCAATCGCCGACGATGCCGCCTGGCGCAAGCGCGACGGCGAATATATGAAACTTGGCGTCACCTGCCTGCCGAAGCTTCCCAAGGACATGACGGACCGCAACCGCACCAGCCCGTTCGCCTTTACCGGCAACAAATTTGAATTCCGCATGGTCGGCTCGTCGCAGTCGATGGCGGGACCCAACATCTATCTCAACGCCGCCGTCGCGGACGTCCTGTCGGAAGTCGCGGACCGCCTGGAACGGGCGGAAGACAAGGATTCGGAATGCCACGAGATCATCAAGGAATTCTATCGCGAACATAGGCGTGTGATATTCAACGGCAACGGCTATTCAGCCGATTGGATCAAGGAGGCTGCAAAAAGAGGTCTGCCCAATTTCACGGACACGGTCTCCGCTCTCCCGCAAGTCCTGCAGCCCCAGTTCGTCAAGATGTTCGAACGGCAGCATGTGTTTTCCAAGGAAGAACTTGCTTCACGTCTGGAAATCTACCTCGAAACATACAGCAAGCAAGTCAACATCGAGGCCTCGATCATGGTCGAGATGGTTCGCAAGAGCGTGATACCTGCGGTGACGAGATATCTGTCCGACTTATGCGAGAGCATCGCCAGACAACAGGCGTTGGGTTTCGACATCACCTCCCAGAAGCAGATAGCCACCACGCTTTCGAAAGAACTGAACCTGGCAATCACCTGCTGTGAACGATTGCACATATCCGTCGCCAAAGCGTTGTCGTTGGCCGGAAACGCCCTTGTCCAGGCGACATGCTACAGAGATGAGGTCCTGGACTCGATGAAAGCGTTACGCGGACATGTCGATTTGCTGGAGACTTTCACCGACAAGAAGGTGTGGCCGTTCCCATCGTATGATGATTTGCTATTCCGCCTTTAAAGAGGTAGCCCCACGCTAGCCCCACGCTAGCCGAACGCCAACCATACGGTAGCCGACCACCTGCCGCCACCAGCACCCCACGAAGGTTTCACGCCTTTGATGGGGGGCTGAGTGGTTCAACGCCAGCTCTAGTCGATTGATATGCGTACGACTTACCCGCTTACCCGTAGAGACTCGTCCGCCGACCAAAAGCGGCGCGACGTATTACTTCAGCGCAAAGCGGACGTCAGGGTCGGGCAAAAGGGGCGAAACCGCCTATCGACCGAAGCAGATCGAAGCAGACCGGAACAAACCGAAACAGCGACCGGAGGGGGGAAAACAATGAAACAAGCTACAAGCCCAGGAATTTTTTCAAAGCCCCTTCGTTCATCAGCTGTATTGATTCAAACTTTCCATCGTAGAAGACCGCCCAGTTATTGAACACGCAGGGGACGGCCTTCGCCTTGTCCAGACTGTCTACCGCGACCAAAGTCAAAGGGACTCCCTGCTGTTCACAAAAAAGCCGGATCTGTTCGATGCAATTTGGAATATAGGGACATTGCATGCCATAGTAGATCGTCAGCCCGGCGTTCGGAACGGACATCCGCCTCACGCCATCGGCGAAACGGGGCTTCGTTCCATCAAAGGACAACGCCAGCAATTCATAATCCCCACAGGCCATATCGACTACCTCGAAACCGAATCTGAGCATGAACTTCTTCTCCGACAGGAACGGTTTCTTCTTCCGTGAACTGAGGACGCAGACTCCTGACTTGCCTTGGGAACGGGCGTCTTGGAGACAATGTTCCAGAAGCGCCTTCGCATACCCCTTGCCCTTGAAAGAACCTGACACCCACAGACAATAAATGTATAGATAGTTGTCGCCGACGACCGGCACCCATGCCGTTTCGAGCGGCGAATATTCAATGAAGACCTTTCCATCCGCATCAAGCTTGCGAAAAACGTGTCCTTCCGGAAGCCGTTCCTTCAGCCATCGCTTTTTTACATCGACACCGCATTGATGCTTTTTGTCCGAGATCGCGCAACAAAGATGTTCGCCATCGACATTATCGAGACTGATATCTACGAACCGTTCATCCATCTGAAAGCCCCTCCCCTCGTTGTCCTGAGTATGGCACCCATAACCTGTCATGGTATGTCAGGTTATAATGGCAATCTTGAAAATCTTCTTGTACGGTTCGGAAACTGCGATTCCATACGTCAATCTGAACTCAGGCTATTAAGCGATGCTACATACAACGCCTTGATATGCGCCAAGTACGGTACGGCCATCGCCAAGCTGATCCAGGTCGCCGGGGATTTCGTCCGTGCTGAACAACAGCCGATCGCCCTCAAGCGCGACATCGGGATTCTCGCTACCGGACTTCCGGAGGGAGAACGCCACGGACTTGCCTGAAAAATTCAACAGCACGAGCCGTTGCTTTCCATGGTATTCCCGTACGTACGCCATCACATCGTCCGAGGAGGTCTCCAGAAATCTATGAGAACCGAGCCGAAGGACCTCGTCGTGGTTGCGCAACCGCAACAGGGCCCTGTAGTAGGAGAGCATTGAAGCGGGGTCGTCCTTCTGCGCCTCGACGTTCCGTACCGAATGGTCCGGACCGAGCGGAAGCCATGGACGCTTTTCCGAAAAGCCGGCGTAGGTTGAGGCATCCCATTGCATCGGGGAACGTTCGGGATCCCGTCCAGGATGGAACGGCCAGTACTTTTTTCCTAGCGGATCATGGAACTTGCTGCGGGGAAGACGAATGTCGGACATGCCGAGCTCCTCCCCATAATAGATGAACGGAGTTCCTTTCTGGGTCAGCAGGAACAGCGCCGCAAGCTTCGCCTTAGGCAGACTGCCCTTGAACCGGCTGATCGCCCTCGGCATATCATGGTTCGATAAAACCCAGCAGGGCCAGCCTTCGGCGGGCATCGACTTGTACCAACGCTGCGCGACCCGGCGCCATTGCCTGGCGCCCCATTTCGTACTGAGCAAAGTGAAATCAAACGCAAGGTTCAGTTCATTGGTTCCGTCGCCAAGATAGGAAGCCGCCTTTTCAGGCTCTCCCGGAGCCTCGACCATGATCTCCCCTACCAGCATGCGATCATCATATTCGTCCATCATCCGTCTGAACCGGCGGAGCTTGCCGTGGGCTTCCGGACGGTTGCGGTCGAACAAATGCCGCTGCATGTCGTATGGCCGGGGAGTGGCCCCGATACACCCCGGGTTATCGCGGAACATGTCGTCCTTGATGATCGCGTTGATCACGTCGAGGCGAAATCCATCCACACCTTTTTCCAACCAGAAACGGATATCGTCGAACAACGCCTCCACAACCTCGTCGTTGCGCCAATTCAGGTCAGGCTGTTCAGCGAGGAAGGAATGCAGGTAGTACTGTCCACGTTTCGGCTCGAACGTCCAGGCTCGTCCACCGAAACAAGCGTACCAGTTGTTCGGCATCCCCCTGCGGTTGCCGGGAACCTTGTCCTTCCAGATATAGAAGTCGCTCTTCGGGTTGTCACGGCTGGAAGAACTCTCCTTGAACCAGGCATGTTCGCTGGAGGTATGGTTCAACACCATGTCGAGTATCACCTTGATACCCCGGTCATGGGCCTTGGATATCAGTTCATCCATATCGGACAATGCGCCGAACAAAGGATCGACGCCCCGGTAGTCGCTCACATCGTATCCGAAATCAAACATCGGGGAGGGATAGATGGGGCTGAGCCATATCGCCCCGACGCCGAGCCATTGCAAGTAGTCGAGACGGCTGATGATTCCAGGGATATCGCCCACCCCGTCGCCATTGGAATCCTGGAAGCTTCTCGGGTATATCTGGTAGACCACACCCTCTTTCCACCACGTCTCGAACTGCCGCATACAGACCTCCTCGCCCATCCGACGGATACGAACACGGACACAGTGTATCACCGCATCACGGATGAGAGAACATTTTTCAGAAAAAACGGATAAAAACAAACAGTATCACAGCAGACCGTCATATACACAGAAAAACAAACGATATACGATATCGGCATGGATAAGAAAGAGCCGATTCATCAGAACGCACTACAGATACTCAAGTTCACCCTGTTCTCGATCAGCGCGGGTATCATCCAGACACTTGCGTTTACCGCATGTGAAGAACTGTTCGGATTTTCCTATTGGCCGAGCTATCTGATTGCTCTGATACTTTCGATACTCTGGAATTTCACGCTCAACCGTCGTTATACATTCAAATCCGCAGCGAACATACCGGTGGCGATGTTGAAGCTCGGTATCTATTATGCGGTCTTCACGCCGACGTCTACATGGATGGGACATGAACTGGTTTCACAAGGAGTCAACGACTATGTGGTTTTGTTCGGGACCATGGTGATAAACCTGGCGACGGAGTTCCTTGTCAGCAGGTTCATAATATACCGCGGTCAGGTCAATACCCGTCCCGACGCCGTAGCCCGGTAGTCAGATTTTGTGATACCGCAGCCGGCAGACCGGATCGCCTTTCGCTATGCACTGGGGCAGGTCGAGCTTCGCGCCGTAGCGTTCGCCGATTCCATGGTCTCCGCACATGGCGATATCACAGAGCCAGGCGATTTCTTCATCGTCGCACCCCTGTTTCTGCCACGCCTTGACCAACGGACAATAATGAAAGTCTATATCAAGCTCATCATCCGTGCTTTTCAACACATCCATCTCGAAGACCAGCTGGGCGGGTTTCGTGAACAACGTCTTGCGCAATCCCTTGAGACTGGAAGTCCCGCCCTTCTTCACAAGCCCCTCGCCTTGGAACAGCCCGCAACGCTTGATCGCGGCCGGTGCGAAAGCGTCCCACTCCAGTCCGTTTCTGGACGCTTCATCGCATAATAGATACAGCCATAGGGCGCGATGCTCCAGCTGCTCTCTGATCGCCTGCAGAATACTCCACCTTTTATGCGGTTCATTCGTTATCTTGCTCATCTCGCCCTCCGAAGGTCCTGGTATGCACGTATTGGTTATCCTACGCCACAAACGGCGTTCCTACAAGCGCAAACGCAACAATACGTCGTTCCATTGGACAGGCAGGCGTACCAGCGCGTCCTGCGGCAGGAGCTTCAAAGCCGATCATGAAGGCATGGCGGGTGAAACGGCCTCGCCCCCGAAAGTCTCCGTCAAGGAAACAAACAAGTCTTCCCAGACGCTTCCCCTGCGGTAGAACACCGGCGGACAGCCAAGCGGCGCGGCTATGAGGTGGTATCCCCCGGGGAAATCCTCGCCGGTGAACAAGTGCGTCCATCGGTCGTCAGGAAGCAGTACGCCTCGGGAATCGGCAGGCTCCAGCATCGGCGCGACGAGCAGCTCCCTCCCGAGCAGGTAAGCGTCCTTGCAACCATAGAACGATTCCTCGGGATAATGGAGGAACACCGGACGCATGACGGGAAGCCCCTCCCGAGCGTTCAGAGAGACCAACTCCTTGAGATACGGTTTCAACGCCACATGGACCGCCGTCATTCTGGTAAAATGCGCGACAGTCCCCTCGTCTCCGTCGAACTGCCAGTTCTCCTTCGGACGATTCCCCTCATGGGTGCGCATCAACGGCGTGAACGCAGAGAACTCACACCACCGGAGCAACAGCTCTTTCGTCCGCGACATGCCGTAGAGCGTCGTGTAGCCACCGATATCACTATGGCACAAGCCCATTCCCGACATGGCCAGCGACAACGCGCCCGTCAAAGCGGACGGCAACCCGTCGTCCTCGGACCAATCCACATTCTGATCCCCTCCCCACATCATCGGGCAGGCAGCAAGACTTCTGGCGTTCCCGGCCCGCATGAAATAGAGTATCTCATCCTCCATACCGGCCGACGCCACGGCGTCATGGTTTACCTGTGCCCACAGTCCCGGCCAGGCGTTGTGCATCAGCATGGGGGAACTACCGTCTGCCAGAACGCAGTCCGTGGGAAGATACTCGCCGAAATCGGCCATCCAGCCGGACAATCCGAAATCGATCATCTCACGCCTGATGACCTCCTGGTACCAACGACGGGCCTCCGGCCTGGTGAAATCGACGATACCGGCATAGAACTCCCCGAAATCGACGAGATAGACATCGCCGGTCACGGTCAACGCCAGATATCCGGCGACCTTGGCCTCCTCGAACAACGGATACCCCTCCAGAACATACGGGTTGATATATCCGAGGAAGCGAACTCCTTGTCGCCGCAGGTCCCCCATCGCCGAATCCAGACCAGGATACAGGGAGGAGTCCCATTGCCAGTTCCACCGGAGCCGCTTGCCGAACGAAGTAAGCTTCTCCCCTTCCCAGTCCTGAGCCCATATCCCGCAGACGGCCATACCCGCCGCCCGCATCGCGCCAAGCTTGCGCAAGCACGTCTCGGTACCGCCTTGGATACCGAGAATCACCCCGTCGTAGCACCAATCAGGCAGTTCCGACTGGCGTCCGAGGAAAGCGGAAACATCCTGCACGACCTGTAGCAACGATTGTTTCCGCCCCACGACGATTTCCGACGGGACATCCCAGAACATCAGATCATGGCTGTGCGCGTCCGAGAAATCGAAATTCGCGTATCCATAGGTTTCCGCATGGAGGAAATACCCGCGGGACGATACAAACGTCGGCTGAGGATGAAAGGTCGTATGGTAGTCGCCTCCGGCTCTGTCCTCCTTGTCGGCGGTCTGGGTGATCGCGGTCTGTTTGTTCCTTCCGACCCCCTGTTCCTGCGTCCACAACGGGAAATTCCTGCCCCGGAGATCAAGATAGGAGAATTGTTCGCCACAACCGTATACATGCTCTCCGTCAGTCGCGAAAAACCGCAACAGCAGCCTGTTGCAGTCTTTCGGGGAGACGTCGAACTTCATATGCAACCGACCGTCCTGTTCAAACAGGAAACAACGCACCGCCGCTCCGTCGGCCTCGAAGCGAATCTGGTAGTGCAGAACCCCTTCCACGAGAGATTCCGTCAGGGAATACGAGCAGAGCCCCGTCACGTTCAGCGACCGTTCGGAAAAGAAATAGTTTCCGCGGTACATGTCTATGTCCGCGACGCCGACGCCGAGCCTGATGAACGGATGCTCAGCGCTGTGGTCGATCAAAACGAGGTCGTCGTATGCGACGACCAGCCGATCTCCATCCATCGTACAAGCGATCATGACACTCCCCTCGGACTTGCCCCAAAAACCGATATACGATCATTCCACGGTTCGCCGCAGCACCATTGAAGGAATTCTCGCACCAGCCTTGTTTTCAGTTCCATCGTTCATACTCTTCGACATCTTACCGGCTGCAAGCCCTGTTCCCGGCAGGTCGAACCGATGCCCTGATGCCCTAGGGCATTTCGGACAATCTCCGTTCGTGAACGGAAGCCCGTCAGCCTTTTACCGCGCCCGCCGTCAACCCTCCGATGATCTTGTCATGAAGGAACACATACGCGACCACGCTCGGAATGATCGTCACGACGATCGCAGCATACATGCTGCCGTAGTCGGTGATGAACTGACTGGTGAAGAACTTGATACCCAACTGTATGGTACGGGACTCTATGCTGGAAGTCAGCAGCATCGCCATCAGGAACTCATTCCACGCATAGATGAAGCAGAACGTACCGGCGGTGACCAGCCCAGAACGGGACAAAGGGAAGATGATCTTCGAAAAACGCTGCAAGAAACCGCAGCCGTCGATAATCGCCGCCTCTTCCAGCTCCCTGGGGATACTCTTCATGAAAGCCGTCACAAGGAATATCGATACGGGGATGTTGACCGCCGAATAGACCAGGATCAACGCGAGGAGCTTATTGTACAGGTGAGTCCTTGTGACCAACGTGAAATACGGGACCATGAAGGAGATGACGGGAATCAGCACGCCGGCGGTAAGAATCGTATGGATCAGGTCGCGCCCCCTGAAATGCTCGCGGGCGAGTATGAAGGAAGCCATCGCGGTCACCGCGATGTTCAGACACACGGCGAACACCGATACAATGACGGAATTCAGGAACAGACGGGGGAGGCTCGCCATCGAAAACGCCTTCGCATAGTTGTTCCATTGCAATTTGGACGGCAAGCCGAACGGGGACACCTGCAACTCAAGGTTCGTCCGGAAAGAACTAACTATCAGCCAGACCAACGGCAACAGCGCGACCGCGAGCAGACAGATGAGGAATATCCATTTGACAGTATTCAGAACAATGTAGGAGACAGAACGTCGGTATTTCATCACTTCCTCCCTACTGGGCCATCTCGGACATGGGGTCCGACTTGCCGAAGACCTTCCGCAGCAGACTGATCACCACCGTCCCGAGCAGGATCAGGAACACCCCGGCGGTACTCGCTTCGCTATAGCGCAACGCATCCATCTTCAGGTACAGGTCAATGCCCATCGTCGTCGTGGCGTAGGCGGGGCCGCCGCCGGTCATGAGATACGTCGATTCAAAATGACGGATGCCATAGGCCATGGCCAGCGTCATGGTAGTGACGAGACTCCCCCGGAGCATCGGCAACGTGATGTTGAATTCCTGCTGCAACGTACTGGCGCCGTCGATCTCCGCCGCCTCGTAGAGCGTCTTGGGAATGTTCATGGCGGAAGCGAGCAATACGATCATGAAATAACCGATATAGATGACGGTCTGGAAGATCACCGCCCCCAACGCCGTGGAGGGGTCTCCCAGCCAGTTGCGAGGCGCGGCTCCAAACACTTTGCCGAGGACGGCGTTGACAGGCCCCGTCACATTGTACATCGCGACCCAGACCATGGCCAACGCCACGGTGCTGATGACGTTCGGCAGATAATATACGGTACGCATGAATTTCCAACCCTTCGGTCTACGAACCAGTATCATGGCGACTATGGCCGCCAGAGGTACTTGTATGAACCCCTGGCACAACGCCCAGACGACATTGTTGACCAGAGCCTTGCGGAAGGTAGGGTCGGAGACGAGCTTCGTATAATTCGAGAACCCGTTGAACTTCATCGAACCTATGCCTCGCCAGCTCGTAAAGCTCGTCATGACCGTGAATATGAACGGATAGACGAAAAAAGCGATGAACAGAATCGCGACCGGAAGCAGGAACAACGTCCGGCCCAACAGGTTGGAATGGTTTCTTGCGCGAGCTTTCTGCATCTGTCACTCCCCTTCTTGATATAGTCCTTGCGAATGAAAAAGATTCCAGGCAAAGGAATCGCCCCTGAACCTTATCCGAGTACAATCCCGGCCGTCAGCTTTCCCTGACCGGCATTCCTTCGCAAGGCTCTTGTCCGGCACAACCATTCCTATCGGCTTTCATGGTCTTCCCCGACACCCTGTTTTCCAAGATATCGGGGAAGACCGAGGTCGCGTACCAATGGACGACGACCTCAGCCTACCACGGTTCAGGCGCTATCGCTCGATTTTTTTATCGACCAGCGCACAGAATTCCTCAGGAGTGATCCGTCCCAACGCCAAAGCGCCGAGCTGCTGGGCGAATTCAAGGGTGACCTCCGCCCCCAAGGCGGCTTCAAGGTCGAACGCTGTCGTCGAGGCCGCCGCAGCGATATCGTAGAACTGCTTCTGCAGAACGTTGGCCGGCCGGTAGTCGTTCTTGATAGCGAACATGGCGCCGGAGGATTCCGCGATCCGGGCGATGTTCTCAGGTTTTGTCAGGAACTGCAGGAATTCCAGGATTGCGGCTTCCCTCGCCTTGTCCTTGGTCGACGCGGCGCAGATGTTCGCCTGGAGCCGACTGATCATGAAGCCCTTCGTCGCCCCAGCGGGAGGAAGTCCGTCAATGACGATCGAATCAAAGAAAGGAGTTTCGGCAAGGTCGGCGCGTCCAGCGTACCAGGGACCGTTGGAGAACACCGCGGTACGTCCCGCGAGGAAATGTCCGCCGCTGCCCCCCGCGCCAAGACCGACCGCGTCGGCGGTAGAGTAATTGACGATGATGTCCTTCAATATCGAAGCGGCTTGCACGAACGCGGGATCTGTGAACGGCTTTGACCAGACGTCGACGCCGCCGAGTGAAACCGCGAGATGTGAGAACCAGATCATGGAAGTCCAGGCGTTCGTATCGCCGGTCATCTGGCTCGTCGGCGCGATTCCAGCCGCCTTGAGCTTGTTGAACGCCGCATACATTTCATCCATGGTCTTCGGCACTTCGTTCACTCCGGCTGTACGGAACGCATCCATGTTGTACCAGATCGGCAATATGGCGGTTTCCATCGGAAGGGATTTCAACTGACCGTCGATCGTCGACTGGGCGATGGAACCTGAGTCGAACGAGGCTTTCCACGCAGGAGCCATCGTATCGGCGAAATTCATCAGAAGATTCGACTGATAGAACTGTTCGGTAGTCGGATTCAGTTTGATCGTAAAAATATCCGCCGGCGCGATTCCCGCGGCGAGCGAGGTCCGAACCTTCTGTTCATACGCATTATAGTCCGGCTGGGGCTCGATGACGACCTTGACGCTTCCCGCATGGGCGGCGTTGAACTCTTCTACGAGAGACTCCACCGCGGGAGCCTTGCTGTCAGCACCCACCCAGATGCTCGCCCAACGAAGTTCGACTTCCTTGTTTGGGGATTCCGTCTGGCCATTGCCGAACACGGGAGCCAGAACGCACAGGGCAACAAGCAGCAGAACCACCATGTTTTTTTTCGAATGCAACATACACGCTCTCCTTTTGTATTTATTTTCTTAATGTAAGAAATATATAAACATCTACGCACGATTTTTTCGAGTTGTCAACAAAAAAGGCGAAAAACGTCTGGAGCAAGCTCCTTGCAGTCCCCCCATCGGCGAACCAGGCCCCCCCCGTCAATACATCATCGTACCGCCTTCCCATGCTTTTCCGCAAAACGTTCCGCCTCCCAATGGGTCAGCCGCTTCGAAGGAGCGAAACGCGGTTATTCGATGATCCTCCACCCTTTCAGCTTCGCCATGATCCTGAGCGGGCGAATGAAGTCCCCGTACACCACGGAAGAGTGATGCGCCAGACCGTTGTCGATCACAAGATCAAGTACTTCCTTGACAGGACGGTCGAACACGGCCTTCATATATGTCCCCCGCAGGAGCTTTTCCATCGGCACCGCGGTAGCCTGCTGTAAAAACATCCGGTACTCACCGCGGGCGGAATCCGCCCTCAGAACCGACAATTTTCCCGATTTCAGCACGAAATCGGCTGTAACGCCCTTTCCTCCCGCGAAATAGGTATCGAGCGACCGGTTGCAAACCCCGTCCCACAGATTGCAAGGCGCTACGCCGCAATGCCAGAACAACGCGAAATCCTGTTTGAAGTCGACTTGGGAAAAATCGAATAGGAACGGAGTCTCCGCACCGATCGCCTTGTGCAGGAGCATGGAGACGGCTCCGTCAATATCCCCTTCGCAGGCAAGAACCAGACCTTCTGCCTGGAGTAACGACATGGCCGCGCAGGGAGAGACCCCGAAGTCGCGGGCGAATTCAGGCCAACAGCGGATGGCGAGGGCCGAAAGTCCATAATGCTTGTAGAACGCGCAGAGCTTCGCGGAAAGTTCGGCGACCTTCCCCACTTGGAATTCCGTAAGGGTGGAAACGTCGAACGTCTCCGCTATCTGCTTTCGTCTGGCGGATACTTCCTCGTCGGAAACAGGCCAGCCGTGTATCTCCGATAGTTCATAATGATCCACCAACGCACCGGTAGCGCCATACAACTGATTGTCCTGTATACCTACGTTGAAAAAACCGTCAGCGCGGAACCCTGCGATACCGATCCTCGCCTGACGAAGCGACCGGACGGCCCGTATCGCATCCACCCAGTCCTCGTCGATATGGTCCTGGACGATGACATGGTAGTCATCGACGCCGCTTTTATACAGATTCGACGCGTTCAGATTCACCCCGCATACGGAGTTCAAACGGATCTTGCCGCCATTGTAGGGCAATTCGGGCAAGCCCCAAAGCAAGAAAGGAACCTTCACGGCATCCCTGAGCTGCAATACCAAGTGTCCGAGGTGGAAGGTCCCGGAGATGCATACGACGGCGTCGACGTTGGCGCAGGCGAGCAGTTCCGCCGCGGCCCTGCCCTCCTCTGTCGAAATGACCAGTTCAGGAACGACCACCCATTGCACCTGCTCAAGACGGGTTACATCGGAAAGAATATTCTTATACAGCTGCGCCGCCGCATGGAAGTCATAGGTCTGCCGCGCAAGACAGACGATGCCAAGCTTGACCGATTGTTTCACCGAGTCTCCTTCAATCCACCGTCGAGACCATCCAAAGAGGACAAATCAACGATGGGTTTATTTACTTTCTTAAAGTAAGTAAAACTCAAGAATAGAAACTCGTCAAGTAAAATATGCAGGAGCTTCGCCTGAAGCAGCCCGCGGGACTGTGCAGAAATCACAGGTCAGCTTTTCTAAAAACAGAATGAGTCTTCGTTATCTGGAATCCGATTTTTTCCGCGGTACGCCGCGACCCCTCGTTGCTGACCTGACATTGCCAGACGGGCCGTCTGCCGGTTTGCAGGACATATTGGACCATCCGCCGCGCGACGACGCCAGCCAATCCCCGCCGGCGGAAATCCTCGGAGGTCTCTACGCCGATATCAATTTCATCGTGACTTACGGCGGAAGAGAACGACCAAGCGGCGCACGCGCCGTCGTGCAACAGACAGAAACCTTTTCCCTTTTCCAAGAATTCCGATGCCGAGCTCCAGAACATGGAGGGAACGACCCGACCTGAAAGACCGGCGAAGAGTTCTTCATCGATATCCATGCATACAAAGCCGTCGGGCAACGCTTGCGCCGCGGACATAGCGGAAGGATTCCCGATATACCGGAACTCATGCCGTTGGGTGACCGCGAGACCGCGCCCGTCCTGGAAGCAGGATTCACACCATGGGTCATTGAGCAACAGTACCAGACGGCCGGGTTCCCTGTAGGTATCGGTCCAGAACAGGGAATCAATCTCAGACAAGAACTCACGGGTAGGAGAACCTGAAACGTATCCGAAGCCGCAACGATGCCAGAAGAAGACGCTTTGTATCGACTCCTGAGAATCAACGAAAATCCGGCCGTCCTGGACATGTTCAACGATGGACAGAGGGTAGACTCTGACACAGGAATTGCGGTCGGCGAAATCCACCACCCTGCAATACTCATCGGATTCCAGTTCAACCATATGCCGCGTACCTCCTCGGTTCAGCTGAAGAACGCCGCCAGAACCAGATCCGACGCTCCTTTCTGGGCGAAAAGCGGATCATAGGCGTTCGCATAGATGCAGGGGATGTCCGCATCGAAAGCGTCAGGTTCGACGAACAGCCGACGAACCTCGTCGGCTATCGCGTTCGAGACCGTATCCGAACAGCCGACGAACAAGAACGACCGGGGCGAGAGGAAACGGATGATGCTCTTCATGGCGATCAGCAGGTACCCCGCGGCGCGTTCTATCGTCCGACGGGCCTTTGGATCTCCCGCCTTCAACGGCTCGTCAAGCCCTTCGAACAAAGCGAGCCGCGACTGCGGGGAGCCTGGATCAAGATCCTGAAGATAGGCCTGCAGGCACCCTCTTGAACCGCATGCGCATCGGGGGCCATCAAAATTGATCGGAATATGCCCCGTCTCCAAGGTCGTGCCGCGACTTGAAAGGAATATCCGATCATCATGGACGAACGCGCCGTTGACGCCGGAGCGAAGCAGGAAGGTGAACATGGACCCCTTGTTGTCAAACCCGCCGTATCGATACTCGCTGAAGGCGATGGCGGAACAGTTGTTGTGAAGCAGCACCGGCATTTGAAGCCGTTCCTCCAGCACCTTGACGATAGGAAACGATTTCATCCCGGATATCCGGGGATAGTACATGACGAGCTGATTCTCCAAATCGACTTGACCGGGGGCGGCCACGCCGATTCCGAGCAACTTATTCCGGGGAATAGACAGACGGACGAGACTATCCTTCACCATGCTCACGATGTTGTCCATGACAGTGTCCGCGTCGGTGTCATCCGCCAGCGGCTCCATGCTGGAGAAAATCCTGTCGCCACGGAAATCAAAGACACCGATGGAAACATACGCCGCCCAGAATTCCAGCCCGATGGAGTATCGAGCGTCCTTGCATACCGCGTAAGCCACCGGACGCCGTCCCTTTTTCTGGAGGCCTGGTTCTTCACTACCCGGAACCGGCTCGATCAGCCCCTCCTCCTCCAATGCGGAAAAAATGCGGAAGATCGTGGGGGCCTTGAGCCCGGTCTCGTGTACAAGCTCCGACTGGGATACGCCCCTCCCCTGAGCGGCATGGATACGGGACAATACCAGACTCTTGTTATGGAGCCTCATGTCAGACGCCCTCAAGGGATTATCCTGCATATATTTCCTCCGATGGACCGGCGGCCCGGACCGCATGGCATTCTATTGCTTCTGAAAGGGTTTCCGAAAGAAACGCAATTTCTTTTTTCCTAGTCTACCCCGTTCCTGTGAAAAAATCCACAACAAGAACTTTACAACCTATCGATTGTAGGTTATAGTTATTTTCACTAAGAAACTAAATAGGAGCGACAGATGCTTTCCCATTCACAGCTTGAATATCTTCAGGAGTTCGCAAAGGAAATCAGGAAGAAAACCATTCATGAAATCGCCAATCTGGGTGTAGGGCATATCGGCGGAGCGCTTTCGATAGTGGACATACTGGCCCTGCTCTACGCACAGGAGATGCAGGTCAGACCAGAAGACCCGCAATGGGCTGGCAGGGATCTGCTGGTTCTGTCGAAGGGACACGCAGGCCCCGCCCTCTATGCCACGCTGTCGCTTCGCGGTTTTTTTCCGGAATCATGGCTCGACACGCTGAACAAGGGGGGGACGAACCTTCCCAGCCACTGCGACAGGACGAAAACACCAGGCATCGACATGTCGACGGGCTCCCTCGGTCAAGGACTGTCCGCGGCCTGCGGCATGGCCTATGCGCGACGGCTCGATGAAAACCCCTGCTACGTATACGCGATCATCGGCGACGGCGAATCGCAGGAAGGTCAGAACTGGGAAGCCGCGATGTTCGCGGCCCAATACCGTCTCGACCACCTGATCGCATTCACCGACTACAACAAGCTCCAGATAGACGGTACGGTCGATGAGATCATGAGTCTCGGAGACATATGCTCGAAGTGGGAGGCGTTCGGCTGGCATGTCCAACGGGTCGATGGTCACGATTTCCAACAGATGCATGAGGCGATTCAACAGGCGAAACAGCTGCAGGAACGCCCTTCGATGATCATCCTCGACACCATCAAGGGCAAAGGGGCCACGTTCTGCGAGGGGATGGTCGGCAACCATAACATGAAAGTGGACATGGCCACGGCCATGCTGGCGATTTCGGAACTGGACGCCTGACAAGGAGGCATTGGAATGGAAAACAAAGAGATGCGGGCGGTATACTGCGATACGTTGCTTGAACTCGCCGCCAAGAATCCGGCGATCATGGTCGTCGAGGCCGACCTGATGAGAGCCTCCGGTACAATGCCCTTCAAAATGGCCTATCCCCAACGGGCCGTCGATGTCGGTGTCGCTGAAGCGAACCTCATAGGAGTGAGCGCAGGGCTCAGCGTCGCCGGCAAGATTCCTTTCGCGGCGACCTTCGGGTGTTTCGCATCAAGACGGGTGTTCGATCAGTTCTTCATCTCCGCCAACTACGCGGGCCTGAACGTCAAGCTCGTCGGAACCGACCCCGGTATCTCGGCGGCGTTCAACGGCGGTACACATATGCCGTTCGAGGATATCGGAATCATGAAGCTCATTCCCGGCTTGACCATCCTTGAACCATGCGACCCGGTCTCGCTCAAGGCGTTGGTGACGGCCTGTGCGGAACACACCGGCTGCACCTACATGAGGCTCCACAGAAAACCGATCCAGCCGGTCTATCCGGAAAACGAGGTATTTGAACTGGGCAAAGGCAAGGTCCTGAGAGATGGTTCCGACATAACGATCGTGGCGCTAGGCGCGATCCTCGTCCCAGAAGCGCTCAAAGCGGCGGATGCCTTGTCGAATCAGGGAGTCTCCGCGGCGGTGATCGACATGCATACGGTCAAACCGCTGGATGAAGACCTGATCCTCTCCTATGCGAAAAAGACCCGCGGCATCGTCACCGCCGAGAACCATCAGGTCTGCGGAGGGCTGGGAGCAAGCGTAGCGAACCTGCTGGCGCTTCACCACCCTACCCCGATGGCTATGGTCGGCATACAGGATCAGTTCGGCCAGGTGGGTACCCAACAGTGGTTGCAGCAGCACTATCGTCTGACGGCGGAAGAAATCGTGAACAAGGCTATATCCCTGCTGGACATGTAAGATTACGAAAGGTTCCGAGACCGTTCAAAAAGACATTTCCAAGGGCATCTTTTGGAAACGGTTCGGAAGGGAAAAAGATTCATAGTTTCGAAGGGATTTGGGGTCGTGGCAAGGAATCAGGCAGCGAGCGTATGAACAATACGTGAGCGGATGCAATGACGCAGCCATGGACCCAAAGACCGAGAAAGAAGGAGAAAAAAATGAGAATCGCAATAGCCTCCGACCTCTCCGGCTTCCCTCTCAAGCAGGAACTGGTACGACACCTTCAGGACAACGGATATGAGGTCATCGACTTCGGGATTCCATCCGCGGAAGAACCGAAACCGTATTTCATGCAGGCGTCGAAGGTCGCCCAGGCGATACAAAGAGGAGAAGCGGACCGGGGCGTCCTCGTCTGCGGGACGGGACAAGGCATGGCCATCGTGGCGAACAAATTCAAGGGAGTATATGCTTGTGTGGTAGATGACGTATTCTCAGGAGAGCGGGCGAAAATCGTCAACAATGCGAACGTGATCACCCTGGGAGGATGGATCACCGCACCATTTCTAGGTTGCCAGATCGTTGATGCCTGGCTTTCGATGGAGTTCACCCAGAAAATGGAATTTAAGCATGATTTCCTGACGAACGCATACAATCAGGTCAAAGCGATCGAAGAGGAGAATTTCAAATGATCAGCAGCATGCTCACACCTGTGCATGTACTCGCCTTTGAAGATATCGACGCATATCAGCTCCATCAGATCCTCGGCAACTGCGTCGGACGGTTTTCCGACCTTGCCGTAGCGGTGGTGCGGGACGACGCACCCATTCCCCGG
This sequence comes from Spirochaetota bacterium, assembly GCA_023401595.1. Lineage (GTDB taxonomy): Bacteria > Spirochaetota > Spirochaetia > Sphaerochaetales > Sphaerochaetaceae > Spiro-02. Next base: position 136,677 of record JAEXDQ010000036.1, read on the forward strand.
CGGGATGAATTGATCGACGGGTTGAGGAATTACTGCGAGGTTGCTACGTTCGAAAATGTACGACCGAACCCGACGTGCGCTGATATCATGGAAATGTTCTGCACGCCAGCGTTCAGGCAGGCCGACGTAGTCCTGGCCATCGGCGGCGGCAGCGTTCTCGATTCGGCAAAGGCGCTAGCCATGCTGGCAACCAACGGAGGAGAACTTGAAAGCTATCTTGGCAATCGGCCCAGGTTGAGCATCACGAAGAAATCGCTTCCGCTTGTCCTGCTACCGACAACGGCGGGAACCGGTTCAGAGGTGACGAAGGTCGGCGTCTATTCCTCGGACTCAGGACGGAAATACACGCTGGGCTCTCCGCTCATGTCCGCCCATACGGCGTTGCTGGTAGGCTCGTTCATTGACAGCGTACCGGGCAAGCTCTGCGCTTCGACCGGACTGGACGCATTGGACCATGCGTTGGAATCGATTTGGAACAAGAACGCCACGGATGTCACCCGTCGCGCAGCGGAAGACGCCGCGGTGGAGGTCCTGACATGGCTGCCCAAGCTCTATCAGTCGGTCATCGACGGCAAAACGGACCGTTTCGTACAGCAGAAGATGCTCCAGGCATCCTGCATGGCAGGCATAGCGTTCAGCATTACAGGAACGGCGGCGGGACACGCGATATCCTTCGTGCTTTCAGAGGACTGGCACGTCCCCCACGGCATGGCCTGCGCGTTCACGCTGCTGGAAGTTTTCGACATGGCGAAGGATGAACCTGAGACGGGCGCTAGTTTGGCGAGAATCGGCCGCCATTTCCATCCGGAACTGAAAAAACAAGAGGAACTTGTCGATGCGCTACGAGGCCAGATAGCCGCTCATATACAGGAAATGAGGATACCGAGGACCTTCAAGGAGCTATCGGTGGAGCTGTCCGCGGAAGAAATTCCCCGCCGATTCGAACGTTCCTTCTCCGATCCGAAAATGCACAACCAGAAACCGGAGCTTTCACCCGACCGACTCTATGCGATGCTGGAGAACAAGCTGTGAGCGGAATACTGCTTTCAGGTATCGTGGTGTTCATCACGCACACCATCGAGGCGATCACCGGTTTCGGCTGTTCCGTCTTGGCGATGCCCTTCGTGACCGCATTGCTGGGAATGAGGATGGGAGTCATGGTCATCACGCTCCTCGCCTGGTTGCTCGCATTGTACTTCGCTGTCAGGAAACGGCGGGAGATAGACTGGAAGCAATTCTGCATCATAGTCGGCTGCATGCTCATGGGCTTGCCCGTGGGCATGTACCTGTTCAGGAACGTGGACGGCACATCGCTACGGACGATACTCGCTGTATTCATCTGCGTGGTTTCAATCTGGCAGCTGATACGAAGATACCGTACGAAAACGACGCCGGCTGAAGAAAAACAAACTTCCCGTATCAAGGAAATCCCCTACTATCTGTTGCTTGTCGCCGGAGGCGTCATCCACGGGATGTTTTCTTCCGGAGGGCCGTTGGTGGTCCTGTATGCGTCGAAGCATCTGCCTGACAAAGGCCGATTCAGGGCGACGCTGTGCCTCCTCTGGACGACGCTCAACTCCATCATCGTCGCTTCCTATCTCATAGAAGGAAGCATGACATCCACGGTGATGGGCACTACGGGTCTGCTTGTGCCGTTCGTACTCGCGGGAATCGTCGCAGGGGAAAGGATCCATGATAGAGCGGATGAACGGACGTTTTCACTGATAGTATTCGGCATGTTGTTGCTCACCGGTATCTTCATGCTGTGGAAATGAGGAAAAGCCTATACAACCAGCTTGTATGCATCGGAAGGTTTCAATATGAAAGACAAACAGTATAAAGTGCCCGAACCACTGCTTCAGGCGAATCTAACGACAAAGATACTGTCGCTTGACAGTTCCAGAGCGAACTGTTATGGACGGCTGATACAGAATCTGGATGTCACTGAGCTGCTGGAACTCGCAGACAGCACGACGAGCATAGATCCGGCTGGCAACACCTATGTCCCCAGCGTGCCGGAATTCGAAAGGTCACCGTCATGCAAGGCGTTTCTCTCCTTCTTCGGCGGTATGCCGATTGAAATCGGATATTGCAACGGCCCGAATCAGACCATCAATGGCCTTGAATACCATAAATCCCCAGAATTGTTCATCGCTGTAACCGACTGCGTACAGTTCCTCTGCAAACAAGAATGTCTCCGAGAGTTTGCATTTTGCCATACCGCCGACACCGAAGCATTCTATTTCCCCAAAGGTTCGGTATTCCTGCTGCATCCATGCATACTTCATCTGGCGCCCTGCGCGGTTCATCCGGAGGGGTTCAAATCCATCATAATTCTCCCGAAAGGGACAAATCTCCCGCTGGAAGAGACGAACCGACAAAACTGTATGGATCCAGAATCGAGACTTCTCTTCAAACGCAACAAATGGATGATCGCCCATCCTCAGCGTACACAGCTGATATCACAAGGAGTACATCCAGGTCTCGAAGGTGAGAACAGGCGAATTGTCCCAAGTCCCGAATGAACGCCGGGACTCCTTGGTTCATGAACCTGAACACAAGAACATCCACGAATACAAACGCACCGTCGGGCAGGAACCGCGAAACCCATTCGCCTCTCTCTCCTAACCAGTCCTAGCCCCAGTTCTGGCCGTATCGGTTACCTGAACCCTATAGGCGACGACCCCGGCCAGACAGCTAAACATAAAGATTCCAGCTACGATCGCCCAATACCGGGGGATTCCGAATGAACCGACAAGCGAAGCCGCCAATGAAATAGCCAGCAGAGCCCCGCCTTGAACAGTCAGACTCTGGACGCTGAGAATCGTCGCCCTGACGTTCGCCGGGGTATTCCGATTGACCAATACGGTTTCCGCCAGCCCTGCGCATCCGATGCTCATATACAATATCATGTACACAATAAAGAATCCGAATACGGAATATTGTTTTGCAAGAAGGTATAACATTGCGGCACTGACGCATCGTCCTATGAAAAAGACAACGGCCGGTTGCGTCTTCCACCGCAGCAACCGATCGCCGGCCAAGCTCCCCAGCAAGCAGCAGAAGAAATATAGGAATCCCAATACGCCGGACAGCCAGACCAGCCCAGGCTCCGGCAGCAACGCCTCCAACCGGGGCTGCCAGAAGCTCTCCACACCGGACAGCAGAAACCCGGTGAACGCGACGCAACTCAGGACCACCACCAGGACAGGAGCGCCACGAAACGCCGCCCCGCTCTCCCGCAGGATGTCCAACGGAGACCGTCCCCAGCCTCTAGCGGAAGGACGATCGGTTTCGATCAGCGTCGATACGAGTAAAATTTGTATGCAATGGCAGACAAGCTTGAGAGAAATCGGAAGCAGGCACATGCCGGATCGTCCGAACATTCTCCGTCCGACGACGAGCAAGACGCCGCCGACCAGGCTTCCGGCGGCATATCCGACCGTCTCGCAGACCGTCTTGACGGTGGATACGGTGCGCAGGGAATCTTCACCGTTGGCTTGCAGATACCGATCGATAAACAGTGCGTCGAAGCTTCCGCTACCGACCGCGTTGCCCGCGCCCATCACCGCGCATGCCGCGCAAAGCGTCGGATATGATGCATGAAACCAGAGCGCGCAACCTACAAGCCTCACCAGTTCCGCCACAAGATAGCATCGCTTCCTACCCAAAGAATCGGCCAGAACGCCACTTGGAAGTTCCAATACCAAGGTAACGCCTGAATACAGCAGCATACCTGTTGCCAATTGTGTGAGGGACAGCCCTCTGGAGGTAAAAAGCAGGCTCAGCACGGGTATCAGCAGCCCGGTCGCGACGCCCTGGAACAACGTCGTCAGCGCATAGCGGCAAGTCTTCATTCCAGATCAGCCCTGTAACCGACCAATAGGAAATCATAGGGATGCGTCCCCTCTCTCGGCGTCCTGTGCTCCCGCATGAAGTCAAGAAGCAACCTGGAAAGCTGGCGGACTTCATCGACCGTCAAATGCACAACCGACGACATGAAATCCCCGTTGTCGACGGCCTCCTCATCCTGAGGTACGATCCGCGAACGGCAGACGGTCTGGATATAGTTCTCGCATATGCTCGACGCGGTATTTCTCAGCAATACTTCCTTGTCATTTTTAAAGGAATCTTCCGAAAGGCCGATACTGACCGTCTGGGGAGTCCGTTCATAATACGTGGCCGTAATCCCATGTATCTGTTCCGTATGATGGATCCTCACTACCCCGATCTCCCGCAGGGCAAGCAGATGGTGCTTCGCACTCGACGGAGTGATGGACAGGCAATCGGCCAAGCCTTTCGCCGTCAGAGGTTTTCCGACAACGTCCATCTGCCACAGTATTTTCTGCCTGAGCGGATGCATGAATATCCGTAGTTTCCTATCGGTGTCTATCCGTATCATTTCGTCCATCATCACAGCCTCCATACATAACATTAATTATTACGTAATAAAAATTGTTATGTCAAGGTAAAAAAACGTCCCGCCCGTCCTCGCCATCACAAAAACATACGAACATCAGATAATACGTTTTTCGAGCCATTTACCCCTATGGAAACGATGAACGAAGAATACGCCGCGACACGCCCAGTCGATGTACATCGCGATCCAGACGCCCACGACGCCCCAGCCTAGCCCCGCCCCTAGAAGCTTTGAGAAACCGACGCGGAATATCCACATAGAGGCGAGAGAGACAAACATTGTATATTTCGCGTCGCCCGCCGCCCTGAGGAAATTCGGCACGGTAAAAGCCAGCGGCCAGATCAATGTCGCCATGATGACGTGGGAACCGACGAGTACCGCGGAAAATTCAGCGGCTTCGGCGCTTACATTGTACAAACCTATCATCCAGTCCAGCGTCGCGAAAAAGAACGGAATGGTCACAGCATAAGAAAGGAACGCTATCGCCAACAGCTTTTTTGAATAATATTTTGCCTGTGCAGGTTCATTCGCACCGATGCACTGCCCTACGATCGCTACCGCGGCCAGGCCTACGGCGGAACCCGGAATATTCTCCAGGTTGCAGATATTGCTTCCGATGGCGTTCGCGGCGATCTGCGCGGTACCGAACGAGGCGATGATTCCCTGGACGAGCAACTTGCCGATATGAAACATGCCGTTCTCAATACCGCTGGGAACCCCGATGCTCAGGATACGCCCCACCATGTCTTTATGAAACTCGAACTTCCACAACCGTTCGATATGGATCACCCTACGTCTGTCGCAAACCAATACAAGCATGATGAGGGATGAGATCGCCCGGGAAACCAGAGTGCCCAACGCAGCGCCGGCGACACCCATTTCCATGACGAATATGAACAAGGCGTTGAAACCGACATTCGTAAGGTTCATTACGAAGGCCAGCAACAACGGCGTCCTGCTGTTGCCCATCGCCCGATACAAAGCGGTACAAGTGTTGAACAGCGCGAGAAATGGATACGAAACTGCGAGCAGCCAGAAATAGGAAAGCGATGCGGTCATGACATCATCGTCCACCGTCCCGAAAATCAGATCGAGCAGATGCCGGCGGAATATCAATGTGAAAGCCATAATGACGAAAGCGATCGACATGACCGTATACAGTAGTTGTTTCGCGGCTATGCAGCTCTTGTCCCGTTCCTTGTTCCCTAGATACTGGGCCGCCACTACGGCGCCGCCGGTACAGAACGCGCTGAACACAAATATGAACAGCTGGCTGATGGAATCGACCAACGAAATACCGCTGACCGCCGCCTCGCCGAGAGATGAGACCATCAGAGTATCGAACAGCCCCAAGGAGATATGCAGGAACTGCTCCGCGATCAACGGGAGGATCAGGACCGCCAGATAGCGGTTCGAGAACATTCGATTGGAGACGACCTCTGTTTTCACGATATCCCATCCTACTCATGAACCCTGAAATTGGGAAGTGGTACCGAGGGATAATTCATGGAAAATCGGCTAACCGAACAAGGGCGCCATGGCATCCACGTAGTTTTTCCAACGCAGATATGCCTTTTCATACAACCCGGTAGCCCTGCGATCAGGTTCACAGGAACAAGCGCCGTCCATTCCGACATGCTCCTGGACGATGTCCTCAATCGATCGGGCGGAGCCCTGGGAAAGGGATACGGTCCACCAGGCCTGCAACGCGGCGCCGAAAGCGGCGGCTTCCCCGATTTTGGGAACGGCTACCGGAAGGCCGCAGACATCCGCCGCCATCTGTCGCCAGAAGGCAGAATTCGCACCGCCGCCGGTAATCCTCAGCGTCCGGGGAGAGTACCCCAGCTCACGGAAAGCGTCAAGTCCTAGCTTCATGCCGAATATCGCGGACTCCATCGCCGCGCGGGAGATATTCGCCCGGGTCATGTTCGTAGGCGAAAAACCGAAGAGGACGCCCTCCCCCCTCGGATAGTTCGGAGTCCGTTCCCCGTTGAAATACGGTAGCATCGAAACACCATCACACCCGATAGGCGCGGTAGCGGCCAATTGGTCGAATTCCTGTACGCCAAGACCGAACAACGCCCTGGTCCGCTCACTGGCGACCGTGCAGTTCATGGTACAGAGCAGAGGCAGCCAGCTCCCAGTGGAGGAACAGAACGCGGCAAGACGGCCCTGAGGATCCAGAACCGGGGTATCAGAAGCGCCGAAAAGCGTCCCGCTGGTTCCCAAGCTCATGGTCAGGCTGCCGTCGGAGACGGTTCCCGTTCCAATGGCGCCCATCATGTTGTCGCCCCCTCCGCAGGAAACAGGGATACCTTCGGCTATACCCAACGTCTTCGCCGCTCGGGAACAGACGGTACCGGCAGGTTCTCCCGCTTCGACAAGCCGGGGCAGCAGGCCAAGCAGGTCCCTTTCCCCATCGATTGCCAAGAGCAACGGCGAATACCACGTGCGGGTCGAAACATTCAGCAACCCGGTACCACTCGCATCGCCATATTCCATCGTATAGGAATCGGTAAGCCACCAGTTGATATAATCATGAGGAAGAAGGATGTGAACCATGTCGGCGTACAGCTTCGGATGATGTTCCTTGAACCAGAGGATCTTGCTGGCTGTATAACCGGGCATGACATAGTTGCCGGTTTCTTCGAGGACCTTCCGACGCCCCCCCGCCCGATCCATCAGAAGTTCACACTCTTTCGCGGTCGAGGTGTCGCACCAGAGTTTTACGGGATACAGCACGGAACCATCCGCGGCGACGGGAACGAAACCGTGCTGCTGGCCGGACACTCCTATCGCCGCGATCTTTTCACGAATATCGAAAGGGATCCGTGAAAAACAAGAGACGATCGCCTCCAGCCACCAGGACGCCTCCTGCTCGCGGCTGCCATCGTCACGGCTGATCAACCGATGGGGAGAACTGGCGGCAAACAGAACCTCGTGCCGGTCCGTGTCGTAGCATACGACCTTTGAGCTTTGTGTTCCTGTATCTATTCCTGCGACTATCGACATAACTGAACCTCTTGAAAATAGAATCGCTCGTCTTTCCATATCTTACCATGGACAGAACTGACTTCCCATATATAATATTGACATCATGGATATCAACGACGCTGTCTTTGTCTTTCAGATGCATGAACCTGACGAGCTTTCATGGCATCAAAGAAAACACCACCACGAACCGGGACAATTTGAACTGCATTATTTTCTGGAAGGTTCTGGGACTTTTCAGAACGGTACGATGCGCTACACAATCCAGCCGGGCTCCTTGTACGTCTCAGATGGAGCGACGACCCACTCCATCAGGGCTACCAATGAGAAAGAGCCGCTCACATATTACGCAGTGCTGTTCCACGTGGGCCCTACGGATATGGAAATTGTCTCGCAATTGGAAAAGCTCCAGAGGACGCTGCCTCTTTCAATCGGCACGAACTACAGGTTCTTCTTTGAGGAAATCCGGGACAGGGGACTTTCACCGGACCGCAACCTCAGGCTGTCCGCCTGCTACCAGTTGCTTTCCTTGCTTTTCAGGCTCGGGGAGCCGCTTTGGGGGGACAAGGGCACTACGGTCGAGAGCGTCCATCTGGAAAAGGCGATCCGCATCATGCAGCGGCATGTTTTCGACAAGCTTACTTTGGAGGATATCTGCTCGGAGCTCAGGCTTACCGACTCCTACTTCATCCGCATGTTCAACAAGCGGATGCACCAGCCTCCGATGAAATACTACATGCGGCTCAAACTGGAAGCTGCCCGGGCAATGCTGACTTCTACGAATCTTTCAATCAAGGAAATCGCCGCCAAGCTCTGTTTCTCCTCCGAGTTTCACTTCTCGAAGCAATTCAAGGCCTCAACCGGTATCGCACCGACTGAATACCGAAAACAACAAACGTTGTTAACGGTACAGTACAATTATGATATATTAACCATATAATTATTATATTATTTTTAATTTTCATTATAACAATTCAAATAGCAGAATTTGATTAAACCGATCTAGAATTTATAAGTTCTCATAGGTGACCGATAACGAAACCAATAGATTCACTGAGAAATTATATATGAATGATGTTTTTTTCAATGACTTTGCTATCATTGCAACATTTTTTAGTATTGATTCAGTTTTTTCTTCTAACAATTTATATAAAAATATATTTAACTGATATAATTATCATACTATAAATTATTAATTTACATGAAAAATTGTATTGACCATAATATGTTTTACAATGACCATGATAGAATAACAAATTAAAAACAATTACTCTTCACCGCAGGTTTAATCTAGTTTCAATGTCATCTATTTGTTCGACACTATCAATATCATATGATAATTATATAAATATATTATAATTACTATATCATTATTTAATAGCAAAGCGGAACAGTAGGGACTGTTCCGCCTCTACAATGAGAATAGACAGGATACAGAAAAAAAGGACTAGTCGGAATGCTTTTTGGAAAATTCCTTCAACGCGAAACGTATACCAGCCGCCCACCCAAGCCCCATGCCTGAGAACAACTCCTCAAGCTCACGCTTGAAGGAGGGTTCAATGGAAAACGTCGTAAGAATCTTGTTTTCCTTTTTCACCCCGCCCTCTTTGGTGAACAGCTGCTTTGCCTTCTGCCCGCTGATACTTTCTTCAACGGCACCTGTTTCGTTGACAGGATTTCTTTTCAATGCCATGTCCTCATCTCCATATTACAGTATCCAGTTCTTTTATCGCCTGCAATGTCTTATCTTTCAGGCCTCTGCCCCTTTGCTTGAAAAACTGAGGTGCGCAACTCGCTTCCTGCGCTTTACGGAACACAGGATCAACCGGTATCTTATATACTTCGAAAACCCCTTCCTTCGCAGCGGCGAGAATATCCCGGTGCTGCCGTATCCGCTCGTCATAGGAATTGATCACAATGCGAGAATGCTTGACAGGGGCGCGTAAATTCTTTTTCAAGCGGGACAGCTCGTCGATAAAAATCTCAAGGCCGTCCAAGCTGAACACTTCCGGAGTCATTGGAGTAATAACCTCATCGCTTGCGATAATCGCCGCACGTTCCAATCGCCCCAAACCGGGAGACAAGTCAAGAACGATATGTTCATAATCATTGCTCAGCTCGTGGATAAGGTCCTGAAGGACATACGGTTCCTCAGCAAGCTTTGTCTCAGAATAATTCTTTAAACCGCCGCCTATTCCGAAGGTAGGCAAAAGATATAGGTTTTCAACTTGCTGAACCTGTACTACGGCGTCGCTGACATAGCATTTTCCCTGGACGACATCCGCGAGTTCATACTGTGGGGTATCCTTCAGAAACCATGAGGAAGCATTGCCCTGTGGATCAACGTCCACAAGCAACGTCTTGGTACCGTTCATAGCAGATTGACAAGCTATCGTACCTGAGATAGTAGTTTTCCCGACGCCACCTTTCTGAAGGTGGAATGAAATTGTCTTACTCATATGCCATGCCTATTGGCTTTAGTATATACCTTAAGTAATATTCGTACAAGTATTATGTTAAACAATATGATATCCTTAAGAAGCCATATAATTTTAAATGATTATAATATAATATAAATATTATTTTATATAGATTTAATACTTATTTACTTTTGTATAATATCGTTTTAGTATAAATTTTTTCATTTGATTACTTGGATAAAAAATCCATTTATACCTTTTGTTTGTATTAGTTCATATATGAAATATATAATAATATATATTTAATCTAATTCATAATTGTTATAAATTAATATATTTTTGATATCAGTATTTAATCACAAATAGTATCTTTTCATATCATCGATGTCATATCAATAACGTACTGAAAATCAACATCCTGACATGAATGCCTTGGCAGGCAGGCATAAGCTATACTTTTTTCTGTATGCCCCGCCATTTGAATCATGTTTCATAGCATTACCGTAGCAGTGTTGTTTCGAATAAATATTTTTAATTTTTCATACCGATATAGGATGTATATATCAATGTTTAATTCACCAATATTCAGTTTAATAATTTACTATCAAAAAGTCATCCCATATCAATTATTGACTACTGCTCGTGAAGACATGTAGCAACCAAACAAAACGCATCGTACCGAAAACAAAACAGAGCCTTTAATATCAAAAATCATCCATAATCAAAATTATATATTGTAATTATATTGTTTATATATGGTTATAAATCAATAAAAATATAATGTCTTAATAACTTTTATATTTATTTAATATATATTTTTATCAAATTTACACCAAAAAATGTTATTAGATTATAAAAATTATATAAACCCTATATCATAACAATACATAAATGATTTCCCAAAACAACAACACAAGTATCACAAATGAATAATTTTCTCTCCACAAGACGTCAATAATTAAATATTTGCTTACAATATAAAAGATAACTGTAATTGGTAATTTAGCCGAAAAATCGTTCCAATTCCAATATTTCACTGATTCCATAAAAAGACGAGGCACATCATCGAACAAGACGATAAAACCTATTCGCACGCCATTATGCAGGATCCTACTGCAAACGCATTGTGTCGTACCGTTCATATCTCCAACTTTCCAATTACAAGCCCATAGTTCGTAAAGGAACTCCACATGGAACAATTCTACCACCTTGTTGAATACCGTAATCCGAACCTCCGATCGACACCGTAAAGGATTGTAAACCTATAAAGGTTCCGTATCGGATAATCGGATTCTAGAATATGCAGACAGTATATCGTACAGGCCGACGCAATTCATCGGCTCCGATATAAAATTTCAGGCGTATGTACAACTACGGAAAACATTGATATGCCCCACAGAAAAAACTTTGAAAGCGGCAGTTGCGCAACCTCTTTTGTATCATGTTGAGTTTCACTGAAAAATGTCGTCGATGGGCATGGGTTGAAATGCTTTCCAGCGACATGATATTCGATCGGTAGAACGTGCATCCGCATGCCGTGCGGCATAATGCCTATCAACATGGCGAGAGACGAGTCCATCTGGCGGTCAGTACTTTCGTACATCCAGAGTATGCCACCCGCACAACTTGGTACATATCATGACATGCTGAACCAACAACACATATATTCCCACTTGTGCTTTTTGCGTTCGAATTCACTGTTATCGAACGGGACTGACGGAAGGCAAGGGACTGGCTTTTTGTAGACCCAAACCAGGACACGGACGGAGAACCGTCTACCGTGTATTTTACGTTCCTAGTAACCTGAGGCATGGTTTCTGATCCTCTTTCTATGCCGTGCGACCTAGATGAGTGTACATGCCACTGACATTGACTAACAGCAGTAGAATTTTTCTGTCTGTATCAGAGCTTTATACGCTTCGTTGCAAGAAAATGTTATAATTGAATTATACATATTATGATATAGTTATAATATCAAAATCATATTTAAATAATAATTAACACTATTGAAAACATACGAAATCATGAAGTTTTGATATACTCTAAGCATTTTATACTATAAATACCTGATATTCTTATCATACTTTTGTATTATTGTAATTCAAATTTGTATTTTTATTATATAAAATCAATATTTATTAATATTGTATTTCTATAGTTTTAATATAATATTATGGTTATTTCATAAAGATACTTATAACTTTGATATGGAAGTCCTTAGTTATCAATATATACTGATATCGGTATACAGATACTCATATTTCTATTGCGTATATATCGGTATTGAACTTATATCATATTTATATTATTTTGTCACCGATAATATAAATATGGTATCGATAATTTATATCGATACCATACAAAATATAATAAACAATTAAATATTTATCGTATAGTTTTAATACTCCCCAAAACCGGCGATCAAATCTCTCATGAAATATGCGCTATCCTTGGGAATCCTTTCCATGGTCTTGTAGTCCACATATGTAATGCCAAACCGTTTTGAATAACCCCAAGCCCATTCATAATTATCAAGGAAGGACCAAACGAAATAGCCTTTCAACGGCAGGCCTTTCTCGATCAGGTCACTGCAAACTGAAAAATGTTTCGTAAGATACATGATACGTTGAGGATCATGCACACGGTGATCGGCGGAAACCCTGTCGTCGCAGGCGCAGCCGTTCTCGGTGATGTACACCGGCAAGCCACCGCTCAATTCATTGAGCCACAACAATTGTCGCCGCAACCCTCCGGGGACTATCGGCCAGTTCATGTCCTGCGTCTCCTGCCATGTCGGTTCCGACCTATATTTCAATGCGGAGGAACCATCCCAGGACACAGGATATTCGTTATAATAGTTCACGCCATAGAAATCGATTCGCTGAGCGATCAAATCCATATCTCCATCGGCAATCGGAAAGGTCAAGCCTAGCTCCTTCGTCACTATCGTCGGATAGCCGAGTCCGAATACAGGGTTGGTAAAGACCTCGGTCTCGAACGCCCTGGCATAGGCGGCGGCAGTACGATCAGAATCGCTCCCGGTCGCCGGTCGGGGCGTCTGGGGGTTCCATGTAATACCGATCGGGGCCAAAAGCTTCCTGTCACGATAGGCTTTGAGAGCCAGCCCATGCGCAAGGTTGAGATGATGCACCGCCTTGATCGCCAAGGACATGTCTTTACGGCCGGGTGCATGAAGTCCATACAAATATCCCAGATATGCGCTGCAATACGGTTCATTCAACGTAATCCACTGATCGACGACATCCCCTAATTGATCGAAACAGACTTCGGCGTACACAGCGAACGCCTCGGCGGTAGAACGGACTGTCCACCCCCCCTCGTCCTCCAAGGATTGAGGCAGATCCCAGTGATACAGCGTAGCGACCGCCGTCATGCCCGCCTCGTGCAAGGTTTCGCATAGGTTCCGGTAATACGCCAGCCCCTTCCTGTTCACCTGGCCACGTCCATCAGGCAGGATTCGAGGCCAAGCTATTGAAAAGCGGTAGGACTTGAACCCCAACTCCTTCATAAGCAGGATATCTTCCTTGTATCGATGATACTGATCGACGGCTACGACCCCGCTCTCGCCTGCGTATACAGCGCCGGGAATCTTGCTGAAAGTATCCCAGATACAAGGCTTACGTCCATCTTCCTCGCCAGCGCCCTCTACTTGATAGCTCGCCGTAGCGCATCCCCAAAGGAAGTCCCTCGGAAACAATAAATTTTCCATATACGCTCCTTATGCATTCCCGCCGATCATGGCGCAGGAATTCCGTATGACAAGTTCGGCAGGAATCCTTACGATATCAGTCCTAGAAGCCCCATCAATCTTCTCCAGCAGTAGTCGCGCAGACGTAGAACCGAGAAGACCGGCTTGTTGACGAAAAGTCGTATACCCACCTCCAAGAAACTGCGTCCATTGCGCGCCATCGAAGCCAATCACAGACAAGTCATCCGGTGAAAACAAATTATGTTCTTTCATGAGGGGCAACGCCCCCATCATCAGCGAGTCGGAAGCAAAGAAAACAGCAGTAAGGGAGGAATCCTTACCAACCAACAATCGGGAAAAGGCCTCGGCCCCGGCTTCAGGAGTCCACGCATCGGCGACCACAACCAAAGAGGAATCATACGCCAATCCGCACGCTTCCAAAGCAGCCTTGTAGCCCGCCAGCCGTTCCGAGGCCGCCAAGACATGGGTCTGCATTGGACCGGCGACATGGGCGATCCTCCTGTGCCCCAAAGAATACAAGTATTCGACAGCCTTGGACGCCGCGCTGAAATTGTCGGTGATCACCGCGGGAACACCGTCGAGTACGAGATTGCAGCTTACCATGGGAATGTCATTGGCCGCCGAACTGACGGCGGGAGCGTCCACATTATCGACATTCACCAGCAAAACTCCATCGACTTGTCGAGAACAGCAGTGCGCGATCATATTGTTCCCCACCAATGGGGAATTATCAGAAAAAAACAGCAGCTCGTAGCCATCCGCTTCAATCTCTCGCTTGAAACTATCCAGCAATGGCAGGAACAACGGATGGTCGAGAGGAAGGGAAACGCCGTCGTCCGAATATACTACGCCGATAAGCCAGGATTTCTTCAGCTTCAGACCACGGGCATGCACATTCGGGGTATATCCCAATTCCGCGGCGGCGGCGATAATATGCGAGCGGGTCACATCGTTGACATCAGGCCTTCCGTTCAACGCTTTTGAGACTGTCGCTGGAGAAACGCCGACCTTTCTCGCAATATCATAGATAGTAACCATCGTCAGACTCCATCCATTGCCAACGCGCTGTTGATACGGCACATCGGCAGATATTCTTCGAAATCGATTTCGAAGAATATCATACCAGTGAAAAAGGCAAAAATCAAGTGCGAATCACACGGTGAATAAACTATCTGGACAAACTATGCATTCAGAGAGAAAGCTAGGTCATGGAAAGACCGCCGCAACTCGATCAAGCGTCGTTCCGTACGGAAAGGGTGTACCCGGTTCGTCAGCAGGCATGCGGCAAGTCCGCTCTTCGGATCAATCCATACGGAGGTTCCTGTAAAACCGGTATGTCCATAGCTATCACGAGAAACCACGGTGCCGGCCGGGTTGTCGCCATGGGACGCCAACAGAAATCCGATTCCGCGGCCGACCGGCAATAGAGGAGTATAATCGGTATGGAATTCATTGATACGGTCTGAAGAAAGGAATACAGCTTCGGAGGTTCTTCCATCGCACAGCAGCATCCGCAAAAACAGGGATATATCCCTAGCCGTTGAAAACACCCCCGCATTTCCAGCGACACCACCAAGGAAACGGGCGTTTTCATCATGGACTTCTCCAACCAGAATACGCCCAGAACGATCATCGTATTCCGTCGCCGCAATATCAGGAAACGACTCTTGTTGATTCGCCGGCAATGGATTGTAGCAGGTGTGGAACATGCCTAGCGGAGAGAACACCAGTTCTGCCGCCGCTTGATCCAGACTCTTTCCATAGAGATTTTCCAGAATCGCGCCAAGAACGATAAATCCGAAGCAACTATATTCATATCTGGTATCTGGGCGATATTCGGGCTCCTGATCCAGGATGAACCGCAAGGCGTCCCGAGGATCGGAGATATAGTTCCATAGACGTAATTCAGCGATGAAACCACCAGTATGCGTCAGAAGCTGTCTGATGGTCACTTCCCTATATTTTCCAGGATACGGCAGAATTTTCCCCACGGTATCTTCATAACTGAGTACGCCAGAATCCCTCAGCCGGGCGGCGACCATAGTCGTTGAAACGACTTTGCTTACCGACGCCAAGTCAAATTGTGTCCCAAACGACAACGGATGCGACTCAGGTACAAGCTGACGGACACCGGAGACATGGGAAAACAGTATTTCGTCCCGATCGCAGACGAAGGCGACCGCACCCGGGCAGACGCCATCCGCGACAAGCCCGTCAAGGAAAGAGACGAGCCTTGCCTCATTGCTCATACCCCGACCTCCCAAAACTTGTGGACGCGCAAGCCGGTCAGAGCGGCATCTTCAATTCCCAACCCATCAGCCTCAGCGTAAACGATCCGGTCGGCCTCGAACCGGGTTGAATAGCTTCCAGGCAATTGCTCGTACAACACGGGACAATCTAGATCAACCCTGGTGATCACCTGTTGCGATACCGCTAGATTGCACGCCGCGACAATACCGACAGGCCCCTCCATCATGCATCCAAGCATGCATTCCAAGCCGGCGTCCTCCGCAAGGCGGCAGATATTCAAAGCGTCAAGGAAACCACCGCACTTCGCCAGCTTGATATTGAGGATATCCGCGGCTCCATGTTCAATCAAAGCGACAGCGTCAGCCGCATTGAAAAGACTTTCATCGGCCATGACCGGATACGGGCTGAATTCCCTGATCCGTCTCAGACCGTCGAGGTCCTTCGCAGGAACGGGCTGTTCAATCACATCGATCGGATACTTGCGCTTTTCAAATTCATGCAACAGAAATCTTGCATCCTCCACGTTCCACGCCTGATTCGCGTCAAGTCTGAGGACCGTCGTGTCCGTGATGGCTTCACAAACACTGTCAAGACGTTGCAAATCCATATCAGCTCCGTCTCCGACTTTCAGCTTCAGTATGGATATGCCTTTTCCGACGGCATCCGCCGTATCCATAGCCATTTCTTCAGGAGAATTCAGGCTGATCGTGATGTCGTTCTGCAACAAGGTCCGTTTGACGCCACCGAGCAGAGAGGCGGCGGAACGCCCCGAAACGACGCCGGCCAAATCGAACAGCGCAGATTCAACCATATAGCGAGCCGATGTCGATTCGAATTTTCTCCCGGCCATCATTGAAAAAGGTTCCAGAGAGTCCCCTGACCAATCCCTGAGCAATTGCACAGCGTCACGTTGTAAGGATCTTGATATCCGATCAACGCTGTCGCCAGTTATCACGACTGTCGGAGCGGCCGAGCCATATCCGGAGATTCCGTCCACAACCAGCTCCAGGACAATGTCCTCAACGTAGGACACCGTCCTCAATGCGGTCTTGAAGGGGCGTTTCAAAGGAATATCTCGTTGCCAAAGACGAACAACAGCCTTCATTATAACTTCTCCATCTATACTATACTAATATAAAAATCATATAATTTTTATAAATTATATATATTAAATTTCATGTAAATTAATATGCGATACCCAATGACGACAATTGCCGGGCCAAATGCTCCGCATCAGTATACAAGTATGCGGCGAGCCCCTCGGCTTTCGCAGCTTCGACGTTGACCTCCATATCGTCGGTAAAGAACGCCTGCGCCGGGGAAATCCGCTCTTGCTCGCAGATATACCGGAAGAACGCGCCGTCAGGCTTCGCTATATGTATCAGATGCGACGCATAGACCTTGTCAAAGACATCGTACTGCTTCAACGACATGTGGATGTCGTAGTGGGCGTCTATCACGTTCGTTCCACAGACGACACGCATACCATGGGCTTTCAGTCCACGGAGGATATCCACGGTAGCGGTATCCAGAACCGGGGAGAAAAATCTGCCAAGCAGACTCCCTTCCGTATCAGGGACGGCTTGTCCAGTGACCTCGCTATACCGGTCCCAGAAAGCGGCCTCATCGATCAGGCCGCGGCTATGCTCTTTCAGTGCATCGCTGACCAGAGATGAAATCTCGGAGAAAGTCGCCTCGCGACGTCCAAGGTACGGCAACAGGCTCGGAGCTATGTGAAAATCACGGATCAGCACCCCGCCCATGTCGAAAATACAACACCCTATCATGTCCAACACCCCCACTTATTCTTTTCCGGATGAATACATGGCGCTTCCGCCAAGGAAGTATCTGGACAACGTCAAGAACAGGATGATGATCGGGATGCTGGCAAGCATCGCTACGGCCATCATAGCCCCTTCGTCGGAGTACTTCTCCTCCGTGAATTTCACGATGTAAGTCGGAATCGTCTTCATGTGTTCCTTCTGCGCGATCAACAACGGCCACAGCAGATTGTCCCATTGCCCCCTGAAACACAGGATCGCCGCGGTGGCGATGGCGGGAGTACTATTGACAAACACCAGCCGCCAGAAAATACCCATCTCCCCCAGCCCGTCGATCCGACCGGCATCGAGCAGATCATCGGGGAATGTCATGAGGTACTGCCGCATCTGGAATAATCCGAAAGTATTGAGTATGAACGGCAGGATCAGACCGGTATACGTATTCTGCAATCCGAGCTTGACCGCGGAGATGTACATGGGAATCATGATCGCCTCGAAGGGGATCATCATCCGGCCCATGATCATGAGGAATACAACGTTACGGCCGCGGAATTTGAATTTCGAAAGTCCGTACCCTGCGAACCCACTGACGATAACGGAGAACAAGGTAGTCAGGATCGCCACGATCAGAGAGTTGACCACATTGCGCAAAAACAAGAATGAACGGTCATTTCCTGCGATGGCGTTGTAGTAGTTCATCCAATGCACCTTGCTGGGAATCCACCTGTACGGCATCGAGAAAATTTCGCTGGACGGCATCAGCGAGGCGGTGAACATGAAAACAATCGGAACGAGGACCGCTATCGCGACAAACGCAAGCCCGATATCCACCGCTGCGTTTGCAACCCGACCGGCGGTAGTAGTATTATGTCTCAGCATATGCCCTCCCCTAGTACGACACTACGTCTTTTTCTGAGGACTTCATCCGTATCAGCGTCAACGCCATCATGACGAGGAACAGAAGAAGGCTCATGACGCATGCGCGGCTGATATTCAAATCACGCATTGCGGTATTGTAGATATTCAGCGTCACCACGTTCAACGGTTCCAGCGGAGCCCCTCTCTGTGTGAAGAGATACTGGGTGGAAAACGACTTGAGACAGTTCAGCATCGCCACGATGGACACCATGACGGTAGTAGGCTTCAGCAACGGCATGACCACCTTCCAGACAGTCTGCAATGTGGAAGCGCCATCTATCGTGGCCGCCTCCAATACGGAGTCGGGTATCTTCGCTATCCCAGTGACAAAGATGATCGTAAAATATCCAATGTATTTCCAGACGTAGATTGTAATCGTACAGGCCTGTAGCATGATTGGATCGGTAAGCCAATGATGGTCCACGCCGGGAGTCCTGCATATCCAGTTCAGGAAGCCGTTGCCCAGTCCCCGCGGGTCGAAAATCAACATCCAAATCAACGCCGCGACGACGGAAGAAAGGATCGCCGGAGAATAATAGATCAGCTGCAACGCCTTGAGGCCTCTCTTGCGCGTCGTAATCCCCAAGCCAAGAACAAATGAGAATATCGTCAGCGGCAGAAAGGAACCGACTGTAAAGACCAGCGTGGCTTTTACGGAATTCCAGAAATCAGGAGAAGAAAGCACATACGCATAATTCCTGAATCCGACGAACTGCGGCTTGCGAAGCGAGAGAAGTTTCATATTGAAGAACGTGTTGTACAAAGCGTTGAGCATCGGATACAACGAAAACATCAGGAACAGAAGAACCGCCGGCGCTACGAAAACCCAGCCCCAGCGCGCTTTCTTTTTTTCCATGCCTGTATATTTCATTAATTCACTCCTTTGTTCCGAAGCCCCGTCCCGGACGACGGACGTATGCAGGAACCCACCGCACTCGCATGTACGATGGGTTCCGGTGAAAATACTTACATCTGATCGTCAAGAATTGTCTGGACAGCCTTTCTGAACGTGTCAAGGACCTTCCGGGGTTCTTCTCCCTGAAGCATCGCGCTTTCAACGGCGGCCTTGAACTTGTCGTTGATGGCGGAACTGTTCTCGGCATAGTAGACCAACGACGCATTCTCCATGTCGCTCTTGAACACTTCGGAATACGGCATGTTCTTGAACGCCTCGCTTGCAAACAACGTATAGGTAGGTTGGACGAGGTTTACACGTTCCAGATACTCCTCGGAATGGCTCAGCATGAAGTCGACCAACTTCCAGGCCCAGGCCTGTCTGACTTCGGGAATCTGTCCGTTCACCAGATAGTAATGGCAGGAGATCGCGCCTGCGACATGCTCCTTGGCGTCGCTCCACTGAGGATAGGGGACGACCATCCACTCTCCGCTTTCATAGAAATCGGGATTGGCCTTCTTCATACGCGCCTGCTGGTAGAGACCGCTTTCACTCATGGCGATCTCGTTGTTGTTCAGATCGAACAACTGACGAGGGGCGACATAGGTCGGCCCACCAAGATTCTTACCCTTCGGTCCCCATTCCCGCATGTATTCAAAGAAGCGAAGCCAAGCCTCGTCTCCAGTCACCGCGGTCTTTCCATCTTCACTGACCAACCGACCTCCCATCTGCTCCACCATCGGCAGGAACTGCTGCGTATAGGAAGGATACCGGAAATCGAATCCGCGCCGGGTGATGATCTCACCATTGCGGAGAACAAGCTTCTCACTGACGGCCATGACGTCTTCCCAGGTTTTGGGATAGTCCTTTTCAGGATCCAGACCGGCGTCGCGGAAGATATTCTTGTTGAGGTACATGCAGAGGTTGGTATATTCCAGAGGCATGCCATGGATTCCATCTTCCCATTCCACCGCTTCAAGCGCACCTGAGAGATATCTGCCACGGACTTCGTCGACGCTCTTCGCCCCAATCCACTCCGGTTTCAACGCGGAGGTACGGCCTTCGATGACGAACTGCCGAATTACAGATTGGCTCTGGTTGAATATATCCGGGCCTTGATTCGCAGAGAACGCGACCGTCAGCAGCTCACGCATCTTTCCAGACGGATAGGTCTGGTAGTCTACCGTGACATTCGGATTCTGTTTGCAGAATTCCGCGATAAGTTCTTTTTCCAGGACGCTCCGGTTCGGATCCTCGTGGGTCCAGATCGTCAGTGTGACCGGCGCCGACATGTCCAATGCGGCGCTCTCCTTCTGGCCTTGAGCAAACACCGAAGACATAACGAGCAATACAGACAGCAATACAATTACACCCTTTTTCATCGTCTCCTCCTATCTTTCAATAAGCACGACTATCCATATCCAGGCGCAGGGCCTGGCTATCCACTTATTTCAAAGCTTCCATCGCAAGAATCAATGCGCCGTCCAACGCGGTACCCTCCGGTACCGACCACTTCATGTCCGGCATCTTATCGGACAGAATGCGGCGCAATTCAACCCCGACGATCTCGTCGTGTTCCATGACCCCACCCGCACAGACCAGTCGGCTTTCCGCCAAAGGCGGCAAATGGTTTACGACCGAAGACACCAGCGCATACAGCTCCTCCGCCGCCTGACGGAGAATGTCCAACGCCAAGGCGTCTCCTTGCTTCGCCGCAACGGTTACCAAAGGCGCCGCCGCCGCTATCGCGGCCTTGTCCAACGATTTCCCGTTGAACAAAGGAATCAGTTCCCAGCTTTCCTGAACTTGGAAATGCCGTAGCAACCCAGCCATCATTCCGGTAGGGATATCTCTTGTCTCATAGCTCCGCAACGTCCGGCACACGGCCTGCTGACCGATCCACCATGCGGAGCCTTCATCGCCAAGACGCCACCCCAGCCCCCCGGCGCGAGCGGTCCGTCCATCGGAAAGCCTGCCGAAAGCTATCGAGCCAGTACCGGCGACCAGACAGACGCCCTGAAGTTCCCCGACGCCGCCCACCAGCAGGATTTCCGAGTCATCGCACAATCTGACAGGTACGCCCGTCCCCAGCAGTTCGGCGAACGCAGCGCTGAACAACGCCCGTTCAGGAGGTCGGGAGAGGCCCGCGCTACCGATACAGCCCGCGGCGATTTCTGAAACGGACCGGCCGCAAGCCGTACAAGCGTCCTCGATCAACCGCCGAAGCACTCCCGCGACATTCCCCGACTGAGAGGCATACATGTTGGTGCTGGCGCCTTCAAGCCGGCTGAGGACGTTTCCATCCCGTGTGGCCAAGATGATTCTGCTGCGAGTACCGCCGCCATCTATTCCGAAAACCAGATCGCCCGCCATTCACGCCTCCTTGTGAAGCCCCGGACACGAACGACCGTCAAGTACCTTGTTGATGCTTCCCTCATGGGTGTCCAGCAAATCGCGCGCTACGGCGGCGCTGACTCCAAGCATGGACATGAGCATCGCGGTCTTCGTATCCTGTCTCGCTTCCGAGAAGAAGCGCTCCGCGCATGAGGGGGTGCATCCTGAGACTTCGCAGATCAGTCGCTGCGCGCGTTTCACCAGTTTGGAGTTCACGGGCATCAGGTTGACCATCAGGTTGTTGTATACTTTTCCAGTCCGGATCATGGCCGTCGTGGTAATCATGTTCAGCGCCAGTTTCTGAGCGGTCCCGGCCTTCATTCGCGTTGAACCAGTGACAATCTCAGGCCCCACGGGAAGATATATCCGGCGCTCCTTGTCGATCAGGTCGAACACCGGCGTATGTTCGTTGCAGCTGATGGCGCCCACTTTCGCGCCGCAGTCCTTCGCGTACCTGATTGCTTCCACCACAAATGCGGCGCCGCCGGAAGCGGTAATTCCCACCAGAACGTCGTTCTTCGTAAACCCGACCGACTCCAACGCCCGGACGCCTGAGAGGCCGTCATCTTCGGCATTCTCAATCGACCTTGTCAACGCGGGCTCGCCCCCTGCGATGATCCCCTGCACCAGGCTCGGACTTACGCCATAGGTCGGCGGACATTCCGAGGCGTCCAGAACACCCAAACGACCGGACGTCCCCGCACCGATGTAGAACAACCGGCCGCCATTGCCAAACGCTGCCACGACATCATCGACCACCGTACCTATCTGAGACAAGGCGGTCTCGACAGCGAACGGAACATGCTTGTCTTCATCATTGATTATCTTGAGAATCTCCGCCGTACTCTTGGCGTCTATCTTCCAAGAAACCGGATTGCGCTGTTCAGTCGTCAAAAGTTCTTCCATATCCGAACTATACGGCATGTTTTCTTGTTTGTGCAACAAAAATTTTTAGATTATTTTTTGCAATTATGAAAAAAATTTTTATTTACTATTCAAGGGAAGTCATGCTATGCTAACGACATGGACGGATGCCTTTCCCTGATCAAACAAGTCGCACCACACCTCACCGCTTCAGAAATGAAAGTGGCGAACTATATCTTGCAGTATTCAAACAAGGCCGTTGATGAAAACATCACCACGTTGGCGGAACATGCGGGGACCAGTCCCGCGGCGGTCATCCGTCTCTGCAAGCGATTGGGGTTTTCAGGATACCCGGAGTTACGGATCTCCTTGGCCAAGGAGATATACAGCGCCGCGCCGTTGAAGAATTCGCCATACATGTTCGATCTTGAAAACGCAACGGACGTCAACGACATCTGTTCGATGATGATCGATACGGTCACGGAAAGCCTGGCGTCATTGAAGCCTGTATTGTCAGTCAAAAACATAGGCTCCGCGTTGGACTCGATATGCAACGCCAGGTTCATATTGCTGTCAGGAATAGGAGCGTCAGGACTCGTCGCCGCCGATTTCCAACAAAAGCTGGTTCGTATCGGTCTTACTGCGTTCGCCCCGTCAGATCCGGACATACAGATCGTCCAAGCCTGCTCCTTGACACGGGAAGACGTCGCTATACTTTTCTCCTATTCCGGCGAGACCGATCATACGCTGCGGTCCGCATACCATGCGAAAAACGCAGGCGCAACGGTCATCGCGGTCACCAGGATCGGAACCAATTCGTTGTCGAAGCTCGCGGACGTCGTTCTGCACGTTCCCGATACGGAGGCATTGTACAGACAGGGGGCAACCCTGTCGAGAATCAACCAGATGGTCGTCGTCGATATCCTATACTCCGCCTTGGTCAGCAGGAGGAAGGACGCGGCTACCCGTATCCGGCAGACATGGCAAGCCGTTGCACATGTCGGCAGGACAAAAAACACAACGATCAAAGACAATCCGGACAAAAATGACAATTGATATCGAAATCATATAAGTATAATTATTTTTAATATTGTATCCATATCATTACTAATATATATTTTATTAAAATCAATTATAACGGAATTGATGAAAAGTTCTATCCCGCAGTGATTGTTTCCGTGATGAAAGAGGTTTGCAAACGACTCACATATATTGTATTCTGCACTGCAAGGGGGCAGAGAGCCATCATGTCGCAATTTCCAAAAGACTACCGACCGGTACTGGATCAGAACCAGACAGAAAAAGCCATCAAGTTCGTCAAGGACACCTTTGAACGGGAACTATCAGGGGAGCTGCGCCTGTCTCGCGTGACCAGTCCGTTGTTCGTCCCGAAAGGGTCAGGTATCAACGACGACCTGAACGGTATCGAACGTCCCGTCAGCTTCGAGGTAGGCAATCTCGGCAATATGCGGATGGAAATCGTCCAGTCGCTCGCGAAATGGAAACGCATGGCGTTGGCCGATCATGAATATCTCCCCCGCACGGGACTGTATACCGACATGAACGCGATTCGTCCCGATGATGACATCGATTGCATCCATTCCATCTATGTAGATCAATGGGACTGGGAACTGGTCATGGCGGACGGAGAGCGGAATCTTCCGTTTCTCAAGAAAACGGTCAACAAAATATTCCAAGTACTGAAAAGGACGGAATTCCTGATAGGCGAGCAATTTCCATCCTGCCGTCCTGTATTGCCGGAGGAAATCACGTTCATCCATTCGGAGGAAGCGCAGGCGATGTATCCCGACCTGGCGCCAGAGGAGCGTGAGAGAATCCTGGCTAAAAAATATGGCTGCATATTCATAATCGGCATAGGCGCTCCGTTGGCCGACGGGGTTTCCCATGGAGGCAGAGCCCCCGACTATGACGATTGGTCCACACCGACGATCGATACGTACAAAGGGCTGAACGGAGACCTCATAGTATGGGACGCGGTCAGAGAAAATTCTTTGGAACTCAGTTCCATGGGTATTCGCGTGGATGAGGAAACGCTATTGCGACAATTGAAGATTCGAAGCTGCCTTGAACGGAAGGAGCTGTATTGGCACAAACGGCTGCTGTCTGGAGAGTTTCCGCAAACTATCGGAGGAGGAATCGGTCAAAGTCGCATCTGCATGTTCTTCCTCAACAAAGCCCACATCGGAGAGGTACAGGCCTCCGTCTGGCCCCAGGAAGTCCGGGATGAGGCTCTCGCCCACGATACGGTGCTGATGTAGGCCCTGTCACCGGACGTCGGCGCGCTGCCTCGTGCGGATGACACAGTGTAGCGCCCTGCCCTAGCCCGAAACCCCATTCGAAGGGCAAAGGGTGATGGACAAGGAAGACAAGCGGGGACAGTACTATAGGTACGGCCCCGTGCGGATGACACAGTGCAACGCCCTGCCCTAGCCCGAAACCCCGTTCGAAGGGCAAAGGGTGATGGACAAGGAAGACAAGCGGGGACAGTACTATGGGTACGGCCCCGTGCGGATGACGCAGTGCAACGCCCTTTGTCCGAGAAAGAGGAGATGGACATGAAATTCGTCACATGGAACGTCAACGGCCTACGAGCCTGCATTGGAAAAGGATTCATGGACTTCCTGCGAAGGATAGACGCGGATGTCATCTGCTTGCAGGAGACGAAGCTGCAGCAGGGACAGGTCGATCTACAGCTTGGGGGTTATCATCAGTTCTGGAACTATGCGGAAAAGAAAGGATATTCAGGTACAGCGGTGTTTACAAAGCGGGAACCGCTTTCCGTTTCCTATGGGATGGACATTCCTGAGTTCGATACGGAAGGGAGAGTAATTACCATAGAGCTGCCAGAGCTGCAGGTCGTCTGCGTCTATACGCCGAATTCACAACGCGGGCTGACCAGACTTGACTACAGGATGCGATGGGATGATGCTTTCAGGAGTTTCATCATGAAGCTGGATGAGAAGAAACCGGTGCTTGTCTGCGGCGACTTGAACGTAGCCCACAAGGAAATCGATTTGAAGAATCCGAAGAGCAATGTGAACAACGCCGGTTTCACTCCGCAAGAACGGGAAAAGTTCACACAGCTTCTGGAAACCGGCCTTATAGACAGCTTTAGAAAGCTGTATCCCGACAAGACCGACACATATTCCTGGTGGTCATATATGTTCAACGCCAGGGCCAACAATGCTGGGTGGAGAATCGATTACTGGCTGGTCAGCGAACGGCTTGGGGAACAGATCAAGGAGAGCTATATCGAAACCGACGTGCTGGGAAGCGACCATGCGCCATGCGTGCTGGAATTGATTCCAGAACAGGACCATGCCCCAATCGCATAGTGAGACGGAATTTCAGCAGTAGCCGACGGAGACTGCTTGCCAGTAGCCTCCTGTATCGAAAAAGGGGTGCAAGTCGAAAAACTTGACACCCCTTTTTGCATTACCCGCGACAAGTCGTCCTAGAACTTCCAGCCGATCGAGAAAGAGGGAATGGGAACGTTCATACTGAAATAGGTGATAGCGTTGCCGCTCTTGGGGAAAGTCACAAAATAAATATCAGTTCCGATCCCAAGACGGACGAACATGGACTGCGTCATCTTGAAATCAAAGTTACACATGACCTGGATACCCATGGATGTACCGGAACTGAGAGAAAGATTACCGACCCTGGTGGAACCGAACCCAAGGGCGAGACCTCCGGTAGCCATCAAATCAATATTGTTGTTCAATTTCGTCATATAGGCGATACCGGCGACCAATCCATAGGACTGTTCAGTGAACTGGCCATTGAACGCGACATATGGTCCCAAACCATTTTTGAAGATGGCGGCGAAATCGCCTTTGAGACCAGCTGAGAAAGTAGACCTGTTGCTGTTCTCTTTGGACTGGAAAGTGAAACTCATTCCAGTCAGACTGGGGGACACGCTCGCCTTGAACTGAACATTGCTGGCGGCGAACACGCCAGTGACTGCCAAACAGAATACCAACAGCAAAGCAATGATTTTCTTATTCATGACAACTCCTCTTTTTCTTACAGTATAAAAGATGACATTACAGTACAATACCTACCAATGAAATGTCAAACAGTCCTACCTCATAAAAAACCGGCCAGCAGAAAACAAATTGCGGCGACCCCAGCGGAAATCAGTCCGTACGGCATCTGGGAGCATGCGTGATCGAAATTGTTGCATCCACAAGCGGAGGATGAGAGGATCGTCGCATCGGAATAGAAACAGATGTGGCTGCCGAACACCCCGGCGGACAAGACTGCGGACACAGCAAGCAACGTATTGCCGCCGACAGCCTGCGAGAGCGGTATGACGATCGGCAGGGCGATGATATACAACCCCCAATTGGTTCCAGTAATGAATTCCGTCGCCCCCAGGACAATGAAGATCAGCACAGGCATCAACTGAGGTGTCATGTACGGCACAACGAAGTCGATGACTCGCCGGGTAAAGTTGATTCTGTCCGACGCATAGCTGAACAGGAACGCCAGGACCATCAACATCAATGGCAGTATCATGTTCTTCAGGCCATCCATGCAATAATCGGCAAATTCGTCGGGGGTCATGATACCCTGCGCGACATAGAACACGAACATGAACGCCAACGTAACCAGCACACCCTTCTGCATATCGACGTCGAACAGGATTGTTGAGACCACCAGCACGAGCATCGGCAATGCGAAATTGATCATCTTAGGGTTCTGCGGAACAGTGATCGCTCCGCTGGAATGGATATCGATTTTCTCCGAATTCAGCGGAGCGAGCGGACCGCCGTCCCGAACCCTCTGTTCAGCCTTCTTCAGAGGGCCGACCAAGGGAAACCATCCCATGATCACGAGGATGACAATGATCGCGGCGGTCCATGCGTAGAAATTGTACGGTATGGTCTTGATAAAATAGAGGATGCCCTCCTCCTGCGTCGTGACACCGTTCATGACGAGAATACGGGAAGCGAACACCGCCCAGGTCGAGATAGGAATCAGCACGCACACAGGAGCCGCGGTCGAATCGACGATGTACGAAAGGTATTCGCGGGAAACCTTGTAGCGGTCCGTGACAGGCGCCATACAGGCGCCTACGGTCAGGCTATTCAGATAATCATCAATGAACACGACCACCCCGAGCAACCAGGTCCACAGCAACGTACTGCGACGTCCCTTCGACCGGCTCGCGACGAACTGGCCGAACGCGAATGAACCACCGGCCTTCTCGATCAACAGGATGATACTACCCATCAACCCGCAGACAACGATCAGCCAACCGGTATTCTCGTCCTTCATCACCTCGACGAGACCGACGCTGAATTCACTGAAAAAAGCCCCGCGGTCAGCGAGGATGAAGCACATGAGCGAGGCAAGAACCAGGGCTTCAAGAATACGTTTGGTTGTAAAAATATACAACACAAGAAACAGCGCGGGCAACAATGAGAAAAAACCCAAGGAGTCCACATCTTCCGGCAAGGAAAAAGCCAGAACGAACGTACAGACTACAAGCACACCCAGAATAATCAGAAACCGAACCGGACTGAACACCGACAGTTCTTGACGAAGTTTGCCGAACATCCCGAACCGTCCCCCCTTTTCGCAAGAAATCGGCCAGCGAACGAAGAAGGAACAGTCATGATACCAGCGATAACAAAAATACGGCTGGTGAACGGACTCCCTTCCCCGGCGCTTCGCCAAGTTTCCACGTCATCCTGCGTTGTCCGCCGGTAGAAGGTCGCCAGTTTCCGATGACGTCAGTAGAGGCAATATAGCCCAAAATCGGGAACAAGGATAGCCCTAAACCAACACCATCCGGCAAAATAACGGCGCAATGAGCAAAGGCAGCGGGAGGGCTTCATCAAGAAAAGGCTATTTCAGCAGGTACTGCGGAATCTCCCCGCGGTTCTCATAGATCTTACGTTGCTGGCTGTCGAGAATCTTCTTGCACATCCGAACAGACCGGGGAGTCACCTCTACCAGCTCGTCATCCTTGATGAACTGGATCGCCTGTTCCAACGACATGGGAAGAATGGGAGTCAGCGTAACCGCTTCGTCCTTGCCCGAAGCCCGGAGGTTCGTGAGTTTCTTCGTCCTGGTCGGGTTGAGAAGCAGATCTATATCCCTGTTGCGTTCGCCGACAATCTGCCCCTCATAGACGGGATCCCCAGGCACGAGGAACAACCGACCACGATCTTCCAGCTGCCATAAGGCGTAGGCCACGGCCTCGCCGGCGCGGTCGCTGACCAACGAGCCGCTGAACCGGTCGGGGAAGTCCCCCTTGTACGGCTCATACCCCTTGAGCCAGGAATTCATGATGCCGAACCCACGGGTGTCGGTCAAAAATTCATCCCGATACCCGATCAGACCACGGGCGGGAATCTCGAACTTCATCTTTACCCGGTTTCCTACGGTATAGGTGATGTCCCTCATCTGGCCTTTGCGCCGGGACAGCTTGTCCATCACCGTCCCGCTATACTCCTCAGGACAGTCTATCTGCAAGTATTCAATCGGTTCCAGCTTGTGGCCGGCCTCATCGAGATGGAAAATGATGCGGGGGCGGCCGACGCACAGCTCGAAGCCCTCGCGCCGCATCTGCTCGATGATGATCGCCATCTGGAACTCGCCGCGCCCCTTGACGGTGAAGGTGTCGTCGGGATTCTTTTCTACGCGGATGGAGACGTTGCGAAGCGCCTCACGCTGCAACCGTTCCCAGATTTTCGCCGAGGTGACGATCTTCCCCTCCTTGCCTGCCAACGGGGAGATGTTCTTGGAGAACAGCATCGACACGGTAGGTTCATCGACGCTGATCCGGGGCAGCGCCTTGGGAAAATCCCTGTTGCAGATCGTGTCGCCGATGGACACATTGTCCAATCCGGCGAGGACGATGATATCCCCCGGTTCCACCGAATTCGTGTCATGGAAGGTCGGCCCATCATACGATTGGAGACGGGTCACACGCAAGGGTCTGTGAACGCCGCCATCTTCGATGCAGACAAGGGAGTCGTTCGTATTCGCACTACCGTTGATGACCTTCCCCACCGCAAGCCGGCCAAGGAAGTCGCTGTAGCTCAGGTCGCTGACCAGCATTTGGAACGGCTCCTCGTCGTCGTATTCCGGCGCGGGGATGTACTCAACGATCTTATCAAGCAACGCATGGAGATTGCCGTCCAGCTTGTCCGGCGCGGTTCCGCAGGAGCCTTCCCTGCCGACAGCGTAGAATACGGGTACTTCAAGCATCTTCTCATCGGGATTCAGTTCCAGCAACAGGTCGAAAACCTCGTCCAGCACCTCGGAGGCGCGAGCATCCTGCCGATCGACCTTGTTGATCACAATGATCGGCGCAAGCTCCTTCGCCAACGCCTTCTCCAGCACGAACCGGGTCTGAGGCAACGGCCCTTCGGCGGCGTCGACGAGCAATACCACGCCATCGACCATAGATAGACCGCGTTCCACCTCGCCGCCGAAATCAGCGTGTCCCGGAGTATCGATGATATTGATTTTCACGCCCTTCCACTGGATGGCGCAGTTTTTCGCGTTGATCGTGATGCCGCGTTCCCGTTCGATGGCTCCGCTGTCCATCACACGGTCGCCCATGTCCTTGCGGAATATCCCGCTTTGCTTGAAAAGCCCGTCCACCAACGTGGTCTTACCATGGTCTACATGGGCGATGATGGCGATGTTCCGTATATGCTCGTTCTTCGTTATCATGTTCTCTTACCTTCTGTTCCGGTAGCACTCTATCACATTCGCTCCTTTTGCTACACCCCGACGCTCGTAAAAAAACAGAATTCTCCCCCGCCCCTCGTTCCGTGGCCGCAATGGTACCCTCGGCAGCTCCTTTCATAGCGAACGGCGACGGCTCCAGTTCCCCAAGGGTCTCCGAGAACCGTGACAAGCACGAAATCACCTTTTTACCAAATCGGCGGTAATGAACAGCAAGTGGCAGAAACGATAGCGACACAATAGCGGAACGAACCTAGCCGTTTGATACATTTTTTTCTATTTTATTTACACCACATACATTAAGAAGGAATGAACCGGTAGATGAAAAACCCATATTCAATCGATCTAGGAGACCTGCTTGAGGAGCTGCACACAGACAAAGTGAACGGACTTCATGAATCTGATGCGCGGGAACGGCTGACTAAAGAGGGGCCGAACAAACTGGAAGCCCAGAAGAAAAAAAGCACCCTCTCCCGTTTCTTCGGGCAATTCAAGGACGTCATGATACTGATTCTTCTTGCGGCGGCCTTGGTATCGCTGGTCATCGCGATCAGCGGCGGGGAGAACAAGGAATTTTTCGAACCGCTCCTGATCCTGCTGATCGTAGTACTCAACGCCGTCATGGGGACTGTGCAGGAAGGCAAGGCCGAACGAGCGCTGGAGGCATTGCAGAGCTTGTCCGCACCGAAAGCGAGGGTCGTCAGGGATGGCAAGGACGCCATCATCAACGCAGACGACCTCGTACCCGGAGATATCGTGAAGCTCGAAGCGGGGGATTTCATCCCGGCAGATTGCAGGCTCATCCAGTCCTTCTCATTGAAAAGCGAAGAAAGCGCATTGACGGGGGAATCGGTTCCGGCCGAGAAGCAGCAAGGCGTCATACCGGCCGACGTACCGCTCGGAGACAGGAGCAACATGCTTTTCAGCGGCTGCAGCATCACACAGGGAAGCGCGCTGGCCGTAGTTACGCAAACGGGCATGCAAACCGAGATGGGCAAAATCGCGAAGCTGCTCAAGGGTGAAGAAAACGGGCAGACGCCGTTGCAGGTGCGACTGGCGAAGCTGGGAAAGATGCTCGGAATCGTCGCATTGACCGCCTGTATCGTGATATTCATCATTGGCATCGTGGACGGCGTTCCGGTCATGGAGATATTCATGACGGCGGTCTCGCTTGCGGTTAGCGCCATTCCAGAGGGGCTACCCGCTATTGTGACTATCGTCCTGGCGCTCGGCGTGCAGAAAATGGTCAAGCGCAATGCGATTATCCGCAGGCTACCTGCGGTCGAGACGCTTGGCAGCGCATCGGTCATCTGCTCGGACAAGACCGGAACGCTGACTCAAAACCGCATGACGTTGGTCAAGCTATACCACGGCGACAAGCTTGAAACAGTGTCGATGGACAATAGTGCCGGAGGAAAACGCCTCCTCACCTACGCGGCGCTCTGCTGCAATGGAGAAATCACCACGAACGAAGATGGGACGGTACTCCACATAGGAGACCCGACGGAGACGTCCATCATCCTCGCGGCATCGAACAACGGCCTGAAAAAGAGCGTGCTTGAAGCAAAATACCCGCGTTTGGCGGAACTGCCGTTCGATAGCGACCGTAAGCTCATGAGTACCGTCAACGAGATGGACGGAACCTTGACTGTCATCGTCAAGGGAGCCTATGACATGTTGGCGCCCCGGTGTACGGCAGGCCAGCCGGAACGGGCCGCCGCTACGGTGGACAAGCTCAGCGCCGACGCCATTCGCGTCCTCGCCGTGGCGACGAAGACTATCGACAGGTTGCCGGAGAAACTGACGAGCGAAGAGATAGAAAACGGCCTGACCTTCCAAGGGCTTGTCGGCATGATAGATCCGCCGCGCCCTGAGGCGAAGATCGCCGTAGCTACTTGCAAGGAAGCCGGTATACGACCGGTCATGATCACTGGCGACCATATTGTGACCGCATGTGCGATCGCAAGGGATCTCGGTATCATGCAAGACGGGGACAGAGCCATTACCGGTGCGGAACTGGAGAAGATGAGCGATGGACAGCTCGATGCGGAGGTCGCGAAAATCAGCGTCTACGCAAGGGTCTCCCCGACGGACAAGATCAGAATCGTCAAGGCGTGGCAAAAACGCGGAGAAGTCGTCTCCATGACCGGGGACGGAGTCAACGACGCGCCGGCGCTCAAAGCGGCCGATATCGGCTGCGCAATGGGAATCACCGGTACTGACGTCGCGAAGGGGGCGGCGGACATGATCCTTACCGACGATAATTTCGCAACCATCGTCGAAGCGGTCAAACAGGGGCGGGGCATCTATGAGAACATCAAGAAGGCGGTAGCGTACCTACTGGGAACAAACATCAGCGAAGTACTGGTCGTGTTCCTCTCCATGTTATTCTGGAGACAGAGCCCCCTCCTCTCCATGCAGCTGTTATGGATCAACCTGGTCACCGACAGTCTTCCTGCGATTGCCTTGGGCATGGAGGAGACAGAAGACGACGTCATGTCCCATGCACCGAAAAAACGGAATGAAAGTATTTTCGCCCACGGTACAGGAGTGAAGATCGTATTGCAAGGTATCATGTTCACGGTATTGACCCTCTTCGCCTTCTGGTATGGAAGAAGACTTACCGGACAGATAGAGGGTGGAAGGACATTGGCGTTCTGGACGTTGGCCCTATGCCAAGTGTTCCACGCGTTCAATATGAGAAGCGCTCATTCTTTATTCAGGATCGGGTTCTTCACGAACAAGAAAATGAACTATGCCGCGTTGATCTCCGCCGCGATGGTATGCCTCGTGACGTTCATTCCCCCTGTAGCTACGGCGTTCGGCCTGATCAGCCTCTCGCCGACCGCCTATCTTCTCGGCCTGGGGTTGGCCATGCTCCCGCTGGCCGTCATGGAGATATCGAAGGCATTGGGCGTCGTCAAACCTAAATCTCATTACAAAGGCAAGTGACAATACAGTCCCAAAAATGAAAAATCCGCCGTATCTCCATAGCCAGGAGCATACGGCGGATTTCTGTTCCATCAGTCGGCGATCCGCTTCGCCGTCCTCTTGCCGAGTATCAGCTTGAATATCATCAGGACGACCATGACTGCGAGGGCGATTGAAATGGATCCGATCCCCCCGCCTATCCCCTGTCGTTCCGCGACAGCTCCGACAACCATGGGCATCAGTATCGCGCCGACGGTCGCGGTCGCGATGCAGGTGCCGGTGGCGACGGTCGAGGAATTGAAACGGCGATCCATGGTCGAAAGCGTCGTAGGGTATATTCCGGACATACTCACTCCGACGCCAAGCAGGCTTGGGAAAATGACCATGATGTTCCTGGTGGAGATCATCAGTATGAAAAAGAACGTCATGCTCAGCCCCAAGCCGAGGATCAGCTTGTTCTTATTGACTTTGTTGGAAACGGAAGCACAGGTTATCCGTCCGACCATGACCATGATCCATAACAGGGAGGACGTACTTTGCGCCAGTGAAGTACTCATGATTCCGCTATCCTTGAAGTATGTGACAAGCCAGCCGATGATCGAGGCTTCAGCGCAGAGATAGAAGAACATGATGAACGTATTCAGCCAGAAGGAACCTGAGCGTACGAAATCCCTTCCCCCGTCTGATCTACGGGCCATGGGTTTTGACGCCAGCCGGGAAAGGCCGATTCCCACCAATGCGACGATTTCACAGGCGGCGACGATCAACGCCGCGAGCTTCCAGCTCAAACCGAGCCCGCTCGTAACGAGAATCGCTATGAACGGAGAAATAAACGCGCCGACCGCAAAAGAGGCATGGAGGAAATTCAATCCTCCGGCCTTGTTCTCCGCCACTTCGGAGACGACCACGTTCGTGATATTGCTCATGGTCCCACGTCCGATGCCGGTAGCGGTGAAGGCGACCAGCAGCAATGCGGGATTGCCGGTCAATGTCATCAACGTCAGGCCCAGGACGATTCCCGAACAGAGCAACAATGTCGATTTCTTACGTCCGATCGCGTACGGCAGGAACCCGGCGATCAGTACAGCGCAGAAGTTGCCGATCTGATGCGCCGACAACACCATTCCGCTCAAGACGTAGTTCATGTCATATTCAATCTTCATCGACGGCAGGATCGCCCCCAGCAGGGTGCTCATCATCCCGCTACAGAAAAATGCGAAGTACATGATGGACAGCAGGCCGGTATTCTCAGGGGCGACCTTCAGTTTTTGGGACAGGGATTGCACGGGAACTCCTTCTGATAGAGGCGGGACATACATATACGGACCTGCCGGTCGTCCGCCCTATGCGACTATAGTCAAGACATATTTCCAATCAACTTTGAAGCGGCAACAAGATGTGGATAAACATGCTATTAGTACCCGCTTAATTGGTTCTTGTCTACCCTCAAATGATGTATTATAGCAAGATCGACGCATTAGCAGCCCAGTACACTATTTTCATATGCAGACGGGAAAGCATGCGGTCAACTGAGTCCATGCAGGTATCGTCCGACCCATTCAACCAGAGACAGGTCGGCGTCAGACCAATCGACCGACGATAGTTCGTCTGCGGACAGCCACCGACCGTCAACATGTTCTGAAATGATGAATTTTTCATCAGGGAGAAGACCGCAGAGGAATCCATGAAGCCGAATGGAGAAGGTGTCATATCGATGCTCCACCGTCATGATCGGCTTCAATATTTCTATCCTTGCATTCAATTCTTCTGAAATTTCCCTTGTCAGCGCCTGTTCCGGCGATTCTTCGGCCTCCAGCTTCCCGCCGGGGAACTCCCATCGATAGGCAAGTTCGCCAGCTCCGCCACGTTGGGCCGCAAACACTTTTCCATCCCGGACGCAGACCGCCGCGGAGACCTCTACGACACCCTTGTTCAAGCTTCCCATATCTCGTTGACCAATCCTTCCAAAGTTTCCGCACAGAGGCTTTTCGTCCGAAGCTCGCATTCCCATACGACGAACACCCGCCATCCGAGCGCCTCAAGACGGGCGCGGTCACGGGCGTCCCTGTTTCGGTTGCGGTTGATTTTCTCCTTCCAGAAAACGACGTTCGTCTTGGGTTGTGCATAGAGCTTGCAATCATGACCGTGCCAAAAACAACCGTTTACGAAAATGACCGTTCGGTATTTCGGCAACACAACATCGGGCGACCCCGGCAAGCGTCTGTCGTTCACCCTGAACCGAAATCCACGGCGGAATAGATAGCGCCTGACCAACAGTTCCGGCCGGGTATTCCTTCCGCGTATCCTGCTCATGATTTCGCTTCGTTTTTCAGGTGTGACAGTATCAGCCATAGACAATCTCCGCATTTACAAACCGAGTATACCACAGGATACCTTCCATACGTCAATTCACACACGTTTTTCAGCGCACACCCCATCCAGGAGCCACGCATCCCGAAAAGGCCGCCCCTATCCCTTTCATATGAAAAAGCCACGGAACAGGCATCGCTCCCGCTCCGTGGCGAACATACGTCACATTTTTGAAAAAACGTCGTCAAATGGCCTTCGCACGAGCGGGAAGCTTTCCCTGAGCCCTCAGGTCGTTCGCATTCAACGCGGCAATGTTCGGCGTCCTTCCATCTTCAGAGACGGGGATGGACAAAACCCCATTACGAACCAGCTGATAGATCATTTCAGCGTCGGGATCATTGAGATCGGCGCCAATTATCCGCCAGTTGTTATCACATTCCGGCATGATCGTCCCCTTCTTCGTCACATAGTCGGAAATCAGGTCGCGAATGGCCAGACCAGTATTATAGACGAGATCTTCAGGTTTTCCACTAATCATGCCGGAGCCGCTCAATCCGCCGTAGCGATAGTTGTTGAGCGCAAGTACCAACTCCTGGTCGTCATGCAATGGAGCCCCCTTGTAGACCAGATTGACGATGCGCTGGCCGACCGGCTTTGAAATGTCGATGTCGTAGTCCACGCCAGCGAACATATCGTAATTGTACAATCTGATTTTCGGGCTGAATGAAATCGTTACATCGCCCGGCTTGTATTGGTTGAAGAAATTTCCGGCCTGCTGCTCCATGATGGCCTTGAGCTGCTTGCCGGTAATTCGGACGGCCATGAGCGTATTGTCGTATTTGTATATCTTCACACCGTCCCGTTTACGGAAATCACCCTTCGGAAGATTCGAACGTGAATCGAACAACGCGGCCAATGATACGTCAGCCCCGGTGGCTTCCAGCTGAATCTTGTTGATCAGATCCATCATGGCGGTATCCTGAAGCACTGCGGTAGGAATTCCCGGCAGGTCCTTCCAATTGAGGCTTGGCAGGAAATCCGCGCCGACCTGGCCGACTACCGTATTCGCCATTTCACGAGATTTGTCATGGACATACTGCATCAGCTTGGAGAGTTCCGGTTCAGGCTCCACATTGGCTTTCGCAACAGGGATTATCTCTCCCGACTTTTCAACGACTTGCCATTTTCCACCGCTGACCAGTCGTTCCAGCGTCACTGTCAATTTCGCGACGCCAGCACCTTTAGAACCCGGCTCCAGCAGGATACAACCGTTACTTTCCAAGGTTTCGCTCAACGTGGAATGGGCATGTCCGATCAGGAACGCGTCTACGCGGTCGCCATACTTTTCCGCTACGGCCATCATTCCTTCGGTGCCGTACTCGCCGTCCTCGCCATAATGGACCAGCCCGATGACGACATCGGCTTTCCCTTCCAGTTCGGCAAGGATCTTTTCGGTCTCTTCCATCGGGGATGTGAAGGTCATGTAGTTGAAATGCTCGGGATTGGAGGCTTCCCACCGATTGATGTGCGGCGCTTCAATACCGAAAATCGCGACACGGACGCCTTTTACGTTTCTGATGATATACGGCTGTACGAACCGGGTCCCGTCCTGCTTGTAGATATTGCCGCCCAGGACGACCGCCTTGCTCGCGCCGATGGCCTTCTGCAAGC
The DNA here is from genome assembly GCA_023401595.1 of Spirochaetota bacterium. Taxonomy (GTDB): domain Bacteria; phylum Spirochaetota; class Spirochaetia; order Sphaerochaetales; family Sphaerochaetaceae; genus Spiro-02. Next base: position 173,983 of record JAEXDQ010000036.1, read on the forward strand.
TCTCGAATTCGAAATTGAATTCATGGTTTCCAAGCTCCCAAGCGTCATATTCCATAAAGTTCATCGCCTTGACCATTGGATGGACATCATCGAACCTGAATTCCTGTATCATGTTATCCTGCAAGGTATCGCCGCAATCGACCAACAGCAGGTCCTTGTCCTTCATCCGTTCTTGGCTGATAATGGTAAAAGCCTTCGCCAGTCCACCATCGAACGAGGAATCCGTCGCATAATCCCAAGGCGCGATAGTACCGTGAAGGTCACTTGTCTCGAGAATGGTAATCTGCACTTGCTCCTGTTGTCCGGCGCCGAAAATTGGGAAAACGACCAGAGAGACCAGAACAAATGCAAAGAGCGCGTTCCTCAACCACTTGTTTTTCATACCTCATACCTCCTAGAGGAATACATTGCACTCGGTCGGCAGCTTTCCGATGGTCCGATGCCGACACGTCGTAACTCCATCGTGCCATACAGACGACACGATGCTCCATCACATGTTGAAAATACCATGACGGGCTTTCAAAATACCTGCACGTCGCAACGCAGTAAACTCGCGACTCCCCTTCGCGACCGCTTTCTACCACGACCAGGTCATTCCAGTATAGTACGAGTTACAGACAAGTCAACAGAGAATCAAGAATCATCGTCGGAGGGCTGGATTTTCTCAACCTCTTTCATTATCTTTCGCACGATGGTACAGTATAGGTATCGGACAGGAATACAGCATGAAAAAAACAATGGATATATTTCAAGACAAGAACAAGAACATCGTGGACGCGCAACTGTATGCGGAGCTTCAACAAAAGGCGTTGTGGCGGCAGGAAGAAAAAGTCACGCTCTTCAATGCGTTGGGGCCGTTGCATCCAGGAACGATCGACGCGACGTTGCGGCTGGCGGAAGCACGAACGTTGCTGGGAGATTTCAACGGAGCCTTGGAATACACGAAAGAAGCGTATCAGGCCAGATGCAAAGTGTTCGGAGAGTATCATAAGGATACAGTGGACGCCTACCTGGCCCTTGCCGACGCATATCTCGACGCGGAGCAGCCCATGGAGGCGAAGAATATCGCCCAGGACGTCCTACGGAGCGACTACCCCTACGATCCTGACGACCTGGTGGTAGAACTCGACGCGAAGGAGATTCTGGCCGACGCACATCAGATGCTGCGGGAATTCGGAGCGGAAACGAAGGTCAGGCGGGAGCTTGTCGCCGACATGGAGGAAATATACGGCCCGAACCATCCCGAAACGCTCGGCTCCATAGAGACTCTGGCTGAATCCCTCGATGAAAACGGTTGTCCCGCACAAGCGATCCCCTTATATGAACGCTTGCTCACCTATATGAGGGAGGAAGAGAACATGGAGGGCGTCGTAATGATTCTCTGCAACCTCGCGACCTGCTGCCAGCATATCGGTCAACAAGGAAAAGCGCTCGCTTTCGCGGAAGAAGCCGTCAGAATCTCGAAGCAGGCCTTTGGGGATGACGACGACTTGACGAAGACCGCGATGGGGTATCTTGGGGAGATCGCTGAAGACAACAGGTTCTTTTCAGCGAAACGCTAGAGCGGCGCAGCATGCACACGAAGCCCGTTTCCTTGCATTCAATGTTGGGAAACGGGTATGTATCCGTCCTAACGTCAAACGCCGGTATAGGCCAGAAGTTCCTGCGCGAACACCCACAGCCCTGACAGGCCGACGAACGCATAGACCAGTTTTTTCAACGCCGCCATGGAGACCTTCTTGAACGCCAGCAGGCCGAACCAAGTCCCCAATCCTATCCCCAGCCAACCGCACAGCACGACAGGAATGTGTTCGGTTCCTAATGAGCCGTTGAAAGTACGGATCAGAATCGTTGAAATGTTTGATAACAGGAAATATGCTTGGATGGTCGCGAGATATTCGTTCTTGTCCTCGATGCAGGCCATCAAATACAACGCCACCGGAGGACCGCCGATACCGAACAGACCGTTGCCAAGTCCCGCGACCGCACCCATGGCGATACCGCTTACAATCGATCCATTCAGCTTGATTCTATTGGAAAACCAAACGAAGAAAACCGCCAGCACCATCAGCGTCAACCCCAGCGCCATTTTCAAAAAACCTTGCTGCATCGATATCGACTTGTAAGTAACGATAGCCCCGACCAGCAAGGAAACAAGCAGAAGCGGCAGCAGGATTCTCCAGCGGATATGTTTCCAATACTTGATGGAAAGATATGCGGTGCTGACGATCGCAATCACCTGACAAAGGGTCACCGCAGTAGAAAACGGGAAAAGCATAGGGAGGAATATCATCGCCAATATGGGGAACCCGAATCCCATGTTGGTCTGGAGAAACGCCCCCGCCAAAGCGATCAAGAATACATAGAAGACAGTTATCGACATGAAAGACTCCCCTTCATTCCAGCATACCATGAGGTATCGATATGGTAAAGAAAATGCGGAAAACGACTACGGGAAGAACGACAGGAATCAACTTAATGACATACTACCCGTGCGATGGAGGCCGCGTCTGGAAAGCAGGACGACAACCGTCCGGGACGCCGCGGGCCATCCGGCGCGCGTGGCGTGCAGGGCGTATGCGCGGGGACGAAAAAAAGAGGGGCCCCTTCCAAGGGCCCCCGGCGCGCCAGTGGGCGCGTGAGGAAAAAGGAAAGGCCCGGCGGCGGCCTACTCTCCCGCGGTGAACCGCAGTACCATCGGCGCGGGAGCGCTTGACTTCCGTGTTCGGGATGGGAACGG
>JAEXDQ010000017.1 GCA_023401595.1 Spirochaetota bacterium
CCTCTTTGGGCCGCACTCCGATTATTACGCCGCTGATCTGCTGCTCCCGATAGACAGGCGCAGAGTAGAAGATGTTCTGCCCTCCTGTATAGCTCGCCTGAACTTCTCCCGCGAAGGAGGCCTGTACGCTGGGCATCCGCAGAAAATCCTCCATCTGCATATCGCGCGGAAACGTAGACGAGGTCGAAGAAATAAAATTCCCATTTCCATCTATCAGTATGATGGGATCAAACCCCAAGGCCTGAGCCTTATTGTTCAAATACTCAGAGAATTCATCATACGGCAGATCAAGATCCATCAAAGAAATCGTATCCGCGATACCGACGAGTTCCATTATCCTGTATTCGAAGGTCTCCTTGATATTTCCCGTCATCTGACCGGTCACATCCTGTAGGTAGCGTCTCGTACTTTGTTTCAGGACACGACGCTGGTCGATGGCGCTCAGCAACAGCATCACAAATACTGCGATGAAGACCATAGTCAGAAAACCTATTTGCATCCACCTCTTGAACAGAGGCTCCTGAAACTCAGGATACGTATTGGTACGGCTTTTTTTCCTCATATCACCCATTCCCACAGACATCCGATGCTACACGTCCAATGACAAAGCCCGCAATGGGGTGCCACCCTGCGGTCTCCATCCGACAACCGTACAGCGGAAGGGAACCACATGAATATGAACAAAATGTATGAATAAAAATAAATGAATGTCCAGAGGATTCGACGGCGGGAAAAGCTTTACCCCCGAAACAAAGCGGACAATGCATCGAGCAACAGGACGTTGGAACGTGCCCGATACGCCACGGCGTTGCGCTGCGAACGCTGTCCCTGGCTGTTGTCCATGGCGAATCGCAACCGTGCCTTTTCAAACATTTTCAGATGATGGAGGACGAATGCGGCATGTCCGGGGCATTTCGACGCCTCGACCTGGAACCGCGGGGAATCAAGGGCGATGAGCTTGCCCTTCGAGAGATGGACGGGGGCTTCAACCTTGACCATCAGCGGCTCTTGGGCGAAATCGAGTTCGTATTGTTCAAAGAAACGCTCCTGCTCCACCAGAATCTGGCGTGGTTCGGCCGAAGAGGTCCACACCAGCGCCAGCCGCGGCGGGTCCTCCCCCTCGCCCACGGCCTCCAGGGTCTTGATGAGCGCAAGCTCGAGCGGGGAGAAGTAACGGAAAGTAAGCCGTGTGGAACCCTCCCCATCCCCCCCACGTTCCAACGGCGACGGAAGCGGCAGGACGGGAAGCATCGGCAGCAAATAGGTCTCAGGCATAGCGTCCATTCCTTGGGTGATGACAGAAAAACCGCCCTCGCGCGAGGGCGGTTTCAATTCGATTGACCGGCAATCAGTTAGTGGTCACTACGAACGTAAGATCGGCGAGGTAGTCACCGGCAGGAACTGCATTCTTGGCCGTTTCTTGCGCAGCAGTCATCGAGAACACAACGGGGCTGGAATAAACCGTCGCAAGACTAGCGCTAGTTCTGGTAGCGGTCAAAAAGTCAGCAAATTCCACGCTTGTGTCATTATTTGTAACAACCGTCGTAGTACCGTTGCCAATAGTGTAGTTAATATAGTTATTATCCTTATTCTTCAACGCAGCTACCTGCAATTTAACAGCGATACTGTACTTAGAATTACTTTTATAATTATAGTATGCAACGGTCTGATTACCAGCCGCATTGGTCAGTGTAACAGTTACGGGGGAAGTCGCGACGATTTCAGTTGCCTGATCAAACGCAGTTACTTTGTCAGCATCGGTAGATTTGCCGTTCAAAATATCCGTAGCAGTCAACTTATGCGCTTCAAGAGCGGCAACAGTCGCTTGCAACTGCATCTTCGCATCCGATACCGTCGTAGTCACAGCAGCAAACGCGACCCCGGCCACCATCAACACCACCAGCAGAACACCCATCATTTTCTTCGCCATGATTTTTTTCTCCTTTACATCATGCAAGTAATATTTTCAGCCCCATTACCAGTTGTTTCCCATCCGGAGCCGATGTACATATTGCGCGATTTCCGCCGCGTCGGCACTGACTTCGGATGGACGACCGCTTTCCTTTCTGCAATAGAGAACTTTAGTCCTGTTCTCCAATGCTTCAAGCGTGCGGCGGGAGATTCCCCTCGCCCAGTCCGTCTCCTTCTTGCCCAACGGCTTCATGCTCGCCACCTTATCTTTTTGTCTTCCATCAACATGTGACGCAAGTTCCTCTCGCTTTGCAGGTTTTTCGTCTTTATCAACATCAGACTAAAGTTTTAAACTCATCAAACACAGTAATACAAAGTTTTAGTACTTATGTCAAGAGAAATCTATTTTTTTAGTAATAATTTTCTTTTCCATGCTGAAACGAACCAAGAATACCCGTACAATTTTCTTATGCGGGACAAACGACTTGGACATGATTTTTGGCAGCGTGTAGATGAACTTCTAGCCAAGAAAAACCTTAAACAGTATCAACTTGCTGAATTGGCGGGTATGTCTCGGACGGCGATTTCCGCGGCAAAGACCAGCGGCTCCCTCCCCATAGTCCACAATGCGCTGGCAATCGCCAACGCTTTGGACACAACTCTTGATTACCTGCTATATGGAACTACGAAAGATTTTTGGGACGACATAGATCTCAAGGACGCATTTGATGACATAAGTCTTGGGAAAAAGACCAGGCAGATAGCCATAATACTCCCTTCCCTTACCAACAAACAGCTGGATGTGATCCTGGCGAACCTTGATTCATGGGGATATCTGGCAGAAAACGGTGAAATTCAGAGCTGACCGACGGCGATTCTTCAATCAAACAACGTATGCAGGGCCAGCTCGACCATGGCGTCGAACGTCGTCTGGCGTTCCGCCGCGGGAACGTTCTCGCCGGTCACCAATGAATCACTCACAGTCATGACGGTAAGAGCCTCGATCCGTTTCAACGCGGCCAAGGTGTACAGTTCGCAAGTCTCCATATCGACGGCCATCGCCCCAAGCGAGGCCGCGAGCCGGATTTTCTCCTCGCCCCGTGCATCGTAGAACTGGTCGCTGGTGAACACACTGCCGACCACCGCCGACAGATTCAAGCTCCGGGCGACACGCCACGCCTTTTCCAGCAACCCGAACGTAGCGACAGGGGCGAAATCATAGGTAGCTCCGAACCGGTCGCGATTCATGCCGCTGTCGCAATGTGCCGCTTGGGCGATCAATATATCCTTCAACTTCAGATCGGGGAAAATGGAGCCGCAGGTTCCGATGCGAACCAGACGTTTCGCCCCATAGTCCTGAATCAGTTCCGTGGCGTAGATTGAGAAGGAAGGCATCCCCATTCCGGTACCCTGGACGGAGACGCGGCGCCCGTGCCAGTATCCGGTATATCCATACATGCCGCGAATCTCATTGTAGAGGACGGCATCGGTCAGAAAAGTCTCGGCGACATGCCGGGCCCGCAGAGGGTCCCCCGGCAGCAGCACGGCCTCGGCCACTGAATCCGGTTTCGCAACGATATGAATGCTCATGGGCACGCTCCTTTCAATGTATCAACCCGCCATAATCCGAAACCCGAACACCAGGAGATCGCACGGCAGACGAATATCTATCTTGTAACGCCTCGCAGGGTTTCTTGCAACACTTTTTCCAGATTACCTTCAAAAACAGGCATGGAACAGGAGAACATGAGGTTGATCGGATAATTGAAGTTCTCCACGACGTTGCCGCACCAGTCGCGGCCGCCGTGATCGTCCCCGTAATGGGGTATCCCAGGCCAACTCACTCTGGATTCAGAATATGGCCCCTCATGTTTTTCCACGGCGACGATATCTACCTTGCGGGTAGATATGCTTCATAGAAAAGCTATTGTATAGTCGAGGCAGACTGTTAATGAAGGGAATATCCTTTCAAGGAGTGAGATATGAAAAAAGCCTTTATCGCAATGATTCTCGTCCTGCTGATTCTGATTCCATCGGTAGGCGCGACGGAGGCCAAGACGCAGTTCGGCGCAGGGGCCATGGTGGGCTACCCTTTCAACGGTGCGATCGGAACCTTTGACATTTCAGACAAATGGGACGTCCAGCTGGGGCTCGGCTATGGCTTGGGAAGCTTCCGCTACAATTATGGATATGGATACGCGGGTTCTGCGGCGTATGGTTTCTTCGCCATCGATGTCGCCAGCAACTACGATGTCTATACGTTCGACATCGACGCGAACAACAAGCTCTCCATAACCGCCGGCGGAGAAATCACCCTTGGCATCGGCGGTTCCTACAGCGGCTTCTCGCTGATCATCATGGCTGTACCGGGCCTGTCCTATACGATTCCAAGTCTTCCCCTTGATCTTTTCCTCCGTATCCCGCTTGGCGTAAATATATTCTTCCTCGGCAATGGCGGCGGAACACATGTGAGCTTCGCAGGCGGCGGCCAGCTGGGAGCGGTCTGGAATTTCTAGTTCTCCAAAATATCCCGTTATGCATGACAAGCCATCGAAACCGACGGGAAATCGGAATCGGTGGCTTGTTCCATATCCGGAGCTTCGGTCTATTCAGAAGGAATACCGGCAGGTGAACATCAGTGCGCCGGAAACATCCCATTCGACCGTTTTACTGGCGACTACCCCGCCTTGCAGACCTAAAGTCAGTCCTGCGACAGGACGGTAGGAGCAGGTCAGAAAGGCGGTCAATGTACATGCGATAGCAGAGGACGGGACATCACACAGCAGAACGGCCCCCGCTCCAATGGAATCGGATATACCGACATCCATGGAGAAAAATCCGGAAAACGTCGTTGCGAATGGTGCGTACAGACCTTCCAGCCTAAGGGCGAACGGCATATAACGGGTATCGGTCGGAATATTGAACACCTTGGACAGCCCAAGACTGAGTTTGAAATTGTCCTTGGCCGAAGCAATAGCCTGAGTCGGTACAATTGTCGTGGATACCGACAGATTGTAGTCAAACCACAGGGTACCGTCGAACGCCGCATAGACGGCATGGGAAGCGCCGTCCACCGATCCGAGATACCCGAATTCCAGCGCATCAAGGGGTGTCCAGCCAGGATTCCAGGTGAAACGCCCGCCGAGCCGTCCCGCGACACCACCGCCAACAAGGGCGTCTAGGTCAGGAAGGGCAACCACATCGGCGGAAACGCCTTCATGCAACGGCAGGGACGCAAGGACCATCCATGCCGTCGAAGTGCGGTATTCACCGCTTTGCACACCTCCAGAAATATCGTTCGGGACAGCGCCAAATACAATGTCGCCAGCATTGAAGTACGTCCCGTACCCCCACGAAACCGGGGACTTCCCCACAGTCATCTTCAGTGTGGAATCACCGAACCAAGGCAGACGGAAACGAACATAGGCTTTTTCCAGTGAAAACCCGGAGGACGTCCCTTGGCTCTGTATCCTATATGATGCCGACAAAGCACCCTTCACCGAAGAACTTCCCAGAGTCGCCAAAGATACGCGGGCGAGCGCGGAGGACACCCAACGGGGGGTTCCACCTGAAAAAAACGCCCCGGTGGAGAAATTCAGATTACCCGACAGCTCCGCCCCGGCAATGACCGGCGTCATCGCAATACAGGACAGCAGCAGAAGCGCAATGAGTTTTTTCATCACCATACCAATTCATCCTTCGAGAAATACGAGTCGGGAATCGAGATGTCAACCTGAACGGATTCCACAGTCATAATGGTACTGCTGTTCTTTTTCATCAGATCCTTCATGATTGACGTGGTAGCGAACACGAATCCCTTTTCCGTCACGAAATCAGAGGAAGTAATCTCACGCAACGCGCGACCGCTTGCGCTATAGAGAATCGACCTACGGCTGACAAACGATTCAGCGTCTATATAGGATTCCTGTTTTTGGTAAGTCTGTTTCCGGTTCTTCGCAGTGAACAGCATGTGATAGCAGTCGTGGCCGTCAAACCTTACGGTTTCCAGCAATTCAGCGGTGTAGTTGTCTCGAATTCCATTATCGCCGGTGAGGTCTTCATAGGAAAAGTCCGACCCCATGAAGGAATCCTTCAGCGCGCTCCCCTGCAACCGGATGACCTCTTCCGCATCGGGATAGTACAGATAGATTGAAGTCCCCTTGCGAAGCACCTTCTGGCCGGCGTCGGCCCCGGCGGTCATGACGACCAGCGTATCACCGTTCTCCCGTCCATAGGAGGAGAACTTCTGCGTCGAGGAGCCCAGGCGGTCCGTCGTTACAATCGTGGCGTCGATGGCCATGGTCTTGAACGCCTGATTTCTTTCTATGGCGTCAACGATCTCATCGGCGTCCATTTCTGTAGTGGCATTGGCATTGGCAGTGGCAGCGGCGCTCCAAGCCGGCGACACGCAGGCTATCGTCAGCAACAACGCACCGAGGGCGCATCGTATTCTTCTTGACATATCAACAGCTCCTTAACAGGTAATTCCACAATTCTGTTCTCACATTTCGCCTTCGCATGTTGTTCCACCGTGTTCCCTGCGGAAATCCCTACAGGCACATGCCAGGGTGTCAGTTTTCAGCCCGCAACGCTTCGGCGGGTTCGATTTTCAGCACCTTACGGGCGGGAATGACGCAGGCAAGCACCGCGGTACAAGTACCAGTGGCCACAATCATCAGATACATGGAGGCCGACAGTGAGGGATATACATAGTTCGAGAGGTTCATCCCGCTCATCGAGCTGCCGCCCATCGCATTCAGGTCAAAACCATACCGATGCATCACCGCCACGCCGGCGGCGCCGACGATACATCCCAACGACGATGCGAGAAAACTGATCATGGCGCTTTCGGTGAGGAACAGGCGCATCACCTTGCGCGAGCCATATCCCAGGGAGACCAGCGTCCCGATTTCACGCTTGCGCTCCAGAATCGACATCATCGTCGTATTGAAGATCACCGTCGCGGCGATCAGAAAAAAGAACAATCCGATATACAGGTACATCAAATCCATGATTCGGAACAATTGGTACAGGGTGTTCACGTTGGTCCAAGGAAGGATTTCAAGCGTCAGACCGGGATATAACGGAGCGAGCGCCGAAGTCAACTCCCTCCCCATGGTATCAAGAGACACATCCGGCGTCAGGCGTACCAGTAGTTCCAGCGCGCCGCCGGGCATGCGGAGCAACGAGGCCAAGACGGCCCAGTCCATGAAGAAGCTCTTTCCGTTGTAATCGACATCGTCGATATGGAGGATTCCGACCACAGCGACGGTACTCCCGTTCGTTCCCCGTGCGGCGGTCTGGGTCATGAAGGTAAACTTGTCGCCGACCTTCAGTCCTGTAGAAGCCGCGAGCCCATCGGTAATGGCGACTTCCCTCCCGCCCCGCCCAGGAAGCCTGCCGTCAATGAGCGTCACACCTTTCCCATGGAGAAACGGCGAATCCAAGACATCGACACCGACTACCGTGGCGATGGCCGTATCATCATTCCGATAGATAGAGACAGTAGCCGAGGTCTTGATGTCAGCTCTTGCCACCCCGTCAATGCGTTCAATCATTTCAATGGCGGCCTGTACGTCAGGAACAAAGAATTGTATCGGCTGGATTCGTTCATTCTCCGAAAACGCCGCGTTGCGGATACGGATGTCCCCCGTGACATGGGCCTTGACATTATCCACCATGTCATCGACCATCCCGTTCTCGAACGCGAACAACAGGCACAGCATGACGGCCACCAAAAAGATCGCGCTGGCGGAGAGGATCGTACGACGGACATTTCTGCCGATATTCTTGAAGGCCAATGAAAAGAACATATCCCCCCTCCTCATATCTTACGGAAGATGACGGCGATTTCCGTCCGCGCCATTTTTCGTACCGGCAGCCAGGCAGAGACCGCCGACACCAGCAACGCGCCGCCGGCGATGATGAAGAAGCTTCCAGCGTCCCAAGCTGCATGCATTACGCCTGACACCCTGTATCCAATGTTCACACCCTCCAGCAGCGATGAAAAATCTATCCCATGGACGACCATCGGATAGGTCATCGCGGCGCCGCAGACCATTCCGGCGACGCTGCCGAGAAGTCCGAGAAGCACGCCCTCCGCAGTAAACAGGAATTCGACGCGAGAGCTTGAGTAACCGAGAGCCTTGAGCATGGCTACCTCGTTCTTCCGTTCCATCACCGCCATCAGCATGGTATTGGAAATTCCTACCGCGGCGATAATGAACATGAACAGCATCAGCAACCGGGATGAAGCGCCCTTCGTCTCGGACAGGGAAACTTCGTCCTCGGCGACTTCATCCCAACGATACAGCTCCACAGAACCAAGCCGTTCCTCCAGGATCGGTAACTGTTTTGCGACGTTTTCCGCGCCTTGCAGCGCACCCAGCGTACCGCCTGGGCTACCAGACGACAGCGAATATTCGCTGACACTCCCCTCCAGTTCAAGCATTTCGTCAAGAAAGGCCAAATCCATATACATGGCGGTGGAATTCACCACAGGATTGTCCGTCTGCACGATGCCGACGATGGGCATGTCCATCGTCTGGACGAAACCACCCTGCCCTTTGCATTGTATCGTGACATAATATCCGACCTCGGCCCGCATGTCGTAGGCTAGCCAACTGCCAAGTACGACGCCTTCCTCGCCGGGGGTCAGCCAAGTTCCATCTTCGACCGATGAAGCAATCCGATAGACGTCGGCGTCCAGGAGAGGATCCACGCCATAGACGATTGCGGTCAGCGAACCTGCGGTGGGAAAGGATTCCTCCAAAAAAAAGACTTCCGCCGCCGACTGATACCGCGGAGCGAACGACACGCCCCCGACATTCAGCGCTTCTTCGATCTCCTCACGCTGATGAGCGCTGATCAGCCGATCCGCCGGGGCAAGCCGCCGATCCTTGAAATATCCGGGAGCGTACACCTTCGCCGAAGAGGTCTCATACCATATCAGGTTGCGGAAGGAATCCTGGTCAAGGCCGACCAGCAGGGCTTCGACAGCTATGGAGAACATGACGCCTATCGCTATGGCGAAGGCCGTAATGACCGTCCGTTTCTTGTACCGGAACAGATTCTTCCACGCCATGCGCAACAATATCAGCATTGGCGGTCTCCTACGATTTTTCCATCTTCCAATGTGATGATCCGCCGCGTATGGTCCAATACCCGCTGGTCATGGCTCGAAAACACGCAGGTGATTCCGTAGGTTTCGTTCAACTGGACGATCAAATCGAGAATCAGCCGGCTATTGATGGAATCGAGGTTCGCAGTCGGTTCGTCGGCCAGAATGACGGAAGGCCGTTTCACCAATGCGCGGGCGATGGAAACCCGTTGCTGCTGCCCGCCGGATAGTTCATTCGGCTTACGTCCCTGCAAGCCATCCAAGCCAACTTCCGCAAGGATCATATTGGCCCGGTCACGAATCTCTCCGCGAGTTCCGTTCGGACACCCCGCTTTGGCGAGGGCCTCCTTCGGAAGGATTGACAACGCCAGCTCGACGTTTTCCACGGCGGTCAGGACGGGAATCAAATTGTAGTTTTGGAAGATGAACCCTATCATGCTCTGTCTGACGGCGTTCTTCCCCTTCTTATCCAGTTTCGCAAGATCGCGTCCTTCCAGCAGGATATGCCCGGAGGTGATGGAATCGAGGCATCCGATGAGATTCAGCAGCGTGGTCTTCCCTGAACCGGAGGGCCCTGCGAAGGCCAAAAGCTCACCGGCTCCGATGCTACAATCAATTCCTTGCAACGCATTGACCTCCTGGGTACCGGTCCTATATATCTTCTTCACATGTTCAATCTGAACCATAGATGCTCCTTGTCGTTCCTTCGTATCCAAGCCGTCTCCAGCCGGAGTCTTTTTCACCATGCCGCAATTACTCAATTACATGGGACAGGAGATGTTCCAGCGATGAAATATAGTCAAGCAACGCCTGTTTCCCCCCGGGGGTCAGCCGAGCGTCGGTGACGGGTTTCTTTCCCTCAATCCGTTTTTCCAGTTCGACGAATCCCGCTTCTTCAAGCGTCTTGAGCTGTATGCTCAGGTTGCCGGCCGTCATTTCAAGCCGTTTCCGAATTTCAGTGAAGCTGAGAACGCTCTCCGGAGACGACGCCAGCAGTACCAGGATTTTCAACCGGGCCTGTTCGTGAATCATTTTGTCCAGCTGAATGGTATCGGACATCACCGTATCTCCTGTTCATGCCGCGACGCCGACACGGACAGGACGATGCCCATGCCGAAGAACATCACGCACAGAGAGCCTCCAAGCCAATAGAGGTAGTGGTCGCGCATGAACAGGCTAGTGGCGAGGGCGAGGGCAAGGCACATATAGCCCATCCACTTGTATTCTTTCAGCGAGAGCATTTCCGACATGTAGATGCAGAGGATGGCCAAAACATAATAGAGGATAGGGGCGAGCATCCACCAATTGTCCATGCGGTATGAGTATATGCACCCCACGGCAGCCCCAGAACCAAGGATAAGGTAGTTCGCATATACCAGCTTCTTGATTTCCGGCATTCGGAAGATGGCGTCAACACCAAGCCCGCCAAGCTTTTCATTCGCATACCGCTTGAAGATGTATAGCTTCCAGAACCCCGTAACCGCTAGAATCAGCACACCCATCACAACCAAGGCGACCCGTATCGCAAACGGACTCGCCCCCAGCGTCCCCCATTGATGTTCCGCAAATATCATCGCTCCAAACAGGACCGCGAGCAACGCTCCCATAGTATGGCAAAGCGATATGTACCCCTTGCGATTGAACAGCGGGCTGATTTTTCTCAGATTCCCTTCAAGTGTCTGTTTGATTTCCGTTATGGAGGCCAACGCCTCCCTAATTTCGTTCTCGCTATACATGAGCCTTCCCTCCCCCGCACAATGCTACCGTTGGACTGTGTTCATGGCGTCCTTTGACGTTTTACGTCATAGAGTAGTTTATATCATAAACCATATGCTGAGACGAAGCGGTTTGTCAAGCAATTATTCCATTCGCCAAGGCCGAGAATCGAAACGAAGATCCTGAATAATAACTTCAGACAGGATTGCCGATATCGCCTTGCTCCTGTCTTGCTTTCGGACAAGGGACAATTCATCAACGGTGCACTTGCATCGCCATGGGCTCCGATATTTGTCATGGCGTTTTTGGATAACTCGACCCATAGGGGAGACGTTTTGCTACATACCCACGTACATCGGCAGGGTAAAACAGATATGCAGAAGCTGCTGACCCTTTCATTCCAACGTGGTATGCTTGTATATAAGGTTCTTTCAACGAGGAAAACACCATGACCGCGAACAAACAAAAAGTTTTCGATGAACTCGACAGGCTGGAAATAACATATGGTGTCATAGACCATCCCGCGGTGTTCACCATAGACGAAATGGACTCCCTGCATATCGATGAAAAAGGGGAAATACTGAAAAACCTGTTTCTGAGGGACAACAAGGGGAAACGTTATTTTCTGGTATCCATCAAGAAGGAGAAACGGGCGCGGCTTGATGAACTTCAGCGCAAACTGGACTGCGGCCGCTTGAGCTTCGCATCGGAACAGAAGCTGATGGAGCTGCTTGGACTGGAAAAAGGATCCGTCACCCCGTTCGGCATTCTCAATGACGAGTCCCGAAAAGTCGAATATGTACTTGACGCAGACATAGCGCCGGAACAATGCATCGGAGTCCATCCGAACGTGAATACGGCCACGGTATGGCTAGCGGCAAAGGACTTGGAACGGGTTATCAAGGAACACGGGAACAGCGTCGCCCATATCCGGCTGTAAAAATTATCGAACGATCACTCAAATCAGTCCCGCCCGGTCTGGCGGATACAAGGCATCACCCCATCCTTTCACCAAATGGTCGATCGCCGCATCATATCATGGAATGATAAGAAAATATCGGTCGGTATCCTTGGTATGCTCATGTGGATAGAAAATCCAGATACTCAGAATCAAGAAGTTGCGTCCGGAGCCGTCTTTGAACCTCTTTCGGCGTATGGCAGCATTGGCAATCTTCGGAGGTAGTCAGGTTGAAACGTCCGCAGAACGGACAATGGGAGAACCGGATACCCGCGCAAACCTGTTCAATGTAGACATAGAGAGGATACGGCCTGACATCATGTTGGGCGAGGTATTGGTCGATGAACGCCTGCGGATATACATCCGCCAGACGCCGAGGTGAATATCGGCAGACTGATTTCGGAAGATCATCATAGACAAGGGTCCTCCCTGTGGAAGCGAACATGGCGATTTTCAAGTGGAGTTCCGCGTCCACGGCACCGGCGGGCAACGGAGTATCCCACGACAACACCGACGGAGACCATGGCGGAATAGTCTGGTAGAACCGTATAGACCTGCCCCGCATGCAAGGCTCGCCGCCGTCTTCCACATACAGCCGATCTATGATCCATTCGCAATAGTCAAGCCGTTCCGGAGATTCGTTTGAAACAAGCAGCCGCAGGAACCGTTCGCCCTGCTGAGGACCTTCGCCATGGACAATGAGCAGGCCCACCAGCTGCAACGGGCGTCCAAGCACATGGAGCGTCCCCTTGTAGGATTGAGCGACCATCGCGGGTCTGAACCGACGACAGAGATCAGAATACTCTTCTTCGTAACAGATTGCGCAAGACATCGCACGTCCATCCACTGTATCGCGCCCGTCAAAAGGCTTTCTTGGCCCGGTAGGAATTGCTGTTGCTCCAGGCAGCGGCGCAGTTTTTTTCCCAGGAGAAGGATGGTACTGGCGCTGGACGAACAGGATTCCAAGAACAAGCCACCCTACTACAGGAATGCACAGCAGAAGGATGGCGTACCGACGGCAGGAAACATCGTCGAATGAACGAAGTTTTGTGGAATCTGTAACGTCACGCCCTCGTCCCTTCATGCCACCTCCAGATATTCTCACACGGCATACGAGTACACTGATATTCCAAAATCTATTATTTAAGATATACTATTAAAAATATCTTTTATTCAAGAACACAAAAGGTACCAAGAGCCTTGAATTCAAGATTTTCACCGCCGAAACCGTACTTTTTTTAGACATATGTGCGTACACTAAGAAAATATGCGTGATAAAGAAATGTCCATCGCTTTCTGGCGCAGGGTCGAGGACCTGATGCGCAAGAAGGGGATGCGACAGGTCGAGCTTTCCCAGCTTACAGGAATCTCTGTCGGCACGCTCTCCGGCGCCAGGACACAAAAGACTCTCCCTGTGTCCCATAACGGCATGAAAATCGCCGAAGCGCTCGGGACTTCCCTGGAATATCTGCTGTATGGGACGGAATCCGATTCACGAGACGACGCGAACATGGAAGAGGCGTTTTCGCTGATACGCAAAAGCAAATCGGCTTCGCACCTGGTCAAACGTATTCCATTGCTGAGCATGGAGCAGTACAGGCTGCTGGAAGCATTGCTTGATTCTTGGGGAATCGAACATGACGGTACGGCGGGAGAAGAACGAAAAGGGGAAGAAAAATAGGTCTATTCCGGATCCAACAGATTCGGTTGCAAGAGCTTCAGGCGTGGAGTCCATCGCTGTAGATCGAGCAAGGAGGGAGCCGGAGCGTTGACCCGGGGAGAATCCTCAGTTAGGTAGTTTTCTGGAATTCGATACAGGTTCAGCCGCCATGTAGGGACGCACGGCATCTGCGAGGCGATTTCCTGCAAGTCTTCAAGCCCCAACGTAGGGGCGACCGTGGTACGGGCCTCCCAATGAAAGGCCGGAGCCTCCTGCAACAGTGACAAGGTATCCTGGACAGCATCGGGATCCGCACGCCCGCCACAGATTTCCCGATACCGGCCCCAAGGGGCTTTTACATCGAGCGCTATGTAGTCGACCGACCGCCGCTTCAACAACCTGGCTACAACGCTGGGGTTGCAGCCGCAGGTGTCGAGTTTTACGTCATAGCCCATCTCCTTGATACCGTCGATGACCTCTTCCAGCTCAGGGTGGATCGTCGGCTCGCCGCCGCTGACGACCACCCCATCCAACAGACCGCGCCTCTTGTGCAGGAAGTCCATCGCCTGGCTGAGGGAAACTCCGGCCGTACCAGCGGAAACTCCGGCCGCACCGCCGGTCAGGGCGATGCGGTTGTGGCAGTAGAAACAGCTATAGGGACAACCGGAAGTGAACAGGACGCACGCGAGCCTCCCGGGGAAATCAAGCAATGTCGTCCTGACCATTCCCGCCAGTCTCATAAGACGGCCTTGTCCACTACATAGGTCTTGCGTTGCCGGTACTCTTCCTTCTTCCCCACATGGAAGTCGCGGACGGGCCTGAGGTATCCGACGACACGGGTCCATACCTCGGTCTCCTTGCCGCAATGCGGGCATACCCGCTGTTCGCCCACAAGATAACCATGATCGTCGCAGGTCGAGAACGTGGGGGTGAGTGAAAGGTACGGAAGCTTGTACCGGGTAAAGGCGGTCTTCAACAGCTTCTTGGCGACCTCGATGTCCGTAATACGTTCGCCAAGGTAGAGATGCAGGACGGTACCTCCGGTATACTGGCATTGAAGTTCATCCTGCAAATCCAGCGTCTCGAAGATATCGTCGGTGAAATTGACGGGAAGCTGGGATGAATTCGTATAGTACGGTACGTTTTCGCCGGCGGTGATGATGTCGGGATACAGTTCCTTGTCCAGACGGGCGAGCCGATAGCTGGTGCCCTCGGCGGGAGTGGCTTCCAGATTGTAGTAGTTACCGGTTTCCGCCTGATACGAAGAAATCAGGTCGCGAAGGTATTCCAAGGTACGGAGGGCGAACGCCTGCCCTTCCGCGGTGGTCAAGTCATGGTCGGCCCCCAACAGGTTTTCGCAGGCCTCCTCCATGCCGACGATGCCGATCGTACTGAAATGGTTCGCCCACCACAAGCCTTCCTTGCTCTTGATCCCCTGGAGCCACCTGGCAGAGAAGGGATACATACCACGGTCGGTCTCCCGTTCGACGACCTTGCGCTTCAGTTCCAGGCTCTCCTTGGCCAAGGAAGCGAGCTTGGACAGACGGATGAGGAACTCCTCCTCGTCCTTCGACTCATAGGCGAGCCGCGGCAGATTCAAGGTCACGACGCCGATGGAGCCTGTCAACGGATTGGAACCGAACAGCCCTCCCCCGCGTTTTCGAAGCTCCGAGGTATCCAGACGGAGGCGGCAGCACATCGACAAGGCGTCCTGCGGAGAAAGATCGCTGTTCACGTAGTTCGAGAAATAGGGTATCCCGTATTTGCAGGTCATCTCCATGATGGCGTCCACCACGGGGCCTTCCCATGAAAAATCCTTGGTCACGTTGATCGTGGGGATCGGGAACGTGAACACGCGCCCGCTGGCGTCCCCTTCCATCATGACGGCGCAGAACGCAAGGTTGAAGATATCCATTTCATGCTGGAAATCCCCATAGGTCTCGTCCCGATACTCACCACCGACTATGACGCTCTGGTCCTTGAGCGTATCGGGGACGCGCAGATCGAACGTCAGGTTGGAAAACGGGCACTGGAAGCCGACCCGTGTCGGAACGTTGAGGTTGAAGATGAATTCTTGCAACGCCTGCTTCACGGCGGCGAAATCGAGTTTGTCGTAACGGATGAACGGTGCGCAGTACGTATCTATGGAGGACCATGCCTGGGCTCCCGCAGCCTCTCCCTGTGTGGAGAACGTGGCGTTGACAACCTGGCCGAGGAACGCCCGAAGGTGCTTCGCCGGACGGGAAGAGACTTTCCCGGTCACACCGCCGAAACCCATCGTCAAAAGCTGCTGCAAATCCCAGCCGCAACAATACGGCCCGAAGAAACCGAGGTCATGCAGATGCATCGCCCCGCTGGCGTGAGCCTCACGGATTTCCTGCGGATAGACCTCATGCAGCCAATACTGCTTGGTGAACGATTCACGGATGTAGTTGTTCATGCCGTTGACCGACTTGCGGGTGTTGGCGTTCTCCTGTATCTGCCAATCCTTATCGTCGAGATAGTCCTTGAACATTCTGGTGGTGGCGTCCACCAGAACATGCCCGTCGCGGATCTTCCTACGCTGGTCACGGTAGAGGATGAACGCCTTCGCGGTCGCGCCGGCTCCCGCCTCGATCAGCTGCCGCTCGACAAGGTCCTGGATGGTCTCGACATCGGCGGTATCCTTTCCATTGGCGGCGGCGAGCGCCAGGACTTGTCCGGCAAGTCTGTCGGCGTCGACATTCGGTTCTCCCGCGGCTCTGGCGGCTTTGGCGATCGCGGAAGATATCTTCTGTCCATCGCAGAAGACGACCTGCCCGTCGCGCTTGACGATATGGGTGAGCATGGTTCCTCCTGTACGGAGAATGGCGATGGAAGGATAGGATACGCCCCAGGCGGCATCCATCCACGCCCTTGCCATGCTCCGTGGCGGCGTGAGTGTATAGGCAGGTCTTCTGACTCGGGTCTCAACGACTTGTGGCGCCTTCCCGAAGACCGTGGAGGTCTCCAGTGGCATGTCGCCATTGTCTCTTCCCTTACAGCGGCGGGACCATGGGGTCTTTCACCCCTTTCCCTGTTAGACTGCGAACGCAGTACCCATACATACACAAGATGTAGTGTGCAAATACCAAACGGTACGCTATAAACGGTATGCCAAGATAGTCAGATTGTCAATAGCAATTCTCGCAACCGTCTTTCTCAACCTTTGCGTCCAGCGTTTCTTGTACTTTTTGTGATTTTTATAAACCATGCGCTATCTTTGAATTCCATCCATGTGATCGCGGTCGAAACGGAGCGGGTTTGACGATGCGGCATCAGCGTATCATCGTCTCCCACAAACCGGGAGCGGGTATCGCCTGGCAACGTACGGCAATCGCCAGCACTTGACAGAACCCGCCAGCAGGACTGGCTGTAATCGCTTGGCAGTAACCGACTGGCTGTAACAGTTGAAATTGGCCGGCAGAACCGACTTGGACGACCGTTCCGGATCAAAAAAGCGTCGCATAGAGACTGATTACTTGTGGAAACAGGATGATGACGAAAAACAGCCTGATAATCTGCAACACCGCTATGGCCGAGCAGTCATTGCTCAGCTCCCCCGCGATCAGCGCCATGTCCGAGGCCCCTCCGGGGGCGCAGGCGAACAGCATGGCGGGCAGCTCCAGTTTGAAAAGTCTGCTCAGCAACACACCGAGAAGGATATGGAACACCGCGAAACCGACCACCATCAGGAGCGCCGGAATAATCAGGGCGCGCATCTCCAGCAATGAGTCCATCGTCACCTTGCATCCGATATAGGCCCCGCAACAGATCTGGGCGGCGAATTTCTCATTCCGATGCACCCAAGCCTTGTCGGTATAGAGATTGTATACAGAAACGACGACCAGAGCAAATATCAGGGCCCCAGCGGGAACAGGAAGCAGTTCGCCGACAAGACCGCCGCCCACCGCAAGGGCAAAGGTAATGACAAGATCCTTGGCGGAGACATTGTTTTTCTTCTTCGCCAGAAGCTTCTCCGACTCCCCTTCGACAGGGTTGTCGTTGGGGCTGTACCTGACGGAAATCGCTTTGATCAACGGGGGGAACACGAGCATCACACTGACGAACCGGACCAATTGCATCAACGCCACGACCGGCGTATCCGCCCCCATGTCCCCGCTGATGATGGTAGTCTCGGTCACGCCGCCGGGAACGCACCCAAGCAAAGCGGTAACTATATCCATTCCCGACAGATACCAAATCAACGTGCCCATTCCCAGATTGACGACGAGCATTCCCGCTATCATGACGGCCGCGGGAAGCAGCAAAGCCTTCAGCCCGCGGATGTCGGCCATCGTCACCGAGGAGCCTATCAGCGCTCCGGAAACGACCTGAACGAGGAATTTCAGCCAATCGTAATATTGAGCCCCGCCGACAAGGACGTTGAATGACGCTACTGCAATCAGCGCGCCTACGAGGAAGCCCGCCGGTACCCGGAGCTTGCGGGCAAGGAAACCTCCAGCGATTGCGACAAGTATCGTCAAACCGAATGACAGCACCGGGGACAGCCTCCGTGTCAGATCGCCAGCTCGTGAAGTGGCGACTGATTGCGTTAATGATTGTATACAATATACAATATCGCCATGAATAACGCAAGCACAAGTTGACGCATCCGATGGAAATCGAATCCTCATCGACAACGGCAAAGACGCCTCAGACTTTTCCAACAAGAATTTTCGGAGTATGCTGTTTCACAGAAACCAGGTGCGTGAGGTACTGCCATGAACATGCTTCTTCTCAAAAACGCCGATACATATTCCCCCCGGCATATCGGGATGACGGACATACTGATAGCCAACGACAGAATCGTTGAGATCCGTCCCGGCATCGACTATCCCATAGCGGGTATGACCGTCCTGGATCTACAGGGGGAAAAAGTCATCCCGGGGTTGATCGACCAGCATGTCCACAGCATCGGCGGAGGCGGAGAAGACGGTTACGCCAGTCGAGTTCCCGCGTTGAAGTTCTCCGACTGCGTGAGGGCCGGCGTCACTACGATGGTCGGCCTTTTGGGTACGGATTGCAGGACGCGGTCCCTTGCCGACCTGCTGGCTATGACGAAGGGGCTGACGGCGACGGGGATTACCTCCTACTGTCTGACCGGAGCCTATGAGTACCCCTCTCCGACGCTCACGGGTTCGGTGGGAGACGATATCGTCTATATAGCTGAAATACTCGGCGTCAAACTGGCTATCAGCGACCACCGTTGCTCCAACCCGACGAAAGAAGAGTTGATCAGACTCGCCTCGGAAGTCAGGATCGCCGCGTTGCTGAGCAAGAAGCCGGGGGTCGTACACCTCCATGTCGGAGCGGCTCCCGAAGGAATCCGGAAGGTACTGGAGATCGTCAGGGAAACGCCCCTCCCGGCAAAACATTTCCGTCCGACCCATATGGGCGGTCATATCGACCAAGCGTTGGAATTCGCCGCTCTCGGAGGCTACGTGGATCTTACGGCTGACGAAGAGACTCCGGCGAAAATGAAAGGGTTGCTGGACATGGGTTGCCCGTCCCAGCTGCTCACGATGAGTTCTGATTCCAACGGAAGCTTCCCCAGATGGAACGAGCGCAAGGAGATCATCGGCATGACATACGGCAAGCAGACCAGTCTGTTCGCTTCGGTACGAGCCTTGGTGGAAGAACAGGGGCTTGCGTTGGAACACGCCCTCGCCTTCATTACCGAAAACGTCGCGCGGGCGTTGGCGCTTTATCCGCGAAAAGGAACGTTGCAGGAGGGCTCGGACGCGGATCTGGCGGTCCTTGGACGGGGACTCTCCATCGAATCGGTCATGGCGAAGGGCCGGTGGCTCTCCTATGAGGGGGAGATTCTGGTCAAAGGAATGTATGAGGACTAGCCGAACAGTAAAGCCAATCCGAAAACGGGTTTTTCCGACAACGGCAAGGATTTCGGGCTGCAAATGAAGCAACGATCCCCCGCAAGGAGGAAGCTCAGGATAATGAACAGCATCGGGTCCATCCGGTACGACCGGATTTAGCAGACCAAACGGCCCCCCTGCCGGGGTTGTGGCGGACGCGCATGCGCCGAATGGCAAATCCAAGGGCCAAGTGCGCGAAACCAGGCGGGCCGAAACAAGGTTCCCCAACCGAAGCGAACCGGATGTTATATGAAAAATCTGTGAAATTCATACTTCTCTCATGATTTTCTCTTGTCGAGTCTCCCGTTCATCAAGTAGGGTTGAACCATGGTAGGGACCAACATGCAAAACACATCCGCCGCAGGCGGGAAAAAGACCATCCTCGTCGTAGAGGACGAAATGGATATCCAGGAGCTTATCTGCTATCACCTGCAGATGGAAGGGTTCAGGGTCGAACGAGCGTCGACCGGCGACGGGGCGCTACAGGCGATTCAGACGAACGCGCCGGATCTTGTGGTGCTTGACCTGATGCTGCCCGGCATCAGCGGACTGGAAGTGTTGAAGAACCTCAGGTTCGTCATGAACCTCAAGTCGTTGCCGGTCATCATCGCCTCGGCACGGACCGAGGAGAGCGATATCATCACCGGTCTGGAGCTGGGCGCCGACGACTACCTGCCCAAGCCGTTCAGCCCGAAAGTGCTGACGGCCAAGGTCAAGGCGCTCCTGCGGCGTGTCCAGGGAGACAGGGAGGCCTCCGCCGGTGAAGCTCCGGTCCAAAGAAACATCAGCACCCCCGCCGGTCTGACCATGGACCCATTGCGCCATACCTGCTATTTCAAAGGGGAAGAGATCGCTTTCACCGCCACGGAGTTCGCGTTGCTCTACCTCATGGCCAGTGAAAGCGGGCGGGTGTTCACACGCAATCAGCTGATCAGTACGGTCAAGGGCAGCGACTACCCGGTCACAGAGCGGTCGATCGATGTCCAGATCGCCAGTCTGCGCAGGAAGCTCGGCATGGCCGGCGAAGCTGTGAAGACGGTCTGGGGCATAGGCTACAAATACCAGGAGCAGGATGCATGAAACTTCGTTCGCGATTGTTGATCCTCGTCATTATCGCGCTGTGCGTCACCGTGGCATGTTGTATCTTCGCGGCGTCCAGGGCTTTCAACGAGACCTTGACGGAGTCTACTTCAACCAACATCGCCGCCCAGTGCAGGCACCTTGCCGACGAGGTGCCTGATCTGTTGACCGAATATCATCAACAATGGCCGACGGAACAGGTCGCGGCCTATATCGACCGTTATGCGACGACATCCGGGGTGAGGGTCACTATCATCGACATGGAAGGGACGGTGCGTTACGATAGCGAGGCGGCTGCGGAAACGATGGACAACCATGCGTGGAGGGCCGAGGTACGGCAAGCCATGCTCGAAGGAGAGGGCGAAAGCTCCAGGAAAAGCGGTACTCTCGAAACCACGATGATCTACCATGCCATCCTGGTCGACCTCCCCCGGCTCAACGAGCGAATGGTCATCCGTGTCGGCGCGCCACTTTCCGGCATCAGTATCTGGCAACAGCAGTTCATGGAATTGCTGCTTCCGTTGTTGATCGTTCTTCTGGTCTGTGTCGTTACGATTACGTTGCTCATCATCAGGCATATCACGAAACCAATCGACCTTCTCGCCGCCACCGCGACACGCTATGCGGCCGGGGATCTGACGCCGAAAACCCTTATCGAGACACCTCAGGAGCTCAAGCAGCTTTCCGAAACGCTCAATATGATGTCCCAGGAGCTGGCGATGCGGATACGGCAGCTGGAACAGGACAAACGGCTCTATTCCTCCATCCTTCTGTCCATGACGGAGGGCGTGCTGCTGGTAGACCGGCAGCAATCGATCAGCCTCGCCAACCAGGCAGCGGTAAGGATGATTCTACGGGACGGCTCCGATGAGCAGGTCGTCCAAGATGACGCGCCTTCGCAGCTGGTCGGGAAAAGCATCGTCCAGCTGTTCGGAGACGAAGACCTGACCACGGCGATAGAGCGGGCGGCCAACGGCGAGGGCCCCGGACAAGTGACGGTGGTCCGCTACGGGCATCTCCATGGAGAAACCGCCATACTGATTGGCTCAGGCAAGGAACGGACCTTCCAGGTCTCGGTCGCGGCGGTCAGCGATCTGCGGGACAAGAAAACGGGAGAGGTGGTCATCACCTTCACCGATATCACCGATTTGAAACGGCTGGAGCAGGTTCGCAAGGACTTCGTGGCCAATGTCTCCCATGAACTGAAAACCCCTTTGACGGCAATCGGTGGGTTCTCAGAGATACTAGCCAGCGAAGAGGTCGGCGTCGAGGACATGAAGAAGTTCTCGAAGATCATCGACAGGAACGCGAAACAGATGCAGGGGATTATCAATGACCTCCTGTTGCTGGCTTCGTTGGAAAACACCCACTCCACCCCGACCATGAGTCGTTGTTCTCTCGACGCCCTGCTTGATGAAACAATTGAGAACGTCCAATACAGAGCCCAGCAGAAACGCATGATATTGGTCAAGTCGGTAGATGATCCTGCGAAAACGGGGGTTTTTGCCAACCATGGGTTGTTGGTGCAAGCCTTGGTCAATCTGGCTGTCAATGCGATCACCTATAGCGACGAGGGTTCTGAAATCCTTTTTGAGGCGAAGGCTTTGGGGGCTTCTGTACAGTTCTCGGTGACGGACCACGGTTGCGGTATTCCTGAAAAGTATCTCGACAGGATTTTCGAGCGGTTCTACCGGGTGGACAAAGCGCGCAGCCGCAGCCAAGGCGGTACCGGCCTGGGGCTTTCCATCGTCAAGCATGTAGCGGTACTCCATGGGGGAAGCGTCAACGTAGCGAGCAGGGAGGGCGAGGGTTCCTGTTTCAGCATCATCCTTCCGAAAGAAGATTCCCGAATCCAGGCGCTACGTGAAAGAAGCCGGGAGCTGTACTCGGACAAGGCGTAGGTTCTTTTTTCAACTACGACCGGATGCATTGGCAGAACCATTGCGAGCAGTCATTGCCCGCCTGTCGTAAAAAAAGGAGCCTCACTTCAAGCGTATGATCGTCTCGGCGTCTTGCGAAAGACGAACGTTACTTTTTCAGTCCTTTCACATACTCGGATAAAAAGCTTCCGTCGTCCGCTTCGATTGTTGGAGGGAGCAGGGAATCCATCAGTTTGTCAGGAATCTTCATGTCATCGACAATCAGAGGGGTTCGATAGGCAATTTCGAATTCCAGCGCCTTTTTGACCGACGCGTCAAGGTTCCGCCCGTCCATCAGGTCTTCCAGATTATTCAGTATGCCGTCGCTTCTGCGAGCCAGCTCCTTGAGGAACAGTCCGAGCCGCAACGCTTGCTTTGTCTGCGACAGGCGTTTCACAGCTGTATCCATACTCGGGTCGGAAGCTGTTTTGCTATCCTTCTTGGGGGTGTCAGACATACGTTCGGCGTCCAAAACAGGCTGCTGCTCCAGGGGGGCTATGGCGGTCCTTCCGTCTTCCATGGTGTCCAGCAGGTAATCCGCCAGCAATCCAGCTGTCATTCTTCCACGTTTTGCGCCCGCTTTGAGCCACATGCCGCCCAACTTGTTGAAATTCCCGATCATGACGCTCACTTCTTGTTGTTGTAAAAGCTGTGCTTCAACGTCCGCGCACAACGGGTGATCGTCTTGTAGCAAAACCACATCGCCGGCCATGAAACGGGCGGACAGGCGTCTTGGCCAGGTGCTGACCTTGAGGCTTCCGTTATAGGATTTCCGTTTTCCTGTATCGAGCTCCACGATGCAAAGATAGTAGGCTTCCCTGTACAGCTCAAGTCCGACGGCTCGTTGGAACTTGATCGGGCGATAATTCTTTTCCATAGTGGAGACGTTATGGTAAGAGCTGACACCATGCTAGTGGTAATCAAAAAAAGAAGACCAGCGCAGGCATCTTATGGACTTGGCTGAAAAAACGACGACCAAGAGAAAAGACGCCTGCGCAACAAGATACATTCAAAAACAACATCGACCGACCTCGGCGAGGTCCGCAATCGATTACTGCCGATAGTCTCTACGACGCTGACGCGCCGATAGGCTTCCGTTCCTGACGGCGGAGGAAGGAAATCAGTTCAGATCAGGCTTCACGCCGGCCGCCATATAGACTATCCATGAACAGATGGTGGTGACGTGATCTCCCAACCGCTCCATTTCCTTTGCGATATAGAAGTAATTGTACAGATCCTCCCGTTGTTTCGCATCCTTGGGTTCTTCGGCTAAGATCAGGAGGTTGATCTGCTTACGGCGCTCATCGATATCGTCGTCCATCGCAGCTACTTTACGGGCCATGTCCGCATCGTTCGCAATCAGCGCATCGACGGCGCAACGGGTCATTTTCGCATCGGCCAAAGCCATATCGGCGATGGCATCGACGATCTTATGGTCAGCGGTCCCTACCGTGGTCTGTACCGCGAGTTTGGCGAGGTGCGCCGCATGGTCTCCCATCCGTTCCAAACTGGTGACAATCTTGAGTCCCGCTATCACCTGCCTCATGTAGTGTCCATAAGGGGCTTCACTGATCAACAGTCTCACCCCGTCGGACTCAATGAGGTCGCGCATCTGGTCGATGAAATAGTCATCCGACACAACTTTTTCCGCCAACGCTTCGTCATGGTTCTTGAAAGCATGCATCGCCTGATAAATGGACTCTTCCACTCTATTGACCATCTGTATAAGCAATTCATGAAAGAACTGAAGCTTGTCGTCCAATTGGTATTTCTTTGCATTCATCATTTTTCTCCTTTTGCCTTCTAGGGTCGCTTTAGGCTCAACTTAGGCTCAACTTAGGCTCAACTTAGGCTCACTCAGTGGTCAATCTAGGCTCACTTGGTGGTCAACCTAGGCTCACTTGGTGGTCAACCTAGGCTCACTCAGTGGTCAACTTAAGCTCACTCAGTGGTCAACTCAGGCTCACTCGGTGGTCAACCCAGGCTCACTCGGTGGTCAACCCAGGCTCACTTAGTGGTCAACTTAAGCTCACTCAGTGGTCAACCTAGGGTCGCCTTGCCATTTCGGACAGCTCCCCGCGGCAGGCAGGTCGTGTATTCCGTGTAGCTCCGTATCAACCGAACTTGCCGGAGATATAGTCTTCGGTGCGCTTGTCCTTGGGGTTGAAGAACAGTTCAGCGGTGTCGCCGTACTCCACGAGGAAACCGCAGCGGTTTTCATCGATAAGAAAAAAGGCCGTCTTGTCGGAGACGCGGGACGCCTGCTGCATGTTGTGGGTGACTACGACGATCGTGTACCGTTGCTTCAGCTCGGTCATCAGCTCCTCGATGCGGGCGGTGGAAATCGGGTCGAGGGCGCTGGTAGGTTCATCCATCAGCACGACGTCGGGATTCACCGCCAAGGTGCGGGCGATACATAGACGCTGCTGCTGCCCACCGGAGAGGCTCAGCGCATTCTTGTGGAGCCGGTCCTTCACTTCATCCCACAAAGCGGCCTGCGCAAGGCTCCGTTCGACAATTTCGTTCAATTCGGCCTTGGGCGGCCTGCCATGGAGACGGGGACCGTAAGCCACGTTGTCATAGATGCTCATAGGAAACGGATTGGGCTTCTGGAACACCATGCCGACCCTTCGGCGTAGTTCCATCGTATCGTAGTCCTTGTAGATGTCATGACCGTCGAAAATGACGTCGCCAGTGATGCGTACATTGTCGATCAAGTCGTTCATCCGGTCGAGGACACGGAGGAACGTGGACTTGCCGCAGCCGGACGGACCAATGAACGCCGTGACGGTGTTGGGGTCTATGGCGAGGGACACCTGCTTCAACGCATGCGTCGGCCCATACCACAGATCCAAGCCGGAGACATCGAACAGATGTCCGTTTGTATATTCAACCATTGTCTTTCCCTCTTTGTTTGCGGGATGATGAAGTCATCAGCGCCCGCGCTATGAAATTGATCGTCAGCACCACCACGACCAGAACCAAGGCCGAAGCGAACGCACGGTCGAACGACTGCCCTTCGGTAATCGTCAGATAGATATGCATCGCAAGCACTCTCGACGAACTGGTAAGGCTTTTCACGAAGTCGGTGGAGGAACCGATTGTATAGATCAACGCGGCAGTCTCACCGACCGCACGGCCGATGGCGAGGATGATACCGGTGGTGATTCCGTTCGACGCCGCGGGAAGTACGACCTTCCAGATCGTCTCAATCCGGGTGGACCCCAGACCGATGCTCGCCTCCCTCAACGAGCGATCCACGGAATGGATGGCCTCCTCGCTGGTACGGATGATCGTCGGTAGGATCATCAGCGCGACCGTCAACGTCCCGCTGATCAGAGAGAAGCTCCATCCGAACAACTGTACGAACACCAGCAGGCCGAACAAGCCGAAAATGATCGACGGTATGCCCGCCAGCACATCGATACCGGCGCGGATGATGGAGGCCAGCCTCCCCTTCTTCGCATATTCGACAAGATATACCGCCGCGGCGATACCCAGAGGCCCCGCGATCAACGTGGTCAACAACACCATGACGAATGTGTTGCCGATGATCGTCAGTATACCGCCGTACTTGCCGGATTCCACCGTCTTGCCCGTCAGGTAGGCCCAGGTTATGTTCGGGCCCCTGTCGATCCGCTCCAGCTTCAGCAAATCTATCGGCACACCCTGCTGCAAGGCCTGATAATACGCCGAAGCCGGCAGCAACGCCACGGCGCCGTCGATGGAAGCCAGAGCCGATACGGCATCATCCATGGAGGATGCCGAAGACGTATCAAGCAACGTCACAGGGATATCGCCGCCATTGAGTTCGGACCAGTCGGTGATTCTACCGTCTAGCAGACCGACAGCTTGCTCCATGGACAACGTCCCGACCCGATTGTTGTCGTACAAAGCCGTAACAGCCGGATTGGCCGCGACTACATAGGAATCAAGGACGGGAACCAGAAACCCCTTGGGCGCGGCCTTTCCGTCGGGACCCCCTGCGAGAACCACCACCGAACCGTCTTGTCGCCTCCCCTGTTCCAATACACGCTCCCTGGACGCGATGACGGCCCCGCGCTCCGCGAGCTGCTGAGGCGAGATGCAGAGCATGGCAGCAAGGTCATCGACCGCGTCCTCATCGACATACAAGAAAAACACAGCGTCGGTCGAACTGATTCTACGGAGCGAAGAAACCTTGCCGACCGCCATATTCTGCAATGTGAACCAGGAAAGATGCTTGAGATTGGATTTCTTGTTGGCAAGGATCGTCACCGGCGGCTGGGGCGACCTGATACCGGCCTTTTCCATGATGGCGGCGGGCACGACATCGCTTTCAGTCCGTTCACTTTTATAGACGCCGCGGTAGGCCAGGTACCCGATGATCAGCACCAGCAGGCCGACGGCGAAAAAAGAAAGACCCTTGATAACGCCAAGGGCAATCGCATTGGTCGCCCGCTTCCGCTGATTGAAATTCATCGACATGGCTAGGCCTCCATCCGGCTATGGCGGGAAATCGACACCACCATCAGGTTCAAGACGAGGATGAACACGAACAGCAGCATGGCCGTAGCGAACAACGCCGACATATGGGTTCCTTCCGCATAGCTCATGTCAGTCACGATATTCATCGTAAGGGTTCGTCCCATCGAAACCGGAGAAACCGGGAAAATCGGGGCGTTGCCCCCCACCAGCAATACCGCGGTGGTCTCTCCGATCGCCCGCCCCAGTCCGAGTACGACCGAGGTGATGATCCCCGACCTCGACGCCGGCACGATGACGCGGCTGATGGTCTGCCAGGACGTAGCGCCCATCGCCACGGAGGCATGCCGTAGCTCCTGGCCGACGGCACGGATCGAGACTTCGCTGACATTGATGATCGTCGGCAGAATCATGATTGCAAGGATGATCGAAGCCGCCAACAGGCTGTAGCCGTTGCCGCCGAAAATATTGCGGACGGCAGGCACGATCACCGCGATACCGAACAAACCATAGATGATCGACGGTATCCCCGCAAGCAGTTCTATTGAACTTCTCAGAAGGCCGGCGATCTTCCCTTTCGCGAATTCCGCAAGATATATCGCCGAAGCCAGAGCGATCGGAGTGGCGAACAGCAAGGCCAGGAACGTCACGACCACGCTGGCCACCACGAACGACCCGATCCCATAGGTCGGAGGTGCGCCGGATGGACGCCAATCGGTCGAGAACAGGAAGCTGGAGACCGGAATGTCGCCGAACATAGGAAGCCCCTGTTGGAAGATGAACAAACTGATAAGCAAAACCGTCGCCACGGATACCAAAGCGCAGAGCAGCAGGAATATCCTGCCACTCCGTTCCTTGAAACTCCGGGCCCGGCTACTGTAGAGCAAACCGTTTCCCATGATACTAGTTGAGGGGGATGAATTCGCTTTCCAGCACGATAGCCTGCCCCTTGGCCGAAAGGAGGAAATCCACGAAATCCTTCTCGACGCTTGGCTGCAACGCACCCTTGCTCACCACATAAAGCTGCCTGCTGATCGGGTAGCTGCCGCTCTTCACAGTCTCGGAAGCGGGGGCGACGCCATCGATCGTCAGAATCTTTCCACCGGCTTCGGTGATGATGTGGTTGAACGCCATGCCGATGTAGCCGATGGAATTCGGGGTGGAAGCAATCTTCGCCGCCAGCTCGCCGTTCTCACGGGCCACGATGGCGTTCACGCTCGCCGCCTTCTTCTGCGAGTCAAGGACGATCTCCTTGAAAGAACCGTAGGTACCGCTGGTCTCGTCGCGGACGATCAGCTCGATCTTGGCGTCCTTCCCGCCGACATCCTTCCAGTTGGTGATCTCGCCGGCGAAAATCGAGGCAAGCTGCGCCATGCTCAGATTGGAGATGGAAACGGAACTGTTGACGGCGACGCTCAACCCGTCGAGCGCGATCGTGGTGGTAACCAGGCCGGCTTCGGTTTCAGAGGACTTGAGTTCACGGCTGGAACCGGCGAGGGAAAGCGTACCTTCCTGCAACTGCTTGATGCCGACTGAAGAACCGAGCGTTTCATAGCTGATCTTTACGCCGGAAGTACCGGCCTCGAACACGGGAATCGCACTGTTGATGATCGGCGCGACCGTGGAAGAACCTCCGAATGTGTAGTTCTTTGTGACGACGGGTGCGGAAGCCGTCTTGGATTCGCTGCTTCCCTGGGCAAAACCCGCGGCAATGGACAACACGCATACCATTGCGATCATGATCATTTTCTTTTTCATTTTAACATTCCTCCGTAAGATGGCTACACCCTACAGCCGACATGCTAAAAAACCTTCATGAAAGTGTGAAAAAAGTATGAATTTGACGACGGTCGTCCAAGAAAAGCCGCACATCCGCACCATTTTCAAGGAGGAAAAGAAAAGTACCCGACAAGAGGACGCCTCCACCCCGTTTGCGGCCGGCTCACGCAAAACCTGACACAATTTGTCAGATTCATGCTAATATCCTGATTCAGGAAGCACTTGTCCACAGCTTCGCATGAACGGCACAGGAGGCTCCATCATATAAAAGGGGAATGACCGATGGCTTCAGACAGATTGTTCCAGATCGTATACGCCCTGCTTGCGAAAGGTACTGTCACCGCATCGGAACTGGCGGCTCAGCTTGAAGTCTCCACACGGACGATCTACCGGGATATCGAGGCGCTCAGCGAAGCGGGGATACCTGTGTATGCTACCCAGGGAAAAGGCGGGGGGATCTCGATCCTTGAGAACTATGTCCTGCAAAAGTCGCTTGTCACCGAAACCGAACAGCAACAGATATTGTTCGCGATCAAAGGCCTGGCGTCGACCTCCATCATCGACACGGAAAAGCTCCTGACGAAACTCGGGGCATTATTCAAACAGCGGGACATGGATTGGATTGAAATCGACTATACCAGATGGGGAAACGGACAGCACGACAGGCGCAAGCTTGAACAGCTCAAGACCGGAATCCTTGAACGACGATGCCTCACCTTCTCCTATTTCAATTCGGAGGGTATCGGTAGTGAACGGAAAGTAAAACCGACTAAGCTCCTCTATAAAGCCAAAGCATGGTATCTCCAGGCGTTCTGTCTGGAAAAACAGGACTACAGGATGTTCAAGGTCAATAGAATCCGGAATCTGGCGTTGTCGCAGGAACGGTTTGACGAGCTTCCTCAATCGGTGATAGCCCCCCAGACGGATTCGCCAAAGGAGCTTGTGGAACTCGTCCTGCGCTTTTCTCCGTCCGCGGCATATCGCGTATATGATGAATTCGATGATGCCCTCATAGAAAGGCAACCAGACGGTTCTTTCATCGTCACCGTGGAATTTCCTTTCGACAATTGGGTCTGCGGCTGGTTACTGTCGTTCGGAACCTCGGTCGAGGTTCTGGAACCCATGCCATTACGCGGGCTTATCGTAGACAAGGCGCGCGATATTATCGACATGTATGGGAAAAACTGACAATTTCCGTCCCGGAGCATGAACACAGGGCGTGACAGCACGGCGCAACGCCATGCCACGTTCCGAAGACCAGAGACAGGCGAAGCATCTGGGCGACACGCATATCGTACCGGTGTCGCCAGAGAGGGTAAGGACGGCGCAAGGGACGCCAACGCAGGCAGGCCGAAACGACGTCCCGACGCCTTCGCTTATTTCTCCAGTTCAATTTTCCAGAGGCCGTGGAGATTGCAGTATTCATACACCGCGAGGACATCCCCCTCGTTGCAGAACATCTCCTCAGGCTTCTCACAGGGCTTCAGGTTCTTGCGTTTGATTCCCTGTTTGGTTTCAACGGCGATCCATTGAATATAATGTTCATCGGTCATCGGATGAGGAACCGAACCGATCTTCACTTCGATCTCATTGTCGCGGACATCTACTACGGGAACATGCTTTTCCTTCGCACCGTCGCTGGTATTGGCCTTGAGCTCTACCATCGGCTTTCCGCAACAGACCAACTGGCCGCCGCCGTTGTTGATCAGCTCAACGATATTCCCGCATTCCGAACATCTGAAGAATTTTACTCTATCCATCAAACAACTCCCCTTCGGCCTGTAGCCGAAAAATAATTTCTTATGTACGAAGGTACCGAATCACGATGAAAACGGAAAGTGACAAAATCACTCAGCCCGTTCCGTCATCGCGAACATTTCCTCTTCGGCCCGTTCCTGCGGAAAATCGCTTTCCGGCCTTTCAGCCTGCTCCGCCCAGATCGCATCATTGTCCGAATCACGGCCCCCCTGCGCCAACTGATCAGGATCTTCGAATACGACATCCCTTCGAATGGTCTTGTGCTTGTTCTTTCTCATACGCCGCCACACTCCTTTGCGCCCGGCAAGATATCTTGAAGGACGGACATTCCCGCATGTCAGACAGGCCGCGGAACACCGGCGACCCATCGCGGATATCGTCCGTCCCCTCTCTTAAAATATACAACTGAAATTCCAAAACGGCAAAACTGGTCTTGCATTTCTTACCGTTTCTGCTCATATTTGGCTCAGAGGTACGGCAATGGCAAAAAAGATCAGGTTTTACAGATGCGCACAATGCGGCAGTATCATAGAACTCGTCAACGACGCAGGATGCTCCCTTACCTGCTGTGGAAAACCGATGGAACCAATCGAACCAAAAACATCGGGAGAAGGCGTGGAAAGCCATGTACCATCCTTGCGCCACAGGGATGGACTACTGTATGTCAATGTCGGTGAAAAAATGCATCCGACAAGCAACGACCATTATATCCAGTTCGTCATCCTGGTGACGAAACAGACGATCCGTCGTGCGGATCTGACCGCGGACAAGGCTCCCGCGGTGATCTTCACCGACAAAGACCATGGCGATGTCTATGCGTATTGTACAAAGCACGGACTATGGAAAACCTCTTTCTAGCCATATCGGCATGATGAATTCCCGGCAGTTCCCGCCGGATTCACGCAGATCCGGCTGAACAGGCTTCTCCAGAACATCCGGTTGTCCCCTGTTTATCGGCGTCAGTTCCACGTAGGTACGTGAAATTCGTCCCAAAAGTCGTCTTCATGGCCGAAGTTTTTATTACGCATATATGAGAAACAGAAAAAGAAACGACGGACAGTAGCCCTTGACCGTCCTTGGAAACGGACGCGAAGCGAACCCGACCATGCAGGAAACCCGTCTTGGGCGCAGGTTCCAAAGGCGCGGGCGACGAGCCGCCTTGCATAAAAGGCCCTTCGAACGCCTCCGTCTGAATCACCGCCGGTCTTTCCCGTCTGGTACGGTATGGAATACTCGGACGAAACCATCACGACATTGGCGCGGGAAACATTCAGGATACCATACCTCAGGCCTTTCCAACGGCTTGCGATCAACCGGATACTGGAACAAACGGACTCCGGCGACGGGGAAGACAAAAATCTGCTAATAGTTCTCCCCACCGGCAGCGGCAAGAGCGTTTGCTTTCAATTGCCGGCGCTGCTCCTCCAAGGAATCACCGTGATCGTATATCCATTGCTGTCGCTGATGAACGACCAACGGAGGAGTCTGCAACGCAACGGAATAGCCTCCGTCACGTTGAAAGGAGGGCAGACCGACGATCAGCGTCTACGGCTTTGGAGAAAGCTGGAGGACGGGACCGCACGTATCGTCATCACCAATCCCGAGACGTTGATTTCCGAACGGGTGCTTGGGCGGCTTTCCGCGTTTTCCATCGATCTGTTCGTCGTGGATGAAGCCCACACGGTCTGTGAATGGGGCGAGAGCTTCCGCCCCGCTTACCTGCGGCTGGCGCAAGCGGCCGAGCGTCTGCGTCCACGGCAGATGACGGCGTTCACAGCGACCGCCAGCAAAGAGATTCTATTGAAGCTGGACAGGATGCTGTTCCAAGGCAAGAAGCCCCACCGGATCGTAGCATCACCGGACAGGCCGAACATACGGTATCATGTCAGGCGGTCGCTGTGTCCGGAGCATGACATCATCATGCTGCTGTCCCATGGAGCGGCGCGTCCCGCGATCGTATTCTGCCGGACGAGAAAGAAATGTGAGGATCTGGCGTGGTTAGTTGGGGAGCATTGCAGGAACATTCCGGTCCAATACTATCATGCGGGGCTGACAAAGCAGGAACGGGAAGCTATCGAGGCATGGTTCTTCGCTTCCTCAGACGGCGTTCTCTGCGCTACTACGGCCTATGGCATGGGAGTCAGTAAAAACGATGTGCGTTCAGTCATCCACCAGGAACCGTCAGACACCGCGCAGGCGTATCTCCAGGAATCAGGCCGTGCGGGGAGGGACGGAGCGCCGTCCGACGCCTGGATGCTGTTGCCGAACGACAGCGGTCGTAGAAACGTGGAAAGCCCACTGTACAAAGCATTCCTTGGAGATGTCTGTATCCGTGAAAGTCTGTTGCGTCTGATGGATGTCGAACCTGGTGAAGATTTCTATTGCGACGGTTGCGATGTCTGCGACACGGCGGTCATTCCTACGGCGGAGGGCCACCGAGAACTGACCGGCGTCATCAGACGTTTTCCGTTGAGGTTCCGCACGGAGGAACTCGCCTGGCTTCTCAGCGGAACGCGGATACAGCCGCTAGTCAGGCGGCAAGACAGGCTGGCTCCTGAATACGGGATCTTGGGAAACTGGACACAGGGTCATCTTTGCAATGCGGTCGAAGCGTTGTGCGAAAACGGCGACATCAGGAGGGTCGTCCACGGCCCCTTCTCAGAACGGCTGTACGTCCCCTTCCCTGTCAGACGAACACGATGCTCGAATCCCCCAGTATCTGGAGCTTCGGCGGACAGATCAGGCTTGAGACGGTTTCTCCGGCAAGCTTTCGCATCAACAGGCGGGAAGCTTCGCAATACACCTGCAACGGATTGATGTCCACCGACGCCAACGGGCCCGTCAGGAACCTGTAGTACGGTGCGGCGTCATATCCCGCCGCCGGGAACGCTACGGACGGCGTGTCGATGCCGGAAGCCCTGAGACCGAACAGGATTTCGTACAATGTCAGATCATTCACGGCGGCGATGGAATCAACTTGCCCGGTACGGCAGAGTTCCACGATTTCAGGCAGAATCGTCGAAACCGCACCGACTTTGCCGACTTCTATATCGAAAACCAGCGGCTCTTCCCCTATCGTCCGAAAACTCTCAAGAAACCCCTTGTAGCGCTCCGCATGGGAATCGACCAATGAACGCCAGCCTGTGACATACACAGGATGACGGCACCCCTGCTCCACCAGCCAGTTGCCTTGCAGTTTTCCTCCAAGCCGATTGTCGGTGCCCACATAGAGGAACGATTGGAATGTGGGGGAATTTCCGACGTGATGCGCCAGCACATACGGAACGGGCATTGACGCAAGCATTGAGGCTTCTTCCAAGGTATCGACGTCATAGCTGATGATCCCGTCGCACCGGTGGGAGATCTCCAACAGTTCCTTTTCATTGTGGGCGGATTCTACGGAAAAATGCCAGGTGCTATAGGACAAGGTCTGCTGTACGCCACGCACCGCGGCGGCAAAAAACCAGTCGAAGGACTTGAGCGCCCCCCAATAGTAATCCCGCGGTGGTTTGACGAACTCAACCAGCGCGATTGTCCCTGTCCCTTTGCGCCGAAGCGCCCCGGCGGCCTTGTTCGGTTGATAGTCAAGCTCCTTGGCCGCCTCCAGAACAGCGTTCCGCATCTGTTCAGAAACTGCGGAAGGGGTATTGAACACCCGAGACACCGTGGCAGAACTTACGCCCGCTTTCTGTGCTACTAAATCCCGTGTTACATGTATTGAGCTGTCATGTTCATTCATCTTGCTACCTATTATAGAACAAATTCTTGACAATGGGCATTACAGGGTTTATTGTACACGTGTACATGATTCTTTGCAAGAAAACTTTTCTAGGGGTAGCCCAACGGTAGCCCAACGGTAGCCCAACGGTAGCCAAGGATGCCGCATGTTTGCCTCACATATCGGGAGAGTTTTCGAAGGGATTTGCGATCGTGGCAAGGAACAAGACCATGAGCATAGCATGACTATGTGAGTGGACGCAGTGACGCCGTGGTCGCGGAACTCAAAAGGATCAATTACGGTCGATAGACATTCGAAGGAGAAAATGAGGTAGCCAAGGAAGACGAACGGGAGCAGTACTTCAAGTACGATCCTGTGAGGATGACGCAGGATGCATCATTTTATCCGAGAAGGAGGAGATAAGATGAATTTGCAAGACCATACCCACAACCGCTTCAACCCCTTGCTGGGGGAATGGGTCAAGGTATCCCCGCACAGGACGAAACGGCCTTGGCAGGGACAGGTCGAGAAACCGCAGGTGGACCAACGGCCCCAGCACGATCCGAATTGCTACCTGTGCCCTGGCAACAAGCGTGCGGACGGGACGACGAACCCGGCATACGGCAGCACGTATGTCTTCATAAACGATTTTTCAGCCATCCTTCCTGACACTCCGTCGGATGAATGTTCACAAGGCCCCAACGCCCTGCTACGGGCGAAGGGCGAGAAAGGGATTTGCAAGGTAGTCTGCTTCTCGCCCAGGCACGACCTTACGCTTGCAAGGATGGAGACTCCGGCGATTGAAAGCGTGGTCAAGGTGTGGCAGGATCAATATCGGGAACTTGGCGCGAAACCCTTCATCAACCATATACAGATATTTGAGAACCGCGGGACGATGATGGGATGCTCGAACCCACACCCCCACGGTCAGATATGGGGAGAGGAAATCATCCCTGACATCCCGAAAAAGGAATTGGCGAATCAAGGTGAATACATGCTCAAACATGGAAGCGCGATGTTGCTCGACTATGCCAGGTATGAGTTGGAGCAAAAGCAGCGTACTGTAGTCGCGAACAATCATTTCGTGGCGGTGGTTCCATTCTGGGCGGTCTGGCCGTATGAGACGATGATACTTCCCGTGCAAAGAGCTATTGCGTCGATCGACGAACTGACCGAAGGGGAGATTACGGCGTTGGCCGACATTATCCGCAGACTCGGTATCAAATACGATAATCTTTTCTCCACCAGCTTCCCCTACTCCATGGGAATCCACCAGAAACCGACGGACGGCAAAGACTATCCCGGATGCATCATGCATTTCCATTATTATCCCCCATTGTTGCGTTCCGCGACAGTCAAGAAATTCATGGTCGGTTACGAAATGATGGGAATGCCTCAACGGGATATAACCGCTGAAGGTAGCGCAAGTAGATTGAGGGAGTTGTCCGAAATCCATTACATGGACACGCTATAGAATTTTCCACAGTACAGGAGGCCCATATGAACAGCGTCACATCTTTGAGGAAACAACTGGAATCCGGAGCTTTACATTCTGTGTATCCACAGTTATACGGTAGTAAATTCGATACAAAAGCTATTGATAAACGATATGATAATTTAATAGAAAAACATCAAGAATTGTTCAACGATTATGAAACAGCGGTGGGCCCGCTTCATCTCTTCAGTACGGCGGGGAGAAGCGAGCTTGCGGGCAACCATACGGACCACAACCTGGGAAAAGTAATCGCGGCGACGATCAATCTCGATACCATCGGAGCTGTGCGAAGGACCAATGACAATATGGTCGTGTTGATCAGCGAGGGTTTTCCGGCGGTCAAGGTGGATATCACAAGTCTTGCCGTCAGGAAAGAGGAACAGAACACTACAGGCGCTTTGCTTCGTGGAATCGCCGCTGCCTTTGTAAAACGTGGTTTGAAGGTGGGAGGGTGGATAGCCAATACGACGACGAACGTCCTCAAGGGATCGGGGCTGAGCAGTTCCGCGGCAATCGAAGTACTGTGTGCAACGATTTTCAACAATCTCTACAATGACGACGTTCTCTCCCCCGTCGACCTGGCCATCATCGGTCAATATGCGGAAAACGTCTATTTCGGCAAGCCCTCCGGACTGATGGACCAGGTGGCCTGCGCCCAAGGCGGTATCGTCGGAATCGATTTCAAGAATCCCGACAGCCCGATCCTCGCGCCAATAGACTTCGCCTTCACAAACCATGGGTACAGTCTGGTAATCGTCGATACGAAAGGCAATCATGCCGACCTGACCCCCGACTATGCGGCCGCGCCCATGGAGATGAAGGCTGTCGCCGGATTCTTCGGCAAGTCGGTGCTGAGGGAAGTCAGTTTCGAAGAGTTTGAACAGGCTTTGCCGATTTTGCGGAAAACGCTTCAAAATGACCGGGCGCTATTGAGGACTTATCATTTTCTGACAGAAAACGAACGTGTGACGAAGATGCTAGAAGCCCTTCAGAAGAGCGATATCGAGGAATATCTGCGGTTGGTGAAGGAATCGGGAGATTCATCCTACAAATTCCTCCAGAACCTCTATT
Organism: Spirochaetota bacterium; assembly: GCA_023401595.1. Lineage (GTDB taxonomy): Bacteria > Spirochaetota > Spirochaetia > Sphaerochaetales > Sphaerochaetaceae > Spiro-02. Next base: position 36,544 of record JAEXDQ010000017.1, read on the forward strand.
CCAGCAAGCATCCCACCGAACAAGGGTTGCCTCTGGCTATCGCCATGACGGAACGTTTTCTCGACGGAGAAGGCGCATGCAGGGTGCATGGAGGAGGCTTCGCCGGAACGATACAGGCGTACATACCGCTGGATCGGATTGATTCCTACTGTGAAAAGATGGACTACATTTTCGGTGCAGGCTCCGCCACGACCATTTCCGTGAGAAGCCGCAAGACATCGCGTATCCTTTGATTTCCGGACGATGATGAGGGCTGTCAAAAGCAAGCGTAGTCAACGTTTGCTTTTGAACATGCCCCTTGGGCTCAGCCATCACACCCGGGCTCAACCATTTCCTAGGACGAAAACCGTCCCAGGGGCGTTGCAGACTACTCCTCACGTCTGTTGTAGAGGGTTGTAACAAAGACATCAACAGAACGATAGAAAAGCGGAAGAAACTGGAAAAGCTTCGGTTTTCTGGCAAGCGCATCGTCCGATACTTCGACCCCGCTTGCTCCCGCCCTCCTGCATCGAGAGACCTTTCAGCCAACAACGTTGGACTCGGGCAGTCTCAGTCTCCATGAAACATCCTGGACTTCGCCTCATCCGAACCGGTGTTTCTTGATATATGTACCCCTCATATATAAAATATCAATATAATATTCCTATTTAGGACTATTAATTTTATTATTATTATTCACCAACTCCAAAAAACAAACAACTAATAAAAAAAACAAGCGCCCCGGTTCAAAGCGGGACGCCTGCACACTATGATAATAAGATTGGAAAATCAGTAAAAGTCTAGAAAATCGAACGGTAATCGGTCCCGACGCTCGCAAAGACGCTAGGCTTGTCCAACAGCTTCGCAAGGTTCTCCGGGATTTCGACGGACGCACCGATGATTGGCTCCACCACCGATTCAAACTTAGCGGGATGAGCGGTGGAGACGACAAGGGAATAGTCGTCTGCGAAATGGTCGCGACGAACCCGCTCTCCGGTCGCCGTATGGGGGCAAACCGCATAATGGCTGTCTTCCCACACTTCCCTGATCGTCCTGCGGATGGTTTCGTCATTGACGCTCCATGCGCTTACCTCCTGCCGGAACACCTCTATCGAAGGGAACAGATGAAACAACCGTTCCATGTTGGAGGGGGCACCGACATCCATTGCGTTCGCCAGCGTAGCTACGCTCTGGCGAGGACGGTACGCTCCTTCGAGCAAATAGTCGGGAATCGTGGTGTTGGCGTTGACAGCCAAGGCGATGCGGCTGATCGGGGAGCCCATCAGCTTCGCCCAATAAGCCCCGCAACAATTGCCAACATTGCCGCTGGGGATAATGACGACCGGCTCATGCCCTTCATGGGTGGCGCGGTAGACCTGGGACGCATACACGTAATACACAGATTGGGGCAGCAACCTGCCGAGGTTGATGCTGTTGGCGCTCGAAAGCCCCCATTTCTCAGCCAGCCCCTTGTCCATGAACGCGTCCTTGACCATCTTCTGGCAGTCATCAAATGTACCGTCTACCTCATAGGCACTGACATTTCCACCCCAACAGGTGAGCTGTTTCTTCTGCCGGTCGGACACACGGCCTTTCGGAAACAGAACCTTTACTTCGATGTTCTTACGCCCGAAGAACGCAGCGGCGACCGCGCCGCCGGTATCACCGCTGGTCGCGACAAGGATGGTCAGCCTGCGGTTCCATTTGGCGAGCAGCTTCTCCATTGAACAAGCGAGAAAGCGTGCGCCGAAATCCTTGAACGCGGCGGTAGGACCATGAAACAGCTCCAAAGTGGAACGCTTGGAATCAAAATCATGTAGCGGGATAGGGAAGTCAAACGCATCCATGCAGATTTCCGGCAAATCGTCAAGGAGTTCATCACCCTCAAAAAACGGAGCCAGCACCTCATAGGCAAGCTCAGGATATGAAGAAACCGTATCATAGGGAATATCCCTGAGAAACGGCAATTGCTCCGGAACATACAGACCTCCGTCAGGAGCCAACCCTTGAAGGATCGCATCGGAAGCGCCACAGGCGGGAGCCCGTCCTCGTGTAGAAACATAGTTCATGATCATCTCCTCTTAATACAATCCAGTCCATGGACCAGTCATCGATCCATATCAGCCGCTATGGCAGGACGCCGCTATAGACGGGCGCCGAGATAGGCGCTCAGCCGCAGGATATCGGCGAATACGCCGCCCGCTGTCACTTCCGGCCCCGCGCCGGGCCCTTTTATGACCAAAGGCTGGGTCAGATATCGGTCGGTCGTGAATGCGATCACATTGTCCGTACCCTGCGCCTGGGCGAAAGGATGGTCGGCGGGATAGCCCTTGAGGCTGACCCGACAGACACCATCCGTATCGACCATGCCTACATACCGCAGCTTCTCTCCTTTTGCCTCAGCGTCACGATACAGTTGCAGCATCGTATCGTCAAGTTCATCCAGCCGTCCCATGAATTCAGCGACGGGGAGCCCCACAAGCTCTTCGGGAACGAGCGATGCGACATCCAACTGGGAGACCTCCACTTCATAGCCGAGCTCCCGGGCCAGGATCACCGTCTTGCGGGCGACATCCATACCGGACAGGTCGTCGCGCGGGTCGGGCTCGGTATAGCCCATCTCCTTGGCCTTGCGGACCATGGCGCTGAACGGAACCGTACCGTCATAGCTGGAGAACAACCAGGCGAGCGTACCGCTTACGATGCCCTCCACCTTGTGGATGCGGTCGCCGGTCTGAATCAAATCCTTGAGGGTACAGACGACAGGCAACCCTGCGCCCACCGTGGTCTCGTACAGGAACCTGCGGCCGGTACGATGGCAGGTATCCATCATCTTCCGATAGTACGGATATGGCGAAGTACCGGCTTTCTTGTTCGGAGTAACGATATGGATGCCACGCTCCAACCAAGATACGTAATGCTCTGGCAACTGGGCGCTGGTCGTGCAGTCGATCAATACGGAATGAGGATAATAGGTAGCGCCCACATGGCTGACCAGCGCGTCAAGGTCAAGCTCCACGGCATTCCGGGCGAAGAGGTTCCTCCAGTCCGACAGATCGATTCCCTCCTCATCCAACAGCATCTTGCGGCTGTTGGCGATGGCCCTGATACGGATATCGACATCGAATTGTTCATTCAACCGCTCAGTCTCACGAGCGATCTGATCCAACAAGGTGCCGCCGATATTGCCGGGACCGAACAGACCGACGGAAAGAGCCTGGCGAGACAGGAAGAAGCCGGCGTGCAAAGCCCGTAGAGCCCTCTTGCTGTCAACGTCCTTGATCACCGCGCTGATATTACGCTCGGAAGAGCCTTGGGCGATGGCCCTGACGTTCACGCCGGCTTTGCCCAAGGAACGGAAGAAGTTGCCGGCCACGCCGGGAGTTCCCGGCATCATCTCGCCTACGGCGGCGAGTATGGCGCAGTCATGCTCGCTATCGATGCTGTGGATCAGCTGTTCATCAAGTTCCCGACGGAATTCATTCCTGGCCGTCTTACAGGCCAACACGGCCTGGTTATCAGGAACGGCGAAGCATATTGAATATTCACTGGACGCCTGGCTGATCAATATCACTGAGATGTCTGCCTCACGCATGGAAGTGAACAAGCGGCTGGAAATACCGGGTACGCCGCTCATACCCGCGCCCTCGACATTGATCAGAGCGACATCATGGATGACGGAAAAACCTTTCACTTTGTACAGTGCGTCCTTCGCAGGCTTGGAGACTACCAGCGTCCCGGGATCCTTGGTATCCCCCCACCAACGCAGCTTGATCGGAATCGATGAGGAGACGGCAGGAAGCATCGACTGAGGATGTATGACCGGGGCGCCAAAGAACGAAAGTTCAGTCGCCTCGGCATACGTCAGCGTTTCAATCACCTTCGCCCCCGGAACCATCCTGATATCGGCGGTCCTCAGCAAGGAACGGTCGTTCCATAACGTCAACGCCTTCGCATGGAGCTTCACCGCAAGCAACGCGGCCGCATATTCACCGCGCCCCAGGCTGGAGATATCAGAGGAAACGGCGCCGTCAGGCTGTGGCAAAGCTCCTGTGACCAACACAGTATCGGTGACGAACGACGAAGCGTCCTGTGCCGATAGCGCACGGGAGAAATCAACGACAGAAGTCGGAACGCCAGACTCCTCGAGGAAATGTCCGAGCATCAAGGCGACCCAGGAAACCACGACGCCATCAATGAAGCGGCGCGAACCAACGGAAATATCGCCGACCAGCCAGATTGTGCGCAACACATCCTCGATGTCAGAAAAGCCCTGCTTGATCGCCTCATGCACCGCTTCGTTACGTTTACGAGGCAGCAGCTCGTCAACAAAAGAGGTCCAGACGGAAGCGCTCTTCTCCATGGCGCTCCACATCCGTTCGTCATGGTTCAAGGCCGCCTGCAACAGGGAGTCCAGCTCAAGGGCAGCGTCGTCCCGTACCGGGGCGATGACGAACACCTGAGTCTTCTCCTCGCAGGATGCACGAAGCGCCAATAGCTTCTTGCAATCCGGCACGGACACAAGCATGGAACCTTCTATGGAATGAATTCTGATATCGTTCACAGGGATCTCCTCAAGTTTGACATACTGAACTTTTCAATGAACAAGCCTTCTCTTTGGGTGCAAAAAAAGAGCCCGGTTGGGGGCTCTTCTCTGATCGCGTCTCTCTCTGTCAAAACAGAATCTGGAATCATTATACCAGCTTTTCGACCCGACCACTTCTCAAGCAACGTGTGCAAACCTTGATGGTACGAGGAGTACCGTTGATGAGGGTCTTGACGGTCACGAGATTAGGACGGAAAACACGCTTGGTAGTGACACCAATGTGCTGACCGACACCACCTTTCTTCTTCGCCTGACCTTTTCTCGGAACGCTGTTGCCAGCAACCGTGCCCTTACCGCAAATTTCACATCTACGAGCCATAGCTATATCCACCTTGTCCTTGACGTTCTGTATATTAAGTCGCAAAAGCGCGCTGGAATCTTCTGGAAAGCCTTGCCCGGGATATTCTTGGACACCCGTGAGCAGCTATGCAAGGTTCTTTGCGGACGAAGACCCACAACTCAAAGAAAAATATCAGATATTCTATTTTGTGTAAATACCTATGCAACTTGTAGCTCCCCTTTTTTTCACAGTATCAGCGTATCGGTACAACCGCCGCCACAGACCGGCGCGGACATGTCCATCATCCCCCTTTATAGAAGATGGGAAAAGCTATATGCTATCGGTCATGGAGCAACGCACCTACTATCTGCTGACACTTTTGCTTCCACATAGGCTGACGCTGGAGACATACCGGTTCAGGGATTCCTTGTGGCAAGCCAGCGGGAACCTATCGACGAAGACGCTCCCCCCCTGTATCCCCCTACTGCCCATGGGGCAAGCGGAGCCGATACCGGAAAATATCGCATGGAAGGGGGATTCGCTTACCGTATCGACCGACGTGACGATCAGCGGCCGGGCTTTTCTTCTGCCATTGGTTCCAGGGAAACCCGTCCAGGAGCTTAGGTCCCGGCTCGAAAAGCGACTGGAACGCCCCTCTTATGACGCAGAGGCCGGAGAACTTTTCGGGATACCGTCCATGGACATGGATACCGGCATCTATCTCAGCTCAAATGATGCAAGCATCCTTCGGCGGCTTCAAACGGCGACGGAAACATGCTTACCGCCGTTCGATGACGCAAGGCTCGCCCTGCTGCGATGCGTACCCATGCAGGAAGGGACGTTGGAACAGGGTGCGCTATGGGAAATCCTGGAACAAAAGCATCTGGTTGCGGAGAGTCCGCGAAACTGAAAATCGAACGGCTCAGGCTTTCGTCCTCGGAGTTTTACCGTCCCACGGACACAGGTCCCACAATATGCAGGAGCGGCATTCCGGCGACTTCGCATGGCAGCAGACCCTACCGAACCAGTTCACGGTCATGGAGAAACGGTATTGCAGGTCTTCAGGCAAAAGGGCGGCGATCTGTTTCTCGATCCTGGCTGGATCATCGTCCGACACAAGCCCCAGACGTCTCACGACCCTACCGAAATGGGTATCCACGATAATGGCCGGACGGCCGTATACTCCCCCCAGTATGCAGTTCGCCGTCTTGCGTCCGACCCCGGGCAAGGACGTCAACTCTTCCATCGTATCCGGCACCGCCCCGTCATACCGCTCCACCAACGCCTGAGAACAGGCGATGATATTCCTTGACTTGGCATTGAAATATCCGGTGCTTCTGATGATCGCCCTGACATCCTCCAAGGAAGCCGTCGCAAGGGCATGGGCGTCGGGGTACTTGGCGAACAGATCCTTCGCCACGAGGTTGACCTGCCGGTCGGTGGTCTGCGCAGACAGAATCACGGAAATCAGATGCCGAAATGGTTCCCGGTCATCAAGGAAAGCAATCTGCTCGGGAGCGGCCGCATCCAGCGTACCGGATATGTCAAGGATTCGTCGTCGGTCGTCGGTCATGCTACCCCCCTATATTCTTCAATTGTCATTTCTACGAAGCGATGCGCCGACACCATAGCCAGGATAGCCCCCCCCCCGAAACCGCGGGAAAAGTCATAGCCTCGACCATCGTGCGAACACCAGACATGACGATTATACAGAAAAAAGCGTCAGGTGTATAATACCGGACACATTCAGGCCTCAAGCGCCATACGGCAATGCATCCCAAACATACAACCTACTGCCATTTGTACAGAAGCACTCGGACAAAAGCAAGACGAAAAAAGGCTCTATGCAGAAATCTGGGGGATGAAGAGAAGAGAAAAAGTCAATAAGAAAGAAAAGGTATAGAAAAAAGGGAATGGAACTCTACTATTGTCAAGTTACCAAACAACAACAAAGAGAG
>JAEXDQ010000023.1 GCA_023401595.1 Spirochaetota bacterium
CTGCCTTCAGGGGGTATTATTCTATTCCTGTTGGACAAAGCAGGCTGTCAGCCTCACCAGCAGCATTACAATCGCTGAGTATTGTGCTGCCAAGGTTCAAATGTCCACAAAAGTATTTACACTACCCTCGTTTCTTCACAGCTCGTCCGACGACAGTCCCTCGTAGGAACGCCCTCACCCAATCCCAACGTCAAATTTCCGCGGACGTAGCTCAGTTATGATACCCCCGCCAGGTCGCTTCCTCGATGAAAAAGTTTTCACTCTTTTCCTTGTCGAAGGGATAGTCCCAACACCCCATCCGTTCAATGCACTCCCCGCCGAAACCAAGCTTGAAGCGCGACAGACCGGAGAGGGGGTGGCTTTTTTCATCTGGAGGAGCTATCCCAAAAAGATCATAGACCTCCGCGCCAAGTTCTTTGGCCCTGAGCATGGCGGCGAACTGCAACGCATAGGTCGACATGGAGTCCCGCAGCCGGTCGGAGGATGCGCCATACAGATACGTGGCGCGATCTTCGCTCAAGGTAAGGAACATCGCGGACAGAGGCTCTCCATCCAACGTCGCTATGAGTAATTCGAAGCGCGCATCTTGCTCTTGGGAACGGAACAAAGCTTCAAACGCTTCTTTCCTGTGTTCAAGGATACCGTTCCTCCTTGCAGTCTCACGGTACAAAGAAAGAAAAACAGGCAGATCCTGTTCCGTTCCCCGTACGATCTGGACACCCTTGCGCTGTGCAAGACGAATATTGTATCTCGTCTTGGATTTCATCCGGGCAAGGATTTCCTCCGGAGTTCCCTCAAGACTGACGAAGGTCGTATGGGTCGGCAACTGCGCGGAACGGGAAGCGCGGATATTGTGGTTCACCGTCCCCCAGTTCAGACGAAGCTCCCGCATGTCTGCGCTAGTATCTTCCTCCCAGTCGGAAAGCCAAGGGAGGTCGTACCGGATAAAGATGCAGTCATCAGGAAGCTTCTCCCTCAATTCTTCGGAAAGGGACTCTATGAAGTCCCCATGCGCCCCCTCGTCCGGAGCAAGCAGCGGACCATAGGGAACATATGCGATGGATTCATATCTGCTTACTTTCCGCGTCAAAACCAGGATATCGTCCAAAATGTAGGCCGAAGAATGCTTGCGGCGCATCAGTTCCTTTTCCCGAATAGAGATATCAAACGCTATAGGTTGGAACCCCAGATTCGTCTTCACAGACGACCAGAAAGCTGTCTGCTGCAGCAAAGGGGTTGAAAACAAAGCGTTGGTGTCTTTTTTCTCGATACGTATGTACATAATATTCCCACCATAGCAATGAAAATGAAAAGGGGCAACTACTCTGGAGCTGGAATCAGTCAGGATAACGACAAAGCCGGGGCAAATCTGCCGGACATATGCAGGCAATAAAAACAATTGGGCAATCGGCTCGCCCAGTCTGACGCACATACTGGTCGCCGGGGCGAATAAGAAATAGGATACGGAAGACATCTTCCCGGTGCGGAAACGGAAGGCTCCGGGGATTGTGCCGCCATCCTGCAATGAATATACTGGCGATGAAATGAGAAACAGGAACTATTCGCTCGGAGAAGACGGGCTTTGGTATCTGACGCTCCGTCTTGCAATCCCCACCGCCCTTGCCCAGGCTGTGAACGTACTGTATGCAATCGTCGACAGGATGTTCATCGGGCACATCGCCGGCTATGGGGATATCGCCCTCGCCGGTGTCGGAATCGCAGCGCCGATCACGACGCTTATTTCGTCCTTCGCCGTCATGATCGGAATGGGCGGGGCCCCTCTGATGGCTATGCGGGAGGGCCATGGCGAACATGAGAAGGCTGAGGGCATACTTGCGACTGCGTTCTGGTTGCTTGTCGTTTTCTCGGCGGTTCTGACACCGCTGTTCTTCTTGCTGCGGAAATCGTTGCTCGTCGCGTTCGGCGCATCGACGGCCACATTGCCTTATGCGAATGAATATCTGGCTTTCTATATCGCGGGCACCCCGTTCGCATTGCTTGCGGCAGGATTGAACAGCTATGTAATCAACCAAGGTCAGTCCGAGAAAGGAATGTTTTCAGTACTGGCTGGCGCTGCGTTGAATATCATTCTGGATCCGATATTCATCTTTACCTTCAAGCTAGGGGTACGGGGAGCGGCGATCGCGACAGTCATTTCCCAAATCGCGTCAATGGCGATAACCATAGGCGTATTGCTCTCATCCAACACGCTGATCAAGCTTCGTATCAAGACAATCGACAAGTCAACGATAGCGAGGATCATCAAGTTCGGATTGTCTCCCTTCCTGATCATCGCCACCGACAGCGGGGTGATGATCGTTCTCAATGCAGTGTTGCAACGATATGGCGGGCCGAAGACCGGAGACATACTGATCACCTGCTCGACCATCATCCAGAGCTATCATCTGCTCGTTATGAATCCGATGGGGGGCATCACCGGGGGATGCCAAGGAATGATCAGCTTCAACTACGGAGCGGGATATTCCGAACGGGTGAAGAAAGGGATCCTATGTATCCAGGCTACGACGACCGCATATACGGCTCTGATGTTCATATTCACCTTTACGGGCGCGCCCCTGTTCGTGCGACTGTTCACTTCGGATCCCGAAATTCAGGAACTGACGGTGCATTACATGCGCATATTCGAAATGATGATCATCCCTTTGTCCTTTCAGTATTGCAACGTGGACTGTCTGACGGCCCTGGCGCAGGTCAGGTTCTCACTGCCCCTTTCGTTGTTCAGGAAATGCACCTTCTTTCTTGGAACGCTTTTGCTTCCGCCCTTCCTGGGCGCGGCTTCCGCGTTCTTCGCAGAACCGATATGCGACCTGATCGCAGGAATTCTGTCTTCCTGCATCATGTGGACGCAGCTTTCCAAGATACTGAAAAAACGGGAGCAAAGAGGACTTACCATCTAGATTCGCGATGCGTTTTCCATGGTCGCTCCGACGTATCATAAGTCGGAATGAATCAATCCTGGTCCTGACAAAAGAAAAAAAGCATATGCAGCGAGCGCTATCGGAACAAACGATGTCACGCAGGAAGAAAAGGCGTGCGATGACATCAGCGTTTGCTTATGGATAATTAATTTCTTAATTATTTTTTTGAAAAAATCGCAGTTTTAATCAATAATTTTTCCCATATTTCTTAATTATCTGATATACTATCGACAGATATTAATCAGCACAGCGACTAGATCGCTTAGGAGGAACCTCATGAAGCGCTTTTCTGCAAGAATTTCGCTATCCATCATGATTGTAATCGCTATTCTTTGTATTGTCGGTTGCACGACGACCGCTACACAGCAGCCCCTGCCCACCACTGAGACGTATGAATTACCGTACGAATCGACGTATGAATTCGTCGGTTATAAGTTTATCTACAAAGTGAACGACGGATATCTGACTTTCAACTACATCGACACCCTGTCGGACGCTGAAATCCAGAAAACCGCGGACACCATCATGGGACTTCTTCCTGAAGCCGCCTCTTTTGAGCTTGCAGCTCCTGGACAAATAAAGTTCAAGCTGTCTTCAATACCGCCAAAAGCACAGTTTGACGCTTTCGTTGAAAAAATGAATAAATACATCCATGACACGATGTTCTGATATAACACATTCTTGCAAAGCTGAGCTGTCGTACAAGTCGAAAGACCTGACGACAGCTTCTTTTTTTTCTATCGATCCACGCCCATGCAAAAAACGAGATATCCAAGCCGTGGGTAGATAGGATTTGCCGAAGGGGAATAAGCTGATCAAACGATAATAGCCTTTCATATCCGCATGGTGATGTGTTATCTGGTAGCGGGGCCTACATACTGCACCCGACCATGGTTTCCAGGCAAGTCGGGATCATGGAGATAATGCCCTATTCCCATCTCCGCGAGTTCCTCGAAACTTGGCCAGGACACTTCCAAAGCTGCTTCGGGATCAAACATCGAACCTACGGAGACAGCTTCCAACGCCGCGGACAATTGCAGTCCGCATCGATATTCCATCCCATAACCATTTTCATCGTACGGGACGGCGGCATACCCGGCATCCGCCATCTTGACCAGAAATTCATCTTTCCCATACCGCACGAGCTTCCCCGTCATGGGACCGACGACCCGTTCAATGAATGGAGTAGGAGCCTCAATCAAGAATGGTCGAACATCACCGACCATGCCCCATTCGCGATGGGAATAGCCTTTCAGGCTATCTGCGGAAAGCTCGACACGGATATCAATTCCTCTGGAGCCCAAGGATAAGGAAGACAGAAAGGCTATATCGGCGGAGATATCCGGAGCCACATACGTATCGTTTACAGGATAGGTAATCGAAGCTTCATGGATGTCAAACGCAAAATCCACATGTTCAGTTTCCAGGAGGGCCATGATCGCCCAACCAACCCTTTCGGTCAGGGAGCCGTCGGTTCTGCCTGGATAATTGCGGTTGATGTTCCGGCTATCCTCGTAGCACAAGGTTTGTCCCGATGGATAATGTACAAATATCGGAGGATCCGGCCATTGGTCCAGAGGATTCGCCACCCTGCTACCGATCTTGTACGTCCTGATACCCCAATCCGTCTCGACATGATAATAAGAAGGGTAACCGAAACCGCTCAACGAAGCAGTGGAAGCGCTCAGATTGGCTATCGGCAGGACGATGACGCGTCCTTTGCTGATCTCGATGTTCTCCATCAGCACATAAGCGGAAAGGATTCCCGCGGATTCGTTGGGGTGCGCCCCACCCATGAAGAAAACCGTCCCCCCCGGCGCACCGGAATCAAAGACATAGACAGGGGCGTCCGCCCAAGTCCCCCGCAAAGAGGGCTCGTAGGCCGAAAGAGACGTCACTTCGGTCAGGTACGCCGACGCGACGAAACTATCTTCATAATACCGGAGATCCCGAAATTCCTTTCCTGCAAGAACGCCTATGACGCCGACAAGCAACAATATGACGAGCTTCCGAATCGGCGCACTATTCATATTTCTCTCGTTTCGACCGTAACGAGACGACTCCCAGAACCAGAATGACGATGCAAATACCTATGGTAGCGATGATTACGCCCAGATGGTAATCCACCGTCGTATACGCTCCGCCCGCACCCGGCTCTTCCATCGGCACAGGGTCATAGGCTATGCCGTTCTCCTGGGCGAGCAACCGAACATTGAGAAGATTCAATACGGGTACGCCCCTGGCAGCGAACTCATAGTTCAGGCCGCGGTACGGCGTAGTGGGAATGGGAGGGGGATCGATGACCAACCCCTGTGGGAAATTGAGCGTATATGAACTGGTCCCGCAATTGGGGCTGGCCCCACCGACATTGATGAACAAATCGACATCGTCTCCGTAAAGCTCCAGCCTCCGCTGGATATTATCGGCGATATCGTCATAACTGAGTATGACCGCACCGGTCTTTTCACACAGCTCAAGCGCCAGTTCCTTCGTCCCGGTATACAGAATGTCTTCAAGGACGCTCCCACCTTGGTCGTTAGCACCGCCGGGAGAGACGGCCAGCAATTCAAAATTGGCGAAACCGCCCTCCTTGAGGTATCTCAATATGTCAAAAATGCAGAAGTCGGGCCGAGTAGCGCCGTGCATCGATGAACCGCAGGATGCGATGACCTTTGTATTGAGCTTCATTTCCGTGGCAGCCGTAGTCGCGGCGATCAACAACCCCGGGAAGGAACCGCTGCTCCCTATGGCGACCGTATCGCCCTCTTTCAGGCCGGCCTCTGTAAAATACCGGACCATGGCCGCTGCAAAATTGGGATTCAAGGAAGTCCGTTTGGCATCGACATTGCCGGGAGTCGAAGTCAGCTCTGTGAATTCCGGCCCAAGGAGCCCCGTCTGATTCAAATCCTCCGGTTCAATGGAGATTCCTGATTCCAAGAGCATTCTCTTGAGATAGACCTCCGCATCCCTCATCCGAATCGCCGCGGCGAGCTGTAGCCCGGCATACCGGTTCTCTTCGATCCGACTGGTGAGCAAGCTGACCGAAACACCGAGAAGACATACGGCCAAGGCGATCGCTATATATTTCAATGTAATTTTTTCAGGCTTCTTCATAGCAGGCCGTCCATGTCAGATTATCCCGGAATGCATGATCAACCAGATAATTCCAGCGATCAGCAAAAGCATCAGGAGCGTCTTCAACACCCCCTGCTTCTCCATATCGTTCGCGATCAATCCCGGAATGATGTAACCAATAATTCTCAGGTCCTGGTTGACATCGGTAAAAAAGAAAAAACATTTTTCAATGAAAAAAGCGAATATCATGCAGAGAAGCACGGTCAGCATGAACCGTCTGCGGCCGAAAAGTATGATTTTTCTCTGAAGCAGCTTGACCAGGCCGCAGGTGGCCATGGCCAGAAGGAGCGTCGTGATGATCCTGAACGGCTGTTCGAGATAAAACGCGAGATATCCCGCGCTGACCAGCCCCCCCGAAAGGATTCCAAGGAATTCCGTACTCAGGAAGCCCAGCAATATGCTGATGGCCACGGCTGAATGAAGCATCGTTCACACCTCCCCTTTCGCCATGAAAAGTCTTACAAGACGCTCCCCCGCGCCTTTGATGTTTCCGAGTCCCAGGAAAACATTGTCGCCATCTACCTGGTTGATCGATTCGTAGAGTTCCTTTTCAGAAGAAACGGCTGCAGCGACCCCGCCACGCTTTGAAAAATATGAAGCGACCTTCTTCGGATAGTCCCCGATGCAATAGACACAGGAGACAAGCCCTCCATGCCGCTTCAGAATCTGAAGCATCAGCGGCAACCTGTATTCCCTGTCGGCCCTGTTGTTATATACAAGTGAAAGCTTTTTTGTCTTTGATGAGAAAGCAAGGACAGCTTCCTCCATGCAATGCAGGTCATTGACCGAAAAATCGGGATGAAAGACGGCGCCGTTCCGTCCTGTGAAAGCCCTGTGAAGCCCAATGTCCGGGACGACCTCGGAAATGGCGGCAAGGACTTCGTCCTCCCCGACGCCCAAAGCTCCGCATAAGGCGACCGACAGGCTGACGTTCGAACCATGGAGGGGAATCGGGCTCCTCTCGATTCGATCATCCATCAGTACCGCTATCCGCTGTTGCGCCACATCGACTTTGTGAAAGATGCAATCCAGCCCCTGATAGCAATCCTCCACAGCGAACAGCTCACACCCTTTTGGAACGGATTGGGAGAGCGTCCATGCTGTCTCCTCGGTAGTAGAGCCGATCTCCACGATATGGTCTACATAGGAGTTGGTAATCACGACATGGGTCGGCTTCACCAGCGTCCGGGCAATCGTCCTTTGGTTTTCGGCCCCCAACGCCATGCATTCGACGACCATGCAACGGACCTCGGCCTTGGCGCAGCTCCTGACGAAAGGAATCATTTCGGTAATTCTGGCGGCTGTCCTGCGAACGAACGGCTCCACGCTTCCATCGGGGTTGAGCATGGCTGCCTCGGAGCCCGTCGTGCGCCCCATGGTCCGGATTCCATGCTTGTTCAGAGCGGCGACGACCAAACGGCAGACGCTCGTCTTCCCCCGGGTTCCGTTGACGAGTATCCTGATAGGTATTTTTTTAAGATTCCTCTGATGAAAATAGTTTTCCAACAGGCCCGCCACAAGCAGGAGTCCGACACAAACGCTGACAAGAACCAAGATTCCACCTCTGTCAAATTACGAAACATGATCCACCCGGAGAGGTGGACCATGTTATCATACACAATCAAATACTATTGAACAGCTTACTCGATTGGTCTCAGCTTGTCACCGAGATTCTCGTTGACGATATTCGTCCACCAGGCTGAAGCCTTGGGAACCTTCATGTTGACGTTGCCGTTCATGTACTTGGTCTCCAGCTTGTCGCCGAGTTCCGCATACGTCCTGAACCAGTCGGTCGCGACGTTGTTCGCATACGTAGTAAGATAATCGACGGCTTCTTCCTTCATTCCAACGTTGATCATGGATGCGGCCAGATTCTGTACAGCGCTGACCTGCCGGTAGATCTTCTCCATCTTGGGATCGCGGACGGCACGGATGTCTTCGATCGCGGAGGCATAGTTGATTTGGGCCAGCTGCTGAACATGAGACTGGTTCCACCAACCAGAATTCCGGTCGAACTCATTTCTGACGCCGACTCCGAAATGGGGAGCCAGCTCCGTCTGGGAAGCGAATACAGGAGTGAGGTACGTCGTACTGGGGGCGCCCCAGCCGTACCAAACCAGACAACGGGCCTCTTCCGGCAACCAAGCCTTGACGTTGGCGATCTGGATATAGGTACAACGGAACATGTTGATAGGTCTGTAGACATTCCTATTGCTCAGTACATTGCCGAACGGGCCGGATTCAACGGTCCTGGAGCAATCATAATCGGTTCCGGCGTAGTAGTCGGAGCAGATGCGATGGATCGTCTCGACGGATACCTTTTCGGCAGGCACAACGAACATCGGATAGTCGTCAGGGTCGCCGCCATCAACAGGTGAAACGAGATTGAGACTGGGATCCAGCAAAGATATGGCTCTCCATTCACGGAGCGTACAGCCCAAAGAGGATTTGTTCGGGGCGTAGATGTTGGCCGGCTCGAAATCGCCCTTGCCATCCCACAGACCATTCTCAATGGCGAAGGACTTGATGTTGGAACTATACCGGTAGTTGTTCGGATCGTTGAAATCGATATAGATGATCCTGGCGCGGTTGGCGGCCACGAAAATGGCATTGTCAGGCACCCTGACCGCAGCCCATACGTTGCCACCATAGGCTTCGAACACCCAGGCTTCGTTTCCGTCACAGATGTTGATGCATTCACACAGTCCGTTCCATCCGTATTCATCAATCATCTTGCCCATGAATTCCACAGCCTCACGCGCGGTGGAACAAGTTTCCAGAGCCAAATCCTGCAGCATGTAGCAATCATAGATTCCTTCGGTCGCGCCGAAGGCTTCCTTGACCTTCTTACCCTGATCGGTATTACGCTCGTAGGAACAGGTAGATTCGCCCATCGCCAGGCCTTTGTCGTTGGCGAAAGAATACATGCCGTGGAGATACTGGTTCGTGTTCTTCTCATAGGTATAGGAGCCCAACACCATACCGCCGGTACCATAGTCCTTCACTTCCGGAAACTGGGAATAGTCTGCTCCGGCGCGGCCGTTGAGTACGACATCGCGGCTCGTACCCGCATCCATAGAAGGAATGAGCCAAAGCCTGAGATCATCGCTATTGGAATCACAGGTATGTGACGTCATGGTCGATCCGTCTACCGTCGCGTCCTTGCCGACCGCGAAAATCGTACAGGCGGCCAATCCCTGCGCGGCAAGAATGAACACCGCGAGGCTGATAGCCAAAACTTTTTTTAATTTCATTCCGAATTCTCCTTTACCTTACTTCAAGCCAGCGTTGACCACGTTTTCAGTCCACCATTCGGTAGGAGCGGCAGTCTTCATGCCCTTAGTCGCAAGCATGTACGTAGAAAGCAGTTCATTGCCGAGATTCGTCCAATCCTGCTGCCATTTGATGGCCTGCTGGCAGGAGTAGGAGGTAAGAAGGTCGATCGCATCGTCTTTCTTGCCCTCCTTGATCAGTTTTGTAGCCTGGTTCTGAACCGCGGTGGTGACAGCGTACTGCTTTGCCATGGCGGGGTCACGGATCTCGTGGATCCTCTTGATCGCATCCTGATAGTTGATGGTAGCGGTCTGCTGCACAAGGCTGGAGACCCACCAACCGGACTGAGGATTGTACGGTTCGTTTCTCAGACCGATACCGAAATGGGAGGGAAGCTCAGTCTGGGAACCCCAGACCGGAGTCAGGTACGTGGAATCGGGGGCGCCCCAACCGAAGTACGCCAGACATCTCACTTCCTCGGGAAGGTAGGCTTTCACGTTGGCGATCTGGATGTAGGTGCAGCGGAAACTGTTGATGGTTCTGTTCGTGCTGTTGAATCCAGGATACAACGGATTGCCGTAAGGGCCGGCGGACAACGTCTTGGAGACATCGTACTCGGTGCCCTGATAATAGTTGGAACACAACTTGTGGATGGTCTCGACCGACACCTTTTCCTGCGGGACGACGAACAAAGGCCAATTGACGTCGGGATTTTTCTCTTCAGGGTCGAGATTCAGGGAAGGATTCAACAGAGACATGGCGACCCATTCCCTTCTGGTACTATAGGACCGGGTCGGGTTCGGCGCATAGATCAAACAGGGAATGAAATCCCCGTTGCCGTCCCACAAGCCGTTCTCAATGGCGAAGGACTTGATGATCGGGCTGTAGAGGTAGTTCTCGGAATCGTTGAAATCGATATGGTTGATCCTGGCGCGGTTGGCGGCCACGAACACGGCGTCGTCAGGCACCCTGACTGCGCACCAGATATTTCCGCCGTAGGCTTCGAACACCCAGGCCTCGTTTCCATCACAGATGTTGATGCACTCGGCATAGCCGTTCCAACCGTAGTCGTCGATCAGCCTCCCCATGAACTCAACGGCTTCACGGGCTGTAGAACAGGTTTCAAGAGCCAGGTCCTGAAGCATGTAGCAGTCGAACATGCCGTCGATGGCACCGAAGACCTCACGGATTTTTTTCCCTTGGTCGGAATTCCTGTCGTAGGAACAGGTAGACTCGCCCATCGCCAGGCCCTTGTCGTTCATGAACGAATACATCGCATGGAGGTATTGATTGGAGGGCTTGTCAAAAGTATAGCTGCCAAGCACCATGGCTCCGCCGGTACCGTAGTCCTTCACTTCTGGGAACCGAGAATAGTCGGCCCCGGCGCGGCCGTTGAGTACGATGTCGCGCTCCGTTCCCGCTTCCATGGACGGAATGACCCACATCCGAAGATCGTCGCTTGTGGAATCACAGGTGTGAGACGTCATTGTCGAGCCATCGACCGTGGCGTTCTTGCCGACCGCGAAAATCGTACAGGCAGCCAGACTCTGCGCACTCAATATGAGTACGATGAGCAGAGTCACAAAAAAGTTTTTTTTCATCTTTCCTCCCACTTTAGCATGTTGTCACCAACAGGCTTGTTGTAGATCACATATACGTTATCCTTGTTCTCCGGAGCATCCGGATCCTTCAGGTAACAACCAAGACTGTCCTTGCCTTCGTCCTCAAGCGCCTTGAGTTCGAGGTAGGTCGGGAAGCTGCAGATCACTTCCGTCTCAGGATAGAAATAACCCGCCCATGTAATGACTTCCAAGGATCCGGTCAGATGTCGGCCGGCCCTGTACCACATCGGCGTACCGAACTCCATGTCGTACGGGAAATACGTAAGTCCCTTGTCCGTGACCTTCTGAAGGAACTCATCCTTGCCCTCGGTCATCAGGGCTTCCGTCCTCGGTCCAGTGACCTTGTCGATGAAAATCTCCGGCGTTTCCATCAGGAAGGTCAGGGAATCAGACCAGTCGGCCCATTCCCGGTGCGACAGTCCATGCAACGTATTCGGGGATGATTCGCTCTTCATGAGGAACTGATCGGTCAGGTTCATGCTGGCCATCATGGCCACATCAAGCGAGCTTCTTTCCGGTTCCACATACACCATCTCCCCTGTCTCCAGGAAATGCTCCCTGTCAAGGACCTTGGCAGGCGCGACGTATGTGGAGGTCACGGGATAGAGTATCTCCGCTTCGTGCATGTCGATCGCGATATCGACGCCCTCCCGCCGGATTATCTCCATGACGGCATAGGCGGCGCGTTCGGTCAACGATCCATTCTCACGTCCGGGATACGTCCTGTTGAGGTTCCTGATGTCCTGATACGCCAAATTCTGTCCCGACGGATAGTTGACATACGTAAAAGGATCGGGCCACTGATCCAGAGGGTTCGTGTACCGATCCCCGATCCGGAACCGGGAAGTCCCCCAATCGGACTCCACATGGAAGAACATCGGATAAGCATCGCCAAGCATACCGTCAGTGGATCCACTGTAGTTCGCCCTCGGGACGATGATGACCCGGCCCTTCTCCACCTTGATATTCTCCATCATCAGGTACGCGGCCATCGTCGAAGCAGGCTCGTATGGATGCGGACACCCATTGATAAACACCGTACCGCCTTCGACGCCGGAATCAAAGAAAAATACCGGGGTATCCATCCATGTGCCTTTAAGCGACGGCACATAGTCGCTGAACCATTTGACATCGGTGAGATCTTCAGAAACCACAATCTTTTCTTGATAATGTCTTAGTTTCCAGAAATCGACACCGGCGATGATGCCGATGATCAGGACGACGGCAAGGACGACGCCCCTGATGATCAACGTCTTCCTACTGGAAGGGTCTTTCGTTGCAGATTTATTCATGGTTTACACACCCTCCCGATTATTTGATAAACAAAATTCTGAGTAGGAACGGAAGTATGCAATAGGCATACATGACATCGTACACGATGCCGTTGTTCTTCTTTCTCTTGAATAGGCTCTTAAGAAAACTCAGCGCTATCAAACCGGCCATCACGAAGTACAGAATATGAATCACGTTCTCAAGAAATACCATATCCCTATCCTCCTAGTACAAGAATGAGAATGCCGTCGGCTTGATGATCATGATGACCGCCATCACACCTAGGACAAGCATCGGGACGAGAGCGCTCTTGATGAAGCTCATATATTTGGTGCAACCAGTCTCTTCACAGGCAAGTCTCCCGACGATTCTCGAAGGCGGCAGACAGTCGCCCATCGGGAAAATGAGTGACAGCGCGGCGCAGATGACCGTTACATCCATGCCAAGCGTGTTGAACATGAAGAGCAACGGCCCGCCAAGGACTACGGAACAGCCATAGTTGAAGCACCCCTGGGTGATCGGCCCTATTATGACGATCAGACAATAGATGAGAATCAACGGCAACCCGACGAAGGTACTTCCGATAAGCCCTCTTACGCCTGTAGCGGCCATCGTGCTTTGCAGAACGCCGATCGACAGGACGTTTGCGACGAGCGGGAACACCTGCTCCATCGTATTGTCGAGGATATGGAGATAATCCTTGCCAGTGGTCTTCTTGGGGTTGCACAGCAACGCGACGACGGCGGCAATCAGGAACATCAAGGGCAGCCCTAGCACGGGAAGGTTCCAAGGCACGTACAGAGCCAGAAGGAACAACGCGATAATCGTCAGCACGGGAAGGAGCATCCTCCACCAGTTCATTCCTTCGGTAGCCTCAGGGAGCTCGGCGAGGATATCTTCCTTGGAAGAGGGTTTCGCACCCCAACCGAAGAATATGATCGCGACAGCCCCGGCGATAAGGATGGGGATCAACAACAGCCAGGTGAAACCTACGTACGGCATGTTGGCCTGGGCGGTCATCAGCATCGTCCATAGGTTGATCGGAGGCGCCGCGGCGGAAAGAATCGCAAAGAAGAAGATGAATCCCGTCCGCTTGTTCTTTGATACACCAAGATACTTGAGAACGGTATTGACCAGTCCTCCCAAGACGAAGATGGAGACGGAACCAGCGCCGGTCAGGGCGCCGGGGATCAACATCAGGATGCCCATGACGGACATCAGCACCCACTTGTTTGAAATCTTCTGAACCAGCCCCCTCGTGATCGTGGACACCGCACCGCTATGGGAATAGATATTGACAAAAATCGATGCCGTAATGAACAGCATGGCGAGGTCCATGTTCACGAACAGTCCTTCAACCAGGTACCGAATCGGACTACCAAGCTCCGGGATAGCGATCAACCCTGCGATAGCGAGAACGACCGCCGCCACGACCATGGAAATATCAGGAGATTTAAGTTTGATACTGCTGAGTACAAAAGCCGCGATCATGATGATCAGCAATATCGAAGTCAGCATTGTTGTCGTCATTTATATATACCTCTTGTTGACTTCCATTATTTGACGAAAATCTGCTGGCAGAGCTTCGAGAACTCAAGCGCAGAATCGACGATGGTCAGAGGAATGCCATACTGCTGGCTGATCTTGTCGAAACGGCCATCGGGATTGGAAGCCTTCAGCACGATCATCCAGTCACTGACGGGACAGACCAGGTCGATGATCCGCTCATTGCCGTTGGAAGGAAGCTTCGGAGCCCTTTTGTCCTGCTCGATATGTACGGCGACGATAGGCAGCCCTTTCGCCTTTGCTCCGTCTATAACCTTCTTGAGGTTGTTGATTTCATCTTCAATGGTGATTCCGGAAGCGCCGAGGCCTTTGTCGGTAGTTCCGATGACGGCTACGAGGACCTTGTACTTCCCGGTCTCAATTTCCTGTAGTCTCGGAAGCGGTTCATCTTCAAGGTTGAAGTCAGTGCCCAGCTTGAACGCTTTCGTCATATTGATCAGAAGCCTGAGCTGCTTGGAACCCGGCCCCTGGCCTGCGGAAGTCAAGAGAAACGGGCAGTTATACTGTTTGATTGGAGCGCCGGTTACGGCGGCGAACAGAGAGACAGGCAGAGCGGTCGCTATCAGCACAGCGACAAGAAGTGAGATAAAAAGTTTGTTTC
The DNA here is from genome assembly GCA_023401595.1 of Spirochaetota bacterium. Lineage (GTDB taxonomy): Bacteria > Spirochaetota > Spirochaetia > Sphaerochaetales > Sphaerochaetaceae > Spiro-02. The sequence goes on from JAEXDQ010000023.1 coordinate 14,409, forward strand.
TTTTCATTTTTTGACCCTTATAGTAAACAAGATCGACTATGTTGCAAAAACAGGTTGATTTTCCATAAAAAAACACAGAACACGATACACACTAATAAATTAGTCTGGAAAAGCTATGCGACACCTCCTTTAAAATTTAGTATTACACCACAAAATCCACAAATAATTGCAACAAATATAGTATTAACTTGTTCAAAATGAGTATATTCCCACTTTCAATAAGGCGCAACAAATTTCTATCAAAAACTTAACAAATACTAAAATTAGTTTCTTATAAAACAGTTTCATCCACGAAAATAGTATTGGTATTGGAAACATGCAACAATTCAAGACAAGTTTTTCAAAAAAAGCAACAACCACACAAGCTCCGAAGCAACAAATGGGTCAAGCCAAATATAGCGGAATTTGATGTTTTCAGCAAAAAATTTTATAATTGTTTAATTATACCACAACATGAAAAAATACCGTCAATCGGTAAAGAATACATGTCAGTCAATGCTATGAAACAGCCATTTCACGATGGCATTTGAAATTGCTTGTGCCGAGCCATACTACATGCGCCCCCGCCTATCCGATATACGATTGAGCGACTCGGAGTCCCCCTGTGTATTATCATCGTAAGCGAATATGCAAGACCTCACCATCAAGTATTTCAGGTAAGGAAATCGTCGTATCGCTCCAATCCGTCGGACGCCTCCGGTTCGGCGGTCTTCCATGAAAACCGGTACAGCATCCAAAGAGGACGAATGATGGAAAATGACCCCAAAAACTCAATCAAGACGGCATAGCAAACCCCATGCGGGAAAGAAGGGTCGTCCATCATTTTACAATCAGAATCAATTTATTATATAACAATGAAATATACAGAATTTACAACAAATAATCCGATGCAAGGGAACATCATTTTTTCTCGACAATTGGCAGAGTTTCGTCAACGTATGAAAAACTTAGCAAAATCTTGTGCTTTTCTCTAGCCAAATCCCCCATTACCTGTTAGTATCTGCTTCGCTTTGGAAAGTTTTTCCAGCGAAAACAAGTTCTGTCAGACGCCCTGGGGACAATGTCCGGCAGGATATATCTGAATAGAATGGACTTGGTATCAAAGGACCGGAGAGAAAGCTCATCCCCTGCGATGACGGCGGGAAACTGAAGGACTCCGGGAAAATATAGGTATGGTATAGAAGGGAAAAGAAAAGGAATGAACGAACTCACGAACCAGTACTATCTTGATCGTCAGAACGCTACTGAATCAAACGCAAGAAGTTATCCGAGAAAATTTCCGGTGGCTTTGAAATCAGCCAAAGGCGTATGGATCGAAGATGTGGAGGGGAATCGCTATCTTGATTTCCTTTGTGGTGCGGGTACGCTCGCGTTGGGTCACAACGACGAGGAAGTGAACGAAGCGATGGTGAAGCTGCTGACAGGCGACTACCCATTGCATACGTTGGATTTGACGACCCCCGTCAAGGACCAGTTCGTCCAGACCATATTGTCCCTGTTGCCAGAAGACCTGAAGGACAATGCGAAAATCCAATTCTGTAGCCCTTCAGGTACCGATGCGGTAGACGCCGCGCTCAAACTGTGCAAGACCGCGACCGGGCGGAGTTCCGTCATTGCGTTCGGAGGAGCCTATCACGGCATGGGACATGGAGCGTTGTCCCTTACCGGAAACCTCAATGCGAAACGGAAGGTGCAGGCCCTGATGCCGGACGTTCATTTCCTACCCTACCCGTACTCCTACCGCTGTCCGTTCGGCCTTGGCGGCGAGGCTGGCATCGACGCCGCCTGCGCGTATTTTGAGCGCACGTTGAAAGATCCCGAAAGCGGCATCACTACGCCGGCGGCGGTGATTCTTGAACCGATCCAAGGAGAAGGCGGCGTCATTCCCGCTCCGATCAAATTCCTACAGACTGTTCGTAGAGTGACAAAAGAGCTGGGGATTCCCATGATCGTCGATGAAATCCAGTGCGGTATCGGCCGATCGGGAAAATTCTTCGCCTTTGAATATGCAGATATCGTTCCCGACGTAATCCTCGCGTCAAAAGCGATCGGAGGAAGCCAGCCGATGTCCGTCGTCATCTATGACAAAGCGCTCGACGCCTGGCAGCCGGGGGCCCATGCCGGTACGTTCCGGGGAAACCAGTTGGCCATGGCCGCCGGTACGGTCGTTATGAAGCGAGTTTCAAATCCTACGTTCCTCGCGGAGGTCAGGGCGAAGGGCGGGCTCATGGAAGAACGGCTCAGGAAATTGCAAAGTGAGGTTTCCGTCATCGGGGACATCAGGGCAAAGGGGCTGATGATAGGCGTTGAATTCGTCGATCCCAATGGAACCCCTGATTCGCTCGGTTCGCTTCCGGCTTCTGGCGAGATCGCCGCGGAAGTCCAGAGGAAATGCTTTGAGAACAAACTGATCATGGAAAAAGGCGGCCGTCATGGATCCGTCATGCGTTGTCTTTGCGCTCTGAACGTCACCAAGGAGGAGATCGGCACCATGCTTGACATCTTCGAGAAGGTGGTACGTAAGGTTGACGCCGATGTCAGAAAATGACCGTCCATTGATATTGGGGCCCTCGGAATACGAAAAGGCCTCGTACAACAGTGTCATGACAAAGACCATGCAAGCCATCATGGATTCATTCCGCGATGGAAAGGCGTATGTCGGTTCCACACCAGACCAGCTTAAAGGCATGATACATACCCATACCATGCTTCCTGAACATGGTATGGGGTTCGAGGCCACGCTGGAAAAGATGAAGCAGGAAATCCTGCCGAATCTCCTCAGAACCTGGTCGACCGACTATATGCCCCACTTGCATAGCCCGGCGTTGCTGGAAAGCATCGCCGCGGAACTTGTGATCGCCACGTTCAACCAATCCATGGATTCCTGGGATCAGGGACCCGTCGCTACGGAAGTCGAGGTGGAAGTCGTCCGGCATCTTTGCAGGATGTATGGATTCGGAGAATCCGCCGATGGGGTGTTCACCTCAGGGGGCAGCCAGTCGAATCTTTGCGCCATAACGCTCGCAAGGGACTGGTACTGCAACACACATCTGCACCATGATATCAAGAAACTGGGTCTGCCCGAAGCGGCGTCCCGTTTCAGGCTCTATACTTCCGAGATATCCCATTTTTCGATGGAGAAAAGCGCCCATATGCTGGGTCTGGGATACGACGCGGTCGTCAAAGTACCGGTGGACAAGGCGTGCAAGATGGATGTCTCAGCATTGCGCGCCCTGATTGAACGGGACAAGGCCGCGGGGCTACTGCCTGTCTGCGTCGTGGCGACCATCGGTACGACGGACTACGGCAGCATAGACGATGTAGATGCTATCGCTCCAATTTGCAGGGAGAACGGCATGTGGCTGCATGCGGACGCGGCCTATGGAAGCGGAGTCCAACTGTCGGCCAGATATCGTGACAGGCTCGGCGATTTGAGTCTGTGCGATTCCATCACCGTGGATTTCCATAAAATGTTCCTGCTGCCAATCAGTTGCAGCACGCTCCTCGTCAAGGACGGCAGTACGTTGGACGTATTCATGATCCATGCGGATTATCTCAATCGGAAAGAGGACGAAGAGGACGGCTACACAAACCTGGTCGGCAAATCAATCCAGACGACGCGCCGTTTTGACGCCCTGAAGGTCTGGGTGGCGTTTCAGGTCAGAGGCAAAGACGGGTTTGGCGAAATAATTGATACTTGCATAGGAAATGCGGCTTATCTGTACGCACGGCTTCGCTCCGACGATGCGTTCGAAACGGCCGTCGAACCGGAAATCAGTTCCGTCGTGTTCCGGCTGAACGCCTCTGACGATGTGAACAAACAGGTCAGACGTAACCTGCTGCATCGACGGGGCATCGTAATAGGACAGACGGTCTACGAAGGCAAGACTTTCCTCAAGTTCACCCTTCTCAACCCCATGATCACCCATGAAAAATTGGATGAGCTGCTGGCCTTGATCAAAGAACTGGGAAAATAGTTTTTTCGAACACCATACAGCCAGCCGTTTGCATGTATCGGAGGTTGTCGCACGTAGCATCCCCCTCAGGATGCATTCCTTTTTATTTCGCCTAGGGGGATGACTACAACGCCGCGACCTGTCCTTCCTCCAAGCCAGTATAACGGCAGATGGCCTCTACCGGCATTCCATCGGCCTTCATGGCCCGAGCGGTTTCAAGTCTGCCTTGGACTACTCCTTTTTCGATACCTTTTTCGATACCTTTTTCGATACCCTTCTCAATACCTTCCTCCAAGCCTTTTTTCATACCGTCAGACTCGGCGTGGACTTTGGCGGTTGCCATCTCGCCGGCATAACGCATTTCCGCGTTCCACGCCTGCAACAGCGCGAACTTCAGCCGTTCGTCATTGCCCGACAAAGCCTCCCGGTATCGTCTGTCCGCCTCCCTGACGGCAGGATCGGAATCGACTATACGGCATATCTTCCTGTATTCCTCGTCCGTAGTCATGGCCTTCGCCTCCATGGCTAGATAGTAGCACCAACGCATAGCCGCGTCAAAGTTTTCCGGTTCCATGTCGCCGTAGCGCCGTCTCACCTGAGACAGGTTCACATGCACCGTCAACGGCAGATCGCCCTTCAACTCGTACCCCTCACGCCTAGGGCGCGAACGGATATCCACCACAGGGTCGGGGTAATCCTCCAAACCGGGTAACGGTCCTTCCCCTATGGACAGGCATACGACCCGCTGGATGGAAGATTCCCTGCCCTGCGGCGTATAGTATGTGACGAGACGGGAAACGTAGACTGTCAATCGCTCCGAGTACTTGTCGTCGTTGTAGCGCTGAGCCTCAACATTGATGATACGTCCGGTGGAGTCGGTGGCGACAAGATCCAGACGACAGATCCTCATGGCGGGATCCGGGGATGGATACTCGCCGTTGAGGATGGACAAACGTTCAAAGGGTGTATCGACGTATGGTCCGAGCAACGCATTGAGCAGGGACTGGAGGACTGGCTCGGAGCCAGGCGAACCGAAAACAAACTTGAAGACGGAATCGGTGGTGATAGTAAGCTCGCGACCGGAGACCAGCAGACCCTCCCGAATCTTCTCATCTGAAAACAACGACATAGTCTTATCCTCCATCATGGGTTGTCAGTGTCGGATTGTTCCGAACCGGCACATTCACAGGTCGATGAAGCTTTTGGCCGGTGCCGCCGCATATCTATGGCCGCTTCTCGTTTTCCCATAAGAACATCGTCTTGTTTCGCCGTCGCCAGTTCACCTGCGTATTTCGCATCGGAACCAAAATTCTGAATCATTTGGAGAGCCAAAGCCTCATCGCCACAGAGCGCCGCTTCCAGATACCGGTTATGCAACGACCGAAGCAGCGGTTCCGAAGCAATTATTCCATCGAGCTTCATCCGGGCATCTCCGTCGGTGTCAATTCTTTCCACCGCGATGCAATAGCACCATTTCATCGGATCGTCAAAATCAGATATCCGCAACTTGCGGCCGACCTTCCGCACATGAGAAAGATTCACGTAGACTGTCTCCGGCAAGGCACCCGCGAGGGAGTTCCCCTTCTGGTCGGTTTTGTTCCGAAGGTAGACGACGGGTTCAGGATAGTCCTCAAGCCCCGGCAATGGTCCTTCGCCAAACGATAGATAATATATCTGTCTGATGAGTGCGTCTGGATCCTTCGGCGGACAATAGACCACCAGCCGGGAAAGCTGGGTCATCATGCGGTTGAGTCGAAAATCATCCCGACGGTCCTGCATTTCGATATTGAACAACCTATCAAGCTGATCCGTGGCGATGATGTCAGGACGATAAGGACGCTGTCGCGGATTCGGCTCATCCTCTGTGCGTTTGAACAAGCTCAGCTTTTCAATCGGCCGTCCTTTGAGACGAGGCCCGAACACAGCGTTGAGCAACCCTTTGAGCAAGTCCTCACAACCGGGAACACCGAAGACATCTCTGAAAACCGTTTCGTCGGTCAGCGCGACGCTTCTGTATTTCGAGGACGCTCCCTGATATTCTTTCCTTCCTGCAGGGTCTTTCATAGAATATTCCTCCGATGATGATGCGGTCCGCCGGCACAGGGTCGGCGTTCCCGTCAAGAAAGACGAGACGCCAGTACCATGCGTAAAAAACTCCGTGGCGATTCAAAAGGCATAAATCCAACAATGAAATGCGACCGGTGGTAATACAGAGTAAGCCACGAATTGAGGCTTATGCCGAACGGCAGTAGGCGACGGACTGAGAGAAAAAGAATCCTCCCGCTAGTCGGGAGACTGTTTCATAAGGGCAAAGACCAAATCGGAGAACCTAAGCGGTTAGAGAAGGAACAGGTACAATGATTCGACGTCCATGAGCGGTTGCAAATCACGCTGTAATCTGATAATGTCTTCCGGTGGAGAAAAAAGTCGGAATTTTTCCGACTTTTTTCTCCATCGACGTGTTCCGGTAGTGGTTGAACGAAGCGGTATTTAGTATACTGAGAGGGTTGACCCCATACACATATAGTTTATTGTGCAAAGCTTACTGCGAAACTCCGGAAGCTTGCTAAGGACATATTGATCATCACGCGATTGATCAAAAGGAAGAGGAATAGCATGATTGCTGACAAGAAGATCAAAGAATTGGAGAACTCATCCGTCGAACTCACGGTCACCGTGCCTGCCGCAACGGTAGAGGAAGCATATCAGACTGCGTTGAAGAAATATGCGCAACAGATACAGATCAAGGGTTTCCGTAAAGGCAAGGCCCCTGTTTCCGTTCTGGAGAGCAAGTACGGCAAAGCCATCCGCGAGGAAAGCACTTTCGGAGCCATTGAAGACGCGGTGAAGGAAGCGGTCGATTCACTCGACGACAAACAGAAGCCTCTTCCGTACAGCACTCCCGCATTGCAGGACGAAGATAAGCTCCTCCCCTTCCAGGCCAATACCGATGTGACGTTCTCCGTCGTCTACGATGTAATGCCGGAAGTAACGCTCCCCGCCTATACATGCTTGACTGTCAGCGTCCCCAAGGTGGAGATATCCGACGAACTGGTCAACAAGGAAATCGATAAGCTCCGAGATCAGAACGCCTTGGTCGTAGACAAGGATGGTTCGGCCGCAAACGGAGACATCGTAACCATCGACTATACGGAAATCGACGCGGAAGGAAACGAAGTCGCCGGTACAGCCCGTAAGGATTTCGTATTCACCATCGGTTCCGGCTACAACTTCTACAAAATCGACGAAGACGTAATCGGTATGGCGAAGGGCGATGCGAAGACCATCGTCAAGACATATGCGGATGATTCCGATATTCCCGGCTATGCAGGCAAGACGGTTACCTTGAAAGTGGACATGAAGCAGGTCAAGGTCCGCGATATCCCCGCGCTTGACGACGAGTTCGCCCAGGACGTCAAGGAAGAATACAAGACCGTCGCCGATCTGGTCGCGGATACCAAGAAGAAGCTTGAGGACAACCTTACCAGCCGCATGGAAGAGACGAAGCTCAACGCATTGTTCGATGAAATGCTCAAGAACACGACCATCACGGTCCCTGCGTCCATGGTGGATCTCGAGGTCGAGCAGAACTGGAACAAATTCGTCCGTCAGAGCGGATTGAACGAAGAGCAAGTCCTTCAGTTCCTGCAATTCCAGAACCAGTCAAAGGAATCCGTCATGAACGAATGGAGGGAGGGCGCTGAGAAGACGCTCCGTATCCAGCTCATGATGGAGAAGATCAAAGGAACCGAGGATTTCCCCGTCGACGAGAAGGAACTTGACGACGCCTGCGCCGAACAGTTGAAGGACGTGGAGGATGAGGAGCAGAAGAAGTATTACCGCGACATGATCAAAGACGATCTCCAGTTCCGTCAGGTCGGTAAATTTCTTCTTGAAAAGAATACGTTCAATGAGGACAAGACCGTATCCTACGATGATTTCATCGCGGGAAAGCTCGAATAGTCCAAGTCAGGGAGAATGCGGGTCGGGACGCCGCCCGTATTCCTTCTTTGGCGACAAGTGGACAGAAGCCCGTCAGGCAGGATGAAGTCGGGCAATAGACCGCTTCGCAATGTCGGACCTCAGAGAAAAGGCGGTTCCCGAATCGGGTACCGCCTTTTTCGACAAAAGACAGGAAAGGCACATTGACCCGGAGCATCGTGTCCGGGCAGAATGATTTCGTGAACGACAACGCAGGCGGAAGGGCGTAGGCCCGAGCCAGAAGGAAGGAAGAATATGAATTTGATGAATGAACGAATGCAGTCACTCGTCCCAATGGTAGTGGAACAGTCGGGTGTCGGCGAACGCTCCTACGATATCTTCAGCCGCCTGCTGAAAGACCGCATTGTCTTCCTTGATGGAGAAATCAATGAAACTACGGCCGACCTGGTCGTGGCGCAGCTTCTATTCCTGGAGTCGGAAGACCCCTCGAAGGACATCAGCCTCTATATCAATTCTCCGGGAGGAAGCGTCACCGCGGGCTTGGCTATCTATGATACAATGCAGTATATCCGCAGCGACGTCCAGACAATCTGCATGGGACAGGCCGCATCCATGGCGGCTTTGCTGCTGACAGCGGGGAAACACGGGAAAAGATATATTCTGCCGTCGGCGAGGGTGATGATCCACCAGCCTTGGGGAGGCGTCCAGGGACAGGCGACGGATATCAGCATCCATGCGAAGGAGATCGGCAGGCTCAAGCAGCTCTCCATCGATTATTTTGTAGAGCATACGGGAAGGACGAGGGAACAGGTCGCCGCAGACCTGGAACGCGATTACTTTCTCAGCGCAGATGAGGCCGTAGCCTATGGACTTGTCGACCGTGTGATGAAAAGGAGCTGACCAAGCATGGCAAAAAGTACGAAAGTCTGTTCTTTCTGCGGAAAGAGCTATGAGGATGTAAAAAGACTCATCGCCGGTCCTGGCGTAGCGATCTGCGACGAATGCATCCGGACCTGCAACAAAATATTGTCGGCGGATCCCGTCGATGAAGATGAAAGCGGACTGCCGGATGAAATCCCGACTCCGCAGGAACTCAAGGAGTACCTGGACGATTATATCATCGGCCAGAACAATGCGAAGCGAGTGCTTTCGGTCGCGGTGTACAACCACTACAAACGGGTGAAATACCAGAACCAGATTGCGCAGGAAGGCGTCGAACTGGACAAGTCGAATATCTTGATGATCGGGCCGACCGGTACGGGAAAGACGTTGCTCGCCAGGACGTTGGCGAAGAAGCTGCAAGTTCCGTTCGCCATCGCCGACGCCACGACGCTCACTGAAGCCGGTTATGTCGGTGAGGACGTCGAGAATATCCTGTTGAAACTGATTCAGAACGCGAACGACAATATCACCGCAGCTGAACACGGAATCATCTTTATCGATGAAATCGACAAAATCGCGAAAAAAGGTGAAAATGTGTCAATCACTCGGGACGTTTCCGGAGAGGGTGTGCAGCAGGCGCTGCTGAAGATCATCGAAGGAACGGATGCGAGCGTACCGCCACAGGGAGGCCGCAAGCACCCGAACCAGGAAATGCTCAAGATCAATACGAAGAACATCCTGTTCATCTGCGGCGGAGCTTTCGTCGGCCTGGACAAGGTCATCGAAAAGCGCATCGCGAACCACCCGATGGGTTTCGGCGCCGAAGTAATCACACGCGAAGAAAAGGATCTGACCAAGCTGTACGACCAACTGCATCCCGACGACTTGATCAAGTTCGGACTGATCCCAGAATTCATCGGGCGGCTTCCTATCCACGTTTCATTGAACAATCTGACGAAGGAAGACCTGATCAGAATCATCACGGAACCGAAGAACTCCATCATCCGTCAGTACAAGGCGTCCTTCAAGCTCGATGGAGTCGAACTTGAGTTCCTTCCCGAAGCGGTCGAGGCGATCGCCGAGAAAGCGATCATCCAGAAGACCGGCGCGAGAGGACTGCGTTCCATTGTCGAAAACATCATGATGGATATCATGTACGATATTCCGTCCATGCAAGATGTTCGTAAGGTCATCGTGGATCGTAGTTCGGTGATGGATGGTACGAAACCGCAGGTCATCTGCGGAAAGGATTGAACCATGTTTACCTACCCCGCTGTTCCAAAAGCCGTTCTTTCAGCTTTGAAGCATTGCAAGCAGGCCGTCATAATCGGTCATGTAGCCCCCGATGGAGACTGCATCCATAGCGAGCTTGCCATGGCCTGGCTTTTGGAGCAACTGGGGAAACAGGTCTTCGTCGCGAACGCCGGTCCGTTCGACCGTCCGGAAATCACCTATTGGGAATCTTTCTTCAAAGATACGATCCCCCAGGCGATCCTGGATGAGAAACCATTGGTCGTGATCACCGACTGTTCGTCCCGCGACCGCATAGGAGAAGCGTTGGCGAAACAGATAGAGGGGCTGGAAATCCTGGTCATCGACCATCATAGCGCAGGGGTTCCTTTCGGCACGCACCACTACATCATTCCGCAATCCTACTCCACTACGCTGGTCATTCAGCATCTCTACCATACCCTTGGGATCGAGATAACGGAACAGGTGGCGCAACACCTGTTCTTTGGTTTCGCCACCGATACGGGATTCTTCAGATTCATCGGCCCGAACCGAGGCGAGACCTTGCGCATGGCGGCGGAACTGGTCGATGCGGGAGTATCTCCGAACGATGTCTACGATGAAATGACCGGGGGTAAGAATTTCGACTCCTTGAAATATCTCGCCAGGCTTATCGACAGGACGGAGATATTGTTCGACGGCAAGATCATGGTCAGCCGCGAGACGGAAGAGGACCTCAAGGAGTTCAATCCTGCGGATCGCCCCAGCGACGCCCTGTATGCGTCGCTCCTTTCCGTCAAAGGCGTCCAGGCGGTGCTGTTCTTCAAGATTCCCGCCGAGGGAAAGGTCGAGATCGGTTTCAGAGGCAGCCATGACAGCCAGGTAGACGTCGGAAGCATCGCCGCGGCTTTGGGCGGCGGCGGGCATAAGAAAGCCGCCGGAGCGACTGTCACGGGCACGTATGAAACGGTCAAGCGGCAGGTGATCGAGGCGATCACAAAACAGCTCGGCTGATTTTCCTGTCGGCGACAGTAGTTTGTAACATTATCCAACAAATATAGTTGCATCATCCGAAACATGCCAGCCTTCTGAGTTGGCATGGGATTTTCATATGCTTTCTCCAACGATCAACAATCCATGGGGAGAGAACAATATGGAAAAGCTTACGGAGGATGTATTCCTATACAACCGGCTACGCAATACGTTGAAAAGACCGGCACAGTGCAGGCGGTTCATTGAGCTTGAGAAATCGATCCTGCAACGTTGTCATGTACTGATATACAGGGTTCCAATGGAAACCAAGCTGCTGGACAGGGAATTATGCGCGGAGTTCCTGCTGACGAGCATGCCGTATACCTTGACGATAGTCAGGAACTTCAGAAATCAGGGGATCTCGTTCGAAGCATATCTGAGGAAAATCATCAGGACCAGGGCGAGAACGTTCTATTCAGAAAAAAGATTGCTGTTTCATAGGGAACGGACGCTGCTGTACTGCTGTGGACGGGAAAGCAATGGAATCGTGATACCGACCTTGAACCCTTGCAGCAACAGGATAGAGAATACGAGCATGGAGGGCGTGGACATATTCTCTCCTCAGGGGGAAGAGCGGGAACGATGGAAGCTGTATTCACGTTACCGTGCCATGAGGCGTCCTCTTCGGAACCGGAGAACGGCGTCGGTCCAGACGAAGGCGCAGTCAGCGTCATCGGATCTGGCCGCGGAAGCATCTGCACCTTACGGACCTTCCGAAGACAGGGGCGTCGAGAAAGAGGTTTCGGAAGAAACGGACGCCCGACGCCTGTTCAAGAAACTATACGCCCGTCCTCTGGATATCGAAGAAACGGCCCCGCATCCGTCAGCAATGAGTGGAGACGTCCGTCGCGGCCCATCGGCAAAGGAGCGTTCGGAATCGCTGCTACGGGAGGAAAATCCGGCGGCGGCAAGGCTTCAGCAGGAAATGGGGGAGCCGGTACAGAGGAAACGATTGTTGATACTGCTGCTTTCCGCCCCTGAACAGGCGACTCCGGCCCTGATCAACCATCTGTCCAGTATCATGGATATCGATGAGCTTGATCTGGCGAGGCTGGTGAAGATCGCGAACGAAGCGATATTCCAGAAACAGACAAGACAGGATGAGATGCAACGGATCGTCAACGTCCATTGGAAACGCCGTATCTGGCTGGACCAACAACTGTACGCTCTGAAATCAACGTCACATTACGATCTGGCCCAGTGCCACAAGCTCGAAAAGGAACGGAAGCGGGCCCGGCAGCTTCTCCATGAACGCAGAGAGGAACGTGCAAGAAGCCCCCAAGGACTTTCCTACATGCAGCTGGGGCAGTTGCTAGGAATGCCGAAGGGTACGGTCTGTTCGGGGATATTCTACGCCAGGAAAATGCTACAGGAATGTCTGGCGCAAGAACCTTGGGACGGTGAACCGGGCCATATTGCAGGAGAATAGGCAAACAGGTTATCCTACCCTCATGGAAATGTTGTTCGCGAGCGGAAACGCACATAAACGGGAAGAATTGGAACGTATCTTTTCAAACAGACATACCTTGGTGCTTCCCCAGGAAGCGGGACTGGCCTACGATTTCGAAGAAAACGGGAAGACCTTCGCCGAGAACGCCTTAGGGAAAGCGCAGGCGCTCTACCAAGTCGGCGGCGGACGTCCCGTCGTCGCCGACGACTCCGGCCTTGTGATACCGGCTCTGGGAGGCGCCCCTGGGGTAAGGACCGCCAGATACGGCAGCGAGGTGTTCGGCAGACAGCTTGAAGCCCATGAGCGGAATCTGTTCTTGTTGAAGAATATGGAGGGTTTGGAAGGGGATCAACGCAAGGCGAGCTTCGTCTGCGCCATGGCTTTGGTGCTTTCCCCTCAACGGTTGTTCATCGTCCAGGAAGAAGTGCAAGGACATATCATAGACAGGGAAACCGGAACCGGAGGGTTCGGATACGATCCGGTGTTCTTCATCGACGAAGCGGGAGCGACCATGGCGGCCCTGTCAGGGGATATGAAGGATGCGTATAGCCATCGGGGACGTGCTGTCAGACGTTTGCTCGCCTTGCTGGATACGTTGTAAGCAATGGGGAAAAAGCGCCCCCGCCCTCGCCCGAACAAACGCTTGATACCTGGTCAGAAATGGCACATCAATATGAAAAAGGAGCCCTTGACATGAATAAAACACCTATGAGAAACGAAGTACCGACGACGGATACCTGGGATCTGTCCTCCCTGTATGCGGACGACGCAGCCTGGGAAGAGGATTTCCACCGATTTCAGACGTCGGTTCCTCAGGCGACGATATACAAGGGTACCCTGGGGAAATCCGCTGACGGCCTGCTTTCGGCTTTGGACTGGTTTTCACACATATCGTTGCTCTGCGAACGGCTGGGCAACTATGCGTTCCTGAAATATAGCGCCGACAGCGGCGATACCGCGAACCAGAGACGGCTAGGCATGATCAGCCAGGCCCAAACGGAATTCGCGGCGCAGATGAGCTATTTCGACCCGGAAATCCAGGCGATCGACGACGGCGTGCTGAAAAGCTGGATGAAGGATGGCCGTTTCGCCGACTATCGGGTGATGCTCGGCAAGCTAGTCAGGTTCAAGCCCCATGTGCTGACAGAGAACGAAGAACGAATCATGGCGCTCCAAAGCGAAGTCGGGTCGGTCCCCCATGACACCTTCCACGACCTGACCAACGTGGACATGGATTTCGGTACCGTCATGACCGACGAAGGGGAACAGCCGCTTACCCAGACCACCTATAGCGCATTCATGATGAAACCGGACAGGGAGCTTCGTCGAAAGGCCTACAAGCAGTTCTATCAGGTCTTCGACGAACACAAGCATACACTTGCAAGACTGTATGAAGGCAGCGTCAAGAAGGATATCTTCCAGGCGAAGGTCCGGAACTACCGCTGCGCAAGGGAAGCCTCCCTGTTTCCCGACAATGTGCCCGTCTCAGTCTACGACAACCTGGTCCAGGCGGTCCACGATGCGTTCCCGACGCTACACCGGTACTACGCCCTCCGCAAGAAGCTGCTCGGCGTGGAGAAGCTTGCGCACTATGACGTGTATGTGCCGCTCGTCAAGGGAATCGAAACCCATACGACCTATGATGAAGCCGTCCGGATCGTCTGCGACGCATTGGCCCCCCTGGGTGATGAATATGTCAGGACCATCAGGGAGGGGCTTACCACGCAGCGGTGGGTCGACCGGTACGAGAACAAGGGCAAACGCTCCGGCGCATTCTCCTGCGGCGCGTACACCGGGCATCCGTATATCCTGCTCAACTACAAGGAAGATGTATTGCGCGATGTATTCACGCTCGCCCACGAAGGCGGCCATTCGATGCACAGCTGGTACAGCGTCCACAACAATCCGTATCCCCAGTACGACTATACGATCTTCGAAGCCGAAGTGGCCTCGACCTTCAATGAACAGCTGGTCGCCAGATATCTGCTGGACAATGCGCAGGACGACTCTATGCGGGCCTATATCATAGGCAAGCAGATGGATGATATTGTAGCGACGCTGTTCCGGCAGACGATGTTCGCCGAATTCGAGATGCTGGTCCATGCGCAGGTCGAAGCCGGGGAACCAATCACCGTTGAAGGTCTGCGGAACACCTACCGCTCTTTGCTCGAGGCCTATTTCGGTCCCGACATGGCCTTTGAAGAGGAAAGCGACCTGGAGGGGCTCCGGATTCCCCATTTCTACAGCGCCTTCTACGTCTACAAGTATGCGACCGGACTTTCCGCGTCGATCGCATTGTCGGAGAAGGTCCTCAACGGGACGGAAGAGGATAGGGAGCGATATCTCAGCTTCCTGAAATCGGGCGGCAGTACCTACCCTATCGACTCATTACGCAAGGCCGGCGTAGACATGAGTACCCCTGTGCCGGTTCATCAGGCGACGGCATCGTTCGGACGGTTGCTCGACCGATTTGAACAGCTGATCGGAAAATAATTGTGGAGGGGGCTTTCAAGGCTCCCTGTCTTTTCGCGACCGTTTGCTCAATACGCTTGGGTCGGACCTGCGTACCGAGCAAGCCGGCTTTACAGGATTTCCGCGGAGGTCTCCCATGTCCAGGATGCGTATTACATTGATACTGTGCCTTTCTCTTCTCTTTGTTTCCACGGCGCTACATGCGCAAGGAAGCACGGAACAGCGGCAACGAGCGGAGACGGTCAACGCGACGGACGCTCTGGATAGGAACGTAATGCTGCGCGACCTTCCCCGCAGGGTGATCATCATCGGTAAATCGGCGATAGTGGCCACCGACGCATTCCTGCTGTTCCCCGACGCCGTCGATGCAATCGTGGAGCTGCCGAAGACGGATCAAGGTACGGGAGACCTGTACTCATTGCTATTGCCCCAGCTCGCCGACGGCGCGCGTACCCCGGAGATACCCAGTATCGAGGAGGTGGTCGCCCGGAATCCGGATCTGGTATTGATGAAGGACTTCACGTACACAGGCTTGGGGGACAAGCTGACCGCCATGGGAATCCCCGTGTTCACGATATCGCTCGAAATGCCCGAAGATTGGAATGCAGAACTCAGGCAGCTCGGCAAGCTGGTCGGCGACCCCGGGCGGGCTGAAGAAGTGACCGCCCTGTACCAAGAACGGCAGGACAAGGTTGAACAGGCGGTATCGGACGTCCCCGAACAGGACAGGCCGAAAGTTCTGATGATGCGGGTATCCTCCACGGACGGGCCGCTGACCTATACCGTGGCGCCGGATACATGGATGCAGACCCGTTTCGTCGAAGACGCCGGCGGAATCCCGGTTTGGCTGGGGTCGGGTTTCAAGAACAAGGGTTTCGCGAAAATCTCCTTTGAACAGATCGCGGCATGGAACCCCGACTATATCTACATCTACAGTTACAAGGATCCAGCCGAAGACTTCCTGACGCAATTGAAAAAAGACAAGCGGTGGGCTGACATTCCCGCCATGAAAGCAGGACGGGTCAAGGCCATTCCTGGAGATTTCAGCAATTATGCGCAACCCATCAGCCGTTGGATCCTTTGCCTGCAATGGATGTCCGCCGACCTCTATCCCCAGTTGTTCCCCGACTTCGACATGGAACGGGAAATATGTTCATTCTATGAGGATTTTCATGGACTGTCGGACCCCCAGGCCCAAAGGGAGATAATTGACCGTTACAGACGCTCCGTCCAGGCAAACTGAAATACCGGGCAAAGGACAGGCCGTGGATGAACAAAAAGGTATCCATGCGCAATGTCGTTTCGATCACTTCATCACAGGCTTGCCGGCATTTGCATCATATTCCATCTGGTGGTACGAAGACAGGATATGGTCGCGCATCATTGACGATACCGTATCGGCGTCGGCGGTTCGGAAACATTCTATCAGACGGGTATGCCATACGATACCTTCATCGTTGCCCGTCGGCCTGTACTCGATGCGTTTCCGCATGAAATTATATAGGATATCGTTGATCGACTGGACAAAGAACGCCAGCAAGGCGTTCTGACTGAACCGAGCTATCGCATAATGGAACTCACAATCCTTCTTGACGCGGATATCGATGTCGGATTTGAACTGGATCATGGCATCGAGGATGTCGCCAAGCTCCTGCAGTTCTTTCTCCCCGATATGCTCGAACGCCATTTCGCAGGCTGCGCATTCCAAGATGATTCTGATCTGAACGACATCCCAATCGGTCAGGTCGTTGAACCTGATCAGACGGTTCATAGCCTGGCTCATGGTCGAAGAACGGGGGCGTGTCGTATAAGCGCCGTCTCCGGCCCGCATCTTGACGAGCCCCCGTTCCCTGAGTAGCTTCAACGCCTCCCGGACGACAGTCCGGCTGACGCCGAACTTCGCCGCCAATTCATGCTCAGTGGGCAGGCGTTGCGAATCAACCTTGTCCGTGAGGATCATCTCCTCCAAAGAATCAGCGATGATTTCATATAGCGTATGATGCTGTGCCGTCAGTGGCTGAATATCCCAGTCCATTGCGCATAAGTATAGCAGGACTATAATCTTTTAGCAATTTCTTCCGAAAACGTTGACAGGATAATCCAGCAGGAGACCGCCCCCGCGTCGAGGACTCCACGGGAACGCTCCCCCAGTCTTGCGGCGCGGCCGATCTTGGCGACCATGTCCTTGGTGCTTTCCATTCCGTTCTTCGCCGCTGCAGACATGTGGGCAAGCGCCTCGGAGAAAGAAAGTCCCTGCGCCGCCGCGTCGTGGAACGCATGGACCGCCGGTACCAACGTGTCCATCATCGTCTTGTCCCCCACCTGGGCGTTTCCTATGGAACCGACTTTCTCCAATGCGTTGGACAGCATCGTATCGAAACATCCGAGGTCGATGGCTTCGATCCCCTTTGCCGGTTTCGCCATACCTCGGAACAGGCTTCCGTACAGGGGACCCATGGAACCTCCGATTTCGGTGAGCAAAATCGTACCCAAGGTCTGCAATCCCTCTGAAAAGGAAAAGACCGTTCCTTGGAGCCGATCCTTGCAGATGGAAAACCCTTTGTTCATGTTGATACCGTGGTCCCCGTCGGCGACAGCGCCGTCTATCTCGCTCAACAAGCCTGTGTTGGCTATGATCGCATCGGCGAGCTTCAATACGATGTCCCCGTTTTCACTGTTGCTGAACTTCTCCATACGAATTACCTCACTTGGAAAATTGCGTCAGTCCCATCGACTCGCATTCAAGATCGATCAACGGCTTCAGTTCCTCGTCAACCTTCGTCAGCGTGAGCGTAACGCCCATCATGTCCAGCGACGTGAAATAGTTGCCGACGTACTTCCGGTACACCCTAAGTCCTTTCTCCTGCAACAGCCGGTAGACCTCGTTGTAGAATATATAGAGTTCCATGACGGGTGTAGAACCAAGCCCGGAAACAAGTACGACGACTTCATCGCCGGGCTCGAACGGCAGGTCGGGAACAACGATATCCACCGCGCGGGCGGCGATCTCCTTCGCGCTGGCCAACGGCTCCACCTGGACGCCGGGCTCCCCATGGTGTCCGATGCCGACTTCCATGGTCCCTTCCTCGATATGGAAGTTCGGCTTGCCGTTCGCCGGAATAGTACAGGAAGTCAAACCGATTCCTACGCTCCGTGTGCCGTCGATCGTCTTCTGCGCAACGGCGACGACCTCGTCAAGGCTTCCGCCCAAGGCGGCCTTCGCGCCTGCGGTCTTCCACATCATGATTTCACCAGCAACGCCACGACGTTTGCAGGACTCGGCCTTGGGCGCGCTGGCGGCGTCGTCATTCGCCACGACCGTCTTCACGAGAATATCATCGTCCTCGGCAAGCTCCATCGCCATCTTGACGTTCATGTTGTCGCCTGCGTAGTTGCCATACAGGCAGGCCACACCGGCGCCGCCGTCAGCGGCCTTGAACGCATCGTAGAAAGCCTTCGCGGTGGGGGATGAGAACACTTCGCCCACGGCGACCGCATCGACGAGGTTCCTGCCGACATACCCTACGAACGCGGGCTTGTGGCCGGAGCCGCCGCCGGTGACGATACCGACCTTGCCCTTGACAGGAGCCTCTTTCCTTTTCACGACCCTCGGGTTGTTCTTGCTTGCCTCGACGATATCATCGTGCGCCAGAAGGAAGCCTTCAAGCATGTCCTCCACCACAAGACTGGGATTGTTGATAATTCTTTGCATATGAAGCCCTCCCTCAGCCTTTCAGAAACTGTTTTTCAATATTCATCATGCATTCCACTTTCGGAACCGAAGAACTGGAGACCGTATCGGCGTCCAGCCAAGTCTGGACAATCACCTTCGCCAGTTCGGGACCGATCACCCGTTGCCCCAATGTAATGATCTGGGCGTCGTTGCTTTTCATGGCGCGTTCGGCGGAAAACGTATCGCTGCAGAGCGCGGCGCGGATGCCGGGAACCTTGTTCGCGGTCATGCACATCCCGATACCGGTTCCGCAGACCAGGATTCCCCGGTCCTGCTGCTTTTCCTTCACCGCTTCGGCAACCTTCAAGGCGATCTCAGGATACATGGACGGAGAGGTGTCGTAGACTCCATGATCAACCACATCGTAGCCTTTGGACATCAGATATGTCTTCAAGGTCTCCTTCAGTTCAAATCCAGCTTCATCGCTCCCAATCGCAATTTTCATACCACATACCCTCCCCTCGGTCATGCGCCCATGACATCGATGTCGATGTCGAGCATCTCACACAGCATCTTCAGCTCTTCGATATGGTCGCCATAGACCGCATGACAATGGTTCGCATCGAATTGATCCAGGAATATCTCATGGTCGAACGGCAGTTTCGCGAACACATGGGGCCACTCCTCGGTGGTCTCCTTCATGACGTCCTCTTCCAGCTCCACGACATCCGCAGTGAACATGGTCATCCGGTATCTTCCATTCCGGCGACACAGCCGGGCAATTGTCATGAGCCCCGCATGAGTCATCAGGTTCACGTGGCAGCCGCCGCCTGCATAGATGTTCAAAGCCGGATATAGAGTGACCTTGCTGAGATTTTCCTTGAAGTCGTCGGTACCGGTAGCGTAGTAGGTCGATTCTGAACCGCAGTTGCAGAAGACCATCACTCCATGTTTGGCGTCCCAGTGTCGTACATCCATGAACAGCACCGGCGTATTCGCCAGATATTTGAGCATCTGCATCGTCAGCGCGGCGTCACTATCGGCTTCGCAGGCGCAGACTACAGGTCTCTTCGGTCCGTTCCAGTCATACGGGTCGTTCATGAACGCCGCGCTGAGACATTGGGTACAGTAATGGCGGCTCATCTCGTAATGGCATTTCACCCCGAGGAAATCAAGTCCGTGCTCCTCGACGATCTTCTTCGTCGCCTCGTAATGACGAATCTGGGTCTTGAGTTTTTCAGGAGTGAGCTGCTTGCCGTCATACTTGATCGCCTTGGCGTACTTCTCCAACCAAGCGAAAGCCTTGTCCACCGTCCCCTGGTCGATCGTCTCGGCAATCCTGACGATCTCCGACTGGTCGATATGCTCGACATCGACACCGAATTTCTTCTGCCAATCCTGCATGCTGACCGTAGCGCTGTACATGCCGAGGCTCCTGCCGCCGACAAGCCCGTAGGTGGAACCCTTGATTGAATTGACCGCATGGGCGCATTTGGCGAATCTCAGGACCTTCGTCAGCACCGCGGAATCATTGATATCGCCAGCCGCACGGAAATGATTGATGCCCAGCTGGTTCAACGCGCCGCCGCTTGCGAGCATAGAGACCATCCCCGGCCAATCGGGATTCAGGTTCGCCATCAACAGGACAGGACGCCCCCCGAGGGTCTCCGCCGCGATAGCCGAGAAGTTCGGAAAACTGAACACGCCGAAGGAGAATATGACGCCATCGACGTCATGCTTCAGCATCTCGTTGGCCATCTCCTTGGCGGAAGAAACGGAGGCGACCAGTTCGGAGGCTTCAACAATATCCAGACCGCCATGCTTCTTCATGGCGTTGACGATCGCGGTGACCTGCGCCTGCACGACGCCCTTCAATTCTTCGTGAACCGCAGGATCCCCATCGGAGAATCCGATTATACCTATTTTCGGAATATCGTTCATTTTTACCACCTTTATCATAATTGATATTCAAATATCATATATGATTATAGAATCAGATGTGATATAATGTCAAATACATTCATCGGCATTTTGAAAGCAAAGACGGGAGAATGTCCGCAATTGCTATTTCTTGGAGTTTATTCTATGCTCACAACAGTTATAAAAGGGTGTGCAACATGACCAATGAGAAAGATTCCTACGGGAAGGTTCCCGCGGTAGACAGAACCATCGATATACTTGAATATCTCCTGACGCACAAGCAGGCGACGGTCAAGGAAATCGCCGAAGACTGCCAGATTCCGTCGGCATCAGCCTCAAGGTTGATCAAGACGCTCACCGTTCGGGGCTATCTGAACGAACACAAAGGGGTCGCCTCAACGTATTCGCTCGGGCTCAAGTTCCTCCAGTATGCGCAGACTGTCTATCAGGACCTTGATATCGAGACAATCGCGAGGGAAGAGATGCAAAGGCTCTCCGCCATCACGAACCAGACCAGCCAGTTCGCCGTCCTGGACAACGATTCCGTCATGTACACGCAGGTCGTGTTCCCGAACATCCCCGTCAGCATCGTCGCACCGCTCAGGACGCCGATCGCCATCAATCTGAGCGCGGCGGGTAAAATCCTATGCGGCAATCTCGACGAGGACGCCAAGATAGCGTTCATACAGAAGGCAAAATTGACCCAGGCGACGGAAAAGAGCATCGTGGACAAGCTTGAATTCCTCAACCATGTGAACCAAGCGAAGAAGCTCGGCTACGCCTGCGATATGGAAGAATTCTCACAAGGCATAGGTTGCGTCGCGGCTCCGATCTTCGACCATACGGGGAAAGCCGTGGCGGCCATCGGCATTACAGGGCAATTCGCTACCTACAGCAATCCTGCCAGCTTCGAACGGCTGAAGGATCAGGTACTGTCGTCCGCACACGCGATATCAAAAAAGATCGGGGCTATGCAATAGCCCCGACCGGCAATCGCGTTCATTTTCCGAAAGCTAGCTGAGCAATTTGAACACGACCTTCTTCACTGCGCTCGCGGCGCCGTCCTTCAGGTTGGGCGCATGGGGTTCTCCGGGGAAAAATACCGCGACCTTGCCTGGAGCGGCATGATAGCTCGTACATAATTCCCCCGTAACGAACGCCGCATCCTTGGAAGCGTCATACGGCACTGCGATATCGACCGGGGAAGACCAGGCGATAGCCATCCTCTCCCTGCCTTCCAGCAGAATCTGCACGTCGATCTCCTTCTCATGGATTTCGTACGTATCGGCGGTATCTTTCTCGGTCTCATAGGTGAACACGTTGTAGCGGACCTTCGGGTCGTCGGTCTTGTATTGTCCGACTTCGATGTTTTCCAATATACCGCTCTGTATCACCTGATGCACCGTCCGTAATTGCGGAAGCGCCTCCGCATACCGCAAGATATTCGAGACAAAGTCAATGATCATCGATTCACCTCTTTATTCCATACTTCTGTTCATAGTCCCGCAACCGTGAAAACAATTCCTCGCGTTCCGCGTCGGTCAAGTCAAGCGCAGGGGCCCTCATATGGGTACGCCCAAGGCCGTTGTATTCCATCGCGGCCTTGAAATACGCCATGTTCGCTCCGGCCTTGACAATTTCAGCCAGCTCCGAAGCCTGCCGTGACGCGGCCAGCGCGCCGGCCATGTCGCCTTCCTTGAACTTCCTATACACCTGTACGAAAGGAGCCGGTCCGCATTGGGCGCATCCGGTCACGACGCCGACGCAGCCCATCGCCAAACCGGGAAGGAACAGCCTGTCGGGGCCGACTACGACGTCGAACCGTCCATCGGCGCACAGCAGATAATTCTTCAGCCTGATGAAGTCCGCATAGCTGTACTTGATTCCGACGACGTTCTTCGTCCGAGCCAATATGGCCTCGACCATTTCGGGGGTTATGTCGTTGGCCGCGCATTGCGGGATGTTGTACAGGTATACAGGGAAATCAACAGGTACGCTGTTGGCCACCTGTACATAGAACTCCACCATCTCCCGGAAATTCACACCGAAGAACTGAGGAGTCACGACGCCTATGCCCGCCGCGCCGACGGACACCGCATGCCTCGCCAGCTCAACCGTCTGGGCCGTGGTAGGCGCTCCTACCTGCACGAATACGGGCACCCGCCCGCCGGCGCTCTTCAGGACCTCCTCGGCCACCAACTTCCGTTCCTCCACCGTCAGCTTCAGCATCTCGCCGGTAGTTCCGTTGGGGTACAGACTGTCAACGCCATTGTCTATCAGGTAATCCACCAACCGGCGCAACGCTTCGACATCGATTCTGTCATCGGCCGTGAACGGAGTGACAATCGGAATGATGACTCCATGCATCTTGACCATCAGGCTTCTCCCTTCTCAAGGTCGCACAACGCGGCGAACACTTTCTTCGAGCTATTGGCGATATGCAGATAGTCGGTTCCGGCGCTGATCAGGTTGATGCCCAAATCCCGCCAGGCCTTGAGTACGGCTGGGTCGTCGGAACCGGTGGATACGCCTATGCTCTTGCCGGCTTTCTTCAATGTAGCGACGGCCTGCTTGATCAGCTTTTGTGTATTAGGTTCGAAAACCCGGTTCAACTCATTGATCGAGCCGGACAGGTCGCAGGGCCCGAAAATGAAACAGTCGATCCAAGGATTCTTCGCCATCTCTTCAAGGTTCTCGACGGCGACATACGATTCAATCTGTACGCACCGGATCAGATCCAAGCTCTTCTTGGCGATAAAATCATTGGCGTCGGTGATACCGTAGTCCGCGGCGCGGACCGGGCCGAACCCGCGGGTCCCGTTGGGGGGATACAGGGTACTCTTCATGGCCTTGTCCAGTTCTTCCGGAGTGTTGACAACGGGAACGATGATGCCGTCAGGCCCCATCTCCAGTACCCGCTTCGCAAGAATCGGGTCGTTCCATGGGATACGCACCAAGGATTTCGTGCCGGCCGCACGGGCCGCTATGAGATGCGTCTCCAATGTATAGTAATCGATCGCGGAATGTTCGGTATCGACCCAAATGAAATCAAACCCGATCATACCGCACAGTTCGGTGACACTGGCATCGGAAAGGGTGGTATGCATTCCCTTGACAAATTCACAATTGCGCAACTTCTGCTTTAAATCGTTCATCAGTTGCCTCCTTTTTTATTTACGATCGTTTTCTTTATCAGTTTGAACAATGGCTGTCCGAACAGGGAAAGAACGGTCAGGATAATCAGAACAAGTGAAATCGGACGCATGAAGAACGTCGAATACGTTCCGGGCGGCAGCATCATGGACCGGATGAAGTTGGACTCGACCATATCGCCGAGAATCAACGCCAGGACGATCGGTCCTGTGGGAAAATCCCCCTTGGCCATGACGAATCCAAGGATTCCGGCGCACAAGCAGACGAAAACGTCGAAGGCGCTGTTCTGGATAGCATAGGAGCCGACCAAGGAAAATACGATAATCGTCGTGGATATCCAAGACCTCGGCAGCTTCGTGAATTTCGCGAACAGCTTGGAACCGAAGTTGCCAAGCAACAGAATCATGACATTGCAAACTGCGAGCAACAGGAACAAAACCTGTACCATATCGGGATGCTCCGCGAACAACAACGGTCCCGGCGTATAGTTGTACATCATCAGCGCGCCGATCAGAATCGCCGTGACGGAGTCCCCAGGGATACCGAGCGTCAGCATCGTGGTCATTGCGCCGCCGATACAGGCGTTGTTCGCCGCACAGGTAACTGCTAGGGCTTCCATGGAACCTTCACCGTACTGCTCCTTCTCTTTGGAGAACGACTTGCATTCCGTCCAGGACACCAAGGCCGCGATATCGCCGCCGGTACCGGGAATCGCACCGACGAAGACACTGACGATACAGGTGAACAGGAAGGCCCACTTGGTCTGCCACATTTCCTTGAACGTCATGTGTTTCTTCGCGTTTTTCTCCTCATGGACGAAATCCGAAAGATTCACCGACGAAGCGCTTTTGACTTTTCCGGCGAGCTTCCAATTCGGAACGGGAGTTTCGGACAGCTGCTTCAACGCTTCGCCGATTCCGAACAGGCCGATCATGATCGGTACGAAGGAAAAGCCGTCGAGCAAAATGAACTGGCCGAACGTATAGCGTTTTACGCCATGCATGGGATCCATGCCGACCATCGCGAGCCCAAGCCCGATGAAGCCGACCATGATGCCCTTCGAAACGCTTTTTCCAGATACCGCGACCATCATGGACAGGCCGAACAAAGCGACCATCGCATATTCGGGAGGCCCGAACCGGAGGGCGAATCTTGCGATCGGGAATGAGGCGAGACTGAGCAACAGGACGCCGACAAGACCGCCAAGGACTGAATAGACTGTATTGATCCACAACGCGAGGGTCGGTTGCCCCCGTTTTGAAATTTTCGTTCCATCAAAAGTCGAGGCGATTGAAGCCGGTGTTCCAGGCACACCTAGGAGAATCGCCGAGATACCTCCTGCGTATATCGCGGAGTTGTAGATACCCAGCAACATGCCGAGGCCGGCCTTCGGCTCGACCCAGAACGTCAGGGGCAATAGAATGGCGACGCCCATGGTGGCGGAAAGACCGGGCATGGCGCCTACGAACATACCCAAAGCAACGCCGGCGAGAGTATACAAAAGAACCTGTAGGTCAAATACCGCAGGTAAAGCGGACAACAAGTATTCCATGGACACCCTCCTACCAAAGTCTCACACGCAACAGGTATGAGAACAAAATCCAAATGAATATCACCAGACAGGTAGTGAAGACCGCGCTTTTCCACCAAGCGGTCTCATCACTCAGCAAAATGGAGATCGGTACGAAGACGACGATTGAATTAAGCAGGAAATGGCCGATGTGGAGATTCCAGAAAGTAGCGTACAACACCATCAGTCCGACCACAGCCAGTATCTGGAAGACCTTTCCTTTCACGAACACGGCCTTCTGGTATGTACCGGCCTGTTTCTCTTTTCTTATTCTCACTACCGACTTGATGATGTTGTAGATGCTCAGGAACATCAGAATCGCGCTGATTACGGTAGGGAAAAACGCCGCGCTCGGAACTCCGGCACGTCCGGAACCGGCGAACCCTCGTGAAAACACGAACAGGAACACACTCAATGCCGCGCCAAGCGAGCTTACAATAATTTCTGCCATATACAGTCCTTCCTGTAGTATCACTCATGCTTCCCCGCCGAAATGGAGGGGAAGCATGGAAGTATGGTCAAGAAAACCAAGTTTTTACACTAGACTTCAGGATATCCAAGCACCCGGGGGATCAGCTTGCGATAGACCTCATATTCCTGCATCGCATACGCCTGGATTTCAGCGGGTTCCATCCAGCCGGGGACATACCCGTTGGAAGAGAGCATGGACTGGTAGGTTTCGCTGTTATAGGACTTTCTCATGGCGTCCAGCAGCACGTTGAACACATCGTCCGGGGTATCCTTGGGAACGCCGAACGCCAGCCAGCAGAGGACGTTCACGTCTACGCCGCTTTCCTTGGCGGTCGGAACCTCCGGGAACAACCCGAAGCGTTCTTCGGAGAACACGACCAAGAGCCTGAGGTCGCCGCTCTGGACCTGCGAACGCACTTCAGCTGCGCTAGCGCAGATCGCGTCGATATGTCCGCCCATCAATGCGGTGATGGAAGGCGCGGCCCCTTCGAACGGGATGTGGTTGAGGGTGATGCCGGCGGCCTGCTCGAACTGAGCGGCGGCAAGATGCCAGACAGCGCCCGTTCCGGAATTACCGACGGTAATCTTACCGGGATTCGCCTTGGCGGCGGCGATGAAGTCCTCGATGGTCTTGATCGGGGAGTTAGCCTTGACCGCGATGGCGGCGGGATGGTAGGAGACACGGGCCAGGAAACGGAAGTCCTCAGGAGTGACCTCGGCATTGCCAGCCGGTTTTAGCTGAGCGATATCGAGCGGAAGATGCGCGATGGTATATCCATCGGGTTTCGCAGCCGCAGCATAGGAAATACCGATGCCGCCACCGGCGCCGGGTCGGTTCTCAACTGTCACGGGAACACCAAGAGCGGATTCCATTCCAGGTGCGATAGTACGGCAATTCAGGTCGGAAGACCCGCCAGGATTTGCCTGGCAGACAATCGTAATCTGCTTGTTCGGGAAAGTACTCTCAGCGCTTCCCTGGGCAAACAACGAGACGCCAGCACACAAAGCGATGGTCAGCATGAACACAGTGCATTTTTTCATATGCCACTCCTTTTTCATATGTGATAATCCAATCTCATATTTGACTGGAATTCAAATTTATTATAGTTCGGATATCTCATTTGTCAAGGTAAAATTTCATTCAAATATGCTAAAATGTATTATTGTATGACATTTACTGTTTGTCAATAAAATCTTATCGTCGCCATGATGAATTTCACGCATGCACCGAGGGGCGAAGCCTCAAGGTCAAAGACGCTCCCCTCACCCGCCACAAGAACAGCGCCGACATGCCGCGTCCATATCGCCGGCAACTGGGGAAGGAACAACTATGCCCCCTCTTTTTCTCAATATTACTTGACTAAGACAGGTTCTATAGTGTATGTTGGCAACGTTCGCAAGGACACAATGCGGCAGTGGTGGAATTGGTAGACACGCTAGCTTGAGGTGCTAGTGGTCGAAAGGCTATGCTGGTTCAAGTCCAGTCTGCCGCATACAAACGAAACGACCCCATCGAAAGGTGGAGTCGTTTTTTTTGTCATGGCGGCCTACCCGCTTTTGTTTATTCCGCTGTTTCCCCGATTCCAGCCGTGACACGGGCGTCAAGATGATCCGCCCAAGCTTCAAATTCAGGGATTGGCAACGGCTTTGAGAATACATACCCTTGCACAAGATCGCAATGAATGGAACGGAGGTATGCAAGCTGCTCTTCGGATTCGATACCCTCGGCCACCGTCTGGACATGCAGCTTCTCGGCAAGCCTCATCAGACAGACCAGCACGTTCTTCGCCCTTTCGCTGGACAAATCCAGAAAGAACACCCTGTCGAATTTCAGGACGTCTACATCGAATTCCTTCAGAAGTCCCAACGAGGAGAATCCTGAACCGAAATCATCCAAGGAACACTTGAAGCCCAGGGCGTGCATCTCGCGAATACAATTCACAACGAGATCGAGCTGTTGATCGGTAAAGAAAATAGACTCGGTCAGCTCAAACTCAATCAAACCATGGGGAACTTTGTACCGGTCGGCTATCTCCACGAACCGCATCAGGAAACCAGCTTCCTGAAAATGCCGTCTGGATAGATTGATAGAGATGGGAGTCAGCTTCCTGCCCATCCGACGCCAACGATCAAGCGTCATGCAGATATTCTCGAACATGTACATATCGAGCTGGAGAATCTTGCCGTTGCGTTCGAACAGGGGGATGAAATCCGATGGGAAAATGGTTCCCTTCCGGGGGTGACGCCATCTTACCAAGGCCTCTGCCCCGGCAAGGGAATCGTCCCGAAGCAACACCTTCGGCTGTAGGTATACGTGGAAGTAGCCATTGGCGATGGACTCATCGAACAATTCATCAAGTTCCTGTTCCTTTCTGAGTTGATATGCGAAGCTTTCATCATAAAATACACATTTTCCAGGAATCATGTGGAATTGTTCCTGACAAGCCATCCTGGCCCGGCCCTGCAATATCAGGATATCCTCTCCTGGATCATCGACAAGGCAGGCCCCCAGCCGCAACGAGAAGGAAACATGCGGCAGCTCAGTACCCTGGTAGGAATCGATATCCTGAACCATGACTGAAAGCCTTGACTGGACCATCTCGGATACCCGCTCTTTCATGCAGATGTAGAAATGATCCACCTCGCCTCTCGCCACGAATTCCGTCGCCAAGTCGATATGCCGTTCCATGACGTGTTGCAGGTAACTCAGCAACGCATTACCGATTTCCGGTCCAAACTTTTCATTGATCAGTTTAAAACCCTTCACATCGACCAGTACGACGGTATAGGTCCCGGGGGATATGGTCTGCGACAGTTCGTGATATTTTAATTGGAAACCGGTATTGCTCAACCCTCCGGTAACAGGATCGATGAACGCGAAATGTTCAAGCTGCCGACGATTGAGATTGAAGAAATAATATACGGCGCAAAGAAAAAGAGAGAATATGGCGCAGGAGACCGCTACAATGATAAAGGTGCGCTGAACGTACTGATCGGCGCCCTTGGAAATAATATTCGCCGGAATCAAAGTAAGCAACACCCAATCGTTCACCCCTAGAGCATTGTAGGCGAGGAACAATTCTTCTCCGGAGACCGCCGTAAACGCCAGTACGCCGTTCCGTCCGGCGGACATATCCTCCAGCATCTTATGGATATCAGCGGCAGCGCCTTTGTCAGAATTGGTGGAGAAAATATCATCAAGCCACAGGAAAGGAAGAATATCCGTTGGACTGAGGATGACCTGGCCGTTCGCTTCGATGATACAGCTCAGACCATGTCCGTCGAAGCTTTTTGATTCGATCATCTTCTGCATGACCTCTTTGGGCCGCACTCCGATTATTACGCCGCTGATCTGCTGCTCCCGATAGACAGGCGCAGAGTAGAAGATGTTCTGCCCTCCTGTATAGCTCGCCTGAACTTCTCCCGCGAAGGAGGCCTGTAC